>NZ_JAVRQA010000283.1:0-8941 GCF_032161845.1 Mycobacterium sp.
GTGGCCTAGCCGACGGCTGTGCGGCACTGGGCATTCCAGTCACCGGCGGCAATGTGAGCTTCTACAACCAGACCGGTAGCACCGCAATCCTTCCGACGCCCGTCGTCGGGGTGCTCGGGGTCATCGACGACGTGCACCGCCGCATCCCGACCGGCTTCGGCCACGAACCGGGTGAGACGTTGATCCTGCTTGGCGACACCCGCGACGAGTTCGACGGTTCCATCTGGGCGCAGGTCACCGCCGACCACCTCGGTGGCTTGCCGCCGAAGGTCGACCTGGCGCGTGAGCAGCTGCTGGCCGAAGTGCTGGTCGCGGCCAGCCGTGACGGGCTGATCTCCGCCGCCCACGACCTGTCCGAGGGCGGTCTCGTTCAGGCCATCGTCGAGGCCGCGATGGCGGGCGAAACCGGTTGCCGGATAATACTTCCCGAGGGCGCCGACCCGTTCGTGACGCTGTTCTCAGAGTCCGCCGGCCGGGTGCTCGTCGCCGTACCCCGCACCGAGGAGAGCAGGTTCCGTGCCATGTGCGAGGCGCGCGGACTGCCCGCCGAACGCATCGGCGTGGTCGACGAAGGCAGCACGTCCATCGAAGTCCAGGGCCAGTTCACCGTGAGTCTCGACGAATTGCGCCGCACGTCGGAGGGCGTGCTGCCCGGACTGTTCGGGTGAGTGCGGAGGCACAAACCGCTAGCGGCGAGTCCCTCGCCGACACCCCAGGACGCCGACAACGAGAACAACGCCATCCGCTGGTGGTCTGGGCGTGGAGCCTGGTCCGTCTCGACTTCGGCGGCGTCGCCGTCGCCGCCCTGTTCTTCTGTCTGTCTCTGACCCCTTCGTTGCTTCCGCGGGACTGGACCTTCCAGGGTCTGATCGGTGGCATCAACGCCTCCATCGGCTATGCCATCGGCGTGGTCCTCGCCAAGGTCTTCCACCGCATTGCGTTACATCATCGAGAATGGTGGCCGCCGCCGAAGAGGACGTTGAACGTGCTCAAGGTGGGCATCGTCGTGGTGGCGATCGTGGTGTGCGTGTCGATGCTGGTGCCCGCGGCGGCGTGGCAGCGTCAGGTATCGGCCGAGATGGGCCTCGCAGGTCCGACCACCCTCGGCTATCTGCGTACCCTGGTGGCCGCCGTGTTGGTGGGTGTCGCCTGCGTGTCAACGGCCCGGGTGCTCAACGACGCGATCAGGTTCCTCGCGAGGAAACTCATCCGCCGCTGGCACGTCCATCAGGAAACGGCGATGTTCATCGGCACCGCGATCGTCGTCATCCTGGTCGTCACCCTCGTCAACGGCGTGCTGTACCGCGGCTTCCTGGTCGGCGCCAACCGAATGTTGCAACCGCAGAACTCCACTACCCGCGACGGCATCTCCCAGCCGTCTCAACCCGAGAAATCGGGCAGCGCAATGTCACTCGCGCCGTGGGACACCCTCGGGTTCCAAGGGCGCAACTTCGTCGCGACCGGCCCGCACGCGGCCGAACTGACCAAGCTCAACGGCCGCCCAGCCAAGGAACCGATCCGGGTGTACGCGGGGCTGGAGACCGCCGACTCCGACCAGGCCAGGGCCGACGTCATCGTCCGCGAACTGATGCGCACCGGCGCCTTCGAGCGCAAGCTCCTCGTCCTCGTCCCCACCACGGGAACGGGCTGGATCAACCCGGTCGCCGCGAGATCGATCGAGACGATGTACAACGGCGATACGGCGCTCGTCGGCGTGCAGTATTCGTATCTGCCGAGCTGGATCTCGTTTCTCGGGGACCGTGAGAAGTCCGTCGAGTCGGGACGCGTCCTCATCGACACCGTCCACGAACGCTGGACGCAGCTTCCCCCTGACCGCAGACCCAAGCTGGTGCTCTACGGCGAGAGCCTCGGGTCGCTGGCGGGCCAGGCGGCATTTCCGTGGCTTCCCGACATCGCGCGGAGGGACTTCTCGGCCGTGCTGTGGGTGGGCCCGCCGCACGAAAGTTCGCTCTGGAGTGCGCTGGTGCAGCGCCGCGACCCCAACACCCCGGAAGTTCAGCCGAGTTACGACAACGGCCGCACGGTGCGGTTCTCGCAAGCGACGAACAGCGTCGACATCGCCGAGGCGGCGAAACCCGAGTGGGACGGCACGCGAGTGCTGTTCCTCCAGCACGCGTCTGACCCGATCGTGTGGTGGTCGCCGGATCTGGTGTTCGCCCGACCGGACTGGCTGGTCGAGCCGCCGGGCGCGGACCGCACGCCATCGATGCGGTGGTACCCGATCGTCAGCTTTTGGCAGGTCGGTGCTGACATGACCAATTCCGCCAGCGTTCCGGCGGGACATGGCCACAACTACGGAGAGTCGGTTCTCGACGGCTGGGTCGCCGTCATTCCCCCCGACGGGTGGACGAACGCGGACACCGAGCGCGTCCGCGCTGCGGTGCAGAGCGTCGGGAACGAGTATTAGTGCCGCCCGGCCGAATTCGGGCGTTGTCACTGGCCGCCGCCTTGGTCGGGTGGAAGGGGCTGGTAGCTCCGAGACTTCCGCCGGGCTGGGTAGTGCCCGTCCACGCCGCTCTCGGCGGGGTGCTCGTCGCGTGCACCAATGCGCCGCTCGGGCTGCGGCCACCGGCTTCGACGCGCGGCCTGCGACTGGGCCTTGGAGTGGCGGGCGCGGTCTCCGCAGCGGTGGCGGCGTCCACCGCCGTGCCCGCCGTGCGGCGCAGCCTGGAGGTGCGCGAGGTGCCGCGGCCAGCCGCGGCCTGGCTCGCCGTGCGCATTCCGATCGGCACGGTCTGGTCGGAGGAGGCCGCCTACCGCGGCGCATTGGGAACCGTTGCGGCCCAGGCATTCGGGGGTAGCTGGGGTCGGCTGTTGCAGGCGACCGCATTCGGGCTGTCCCACGTCGCCGATGCGCGCGGGGCCGGTGATTCGGTCATCGGGACCGTGCTCGTCACCGGAGCGGCGGGATGGGCATTCGGCTGGCTGTATGACCGCACGGGAAGCCTGGCCGCGCCGATGCTCGCGCACCTGGCCAGCAATGAGGCGGGAGCGGTGGCCGCCTTGGCCGTCGAGAATCAGACTGCGCGACTGTCCATTTCGAGCAGATGAGGCTCGGTATCGGTGTCGTCGATGCCAAAGGCGATGATCTTGCGCGGGGTGATCCGGATGATCGCCGAATCCAGTTCGTCACCAGCTACCCCCGTCGCCACCCCGACGTTCGCCTGCACCGCGGTGCCACGAATCTCGAGGCAACGCACCCGCCACGGATCCCTGGACACGATGTCGTCCACCACGACGGCGACGACGGGATTTGCGGCGACGTTGCGGAATTTCTGACTGTGCGACATGCGGTAGCCGGCGATGTCGATGGTGCCAAGGTCTTCGTTGTAGGTGAATCCGACGGGGCTGTTCTGCAGTGTGCCGTCGGGCTGCATGGTGGCCAACCGGGCAAGGTCGGCACCACGCATGAACTCGATCTCGTGTGGTTTGAACGACATGTTGATCACCGTAAGACCTCAAGGACGGTTGACGTCAAGGGTCAGGGATTGATCGTGAGCTCACCGATCTGGCGGCCCCACACGTAGTCGATGGCCATCGGCTGGGCGATTTCGGCGTGGTTGTATGGGGCGAGGTCGAACCCGGTGTCCATCACCAGATATGGCATCGGCCACAGGTCGTAGGTGACCTTCTGCCAGCACCCCGGCCGCCCCTCCGGGCCACCGTGGGCGTTGATGCGGGGCAGATTGTCCGGGTAGATGAACGGATTGCCCGCACCGATGACCGTCCCGTACGACACCAGCGAGAATCCGTTGTCACCGCCGAGGGCCTTCGCGATCCGTGGCCCGACGTCGTGATAGTTGCGCAGCGTGCAGAAGATCATCGCGCGGTAGTCGTCGAGCAGTTTGGTCGTCGGCACCAGGTCGGCGGCTCCGCGGACCAGGTAGGGGCCGGCGCGCTCCAGCGGATCCGCGGCAGTGTTGGCGAATCCGATCGAGGCCATCAGTGCGGCGTCGACGTCGCCACGCTCCGCATTGAGCGTGCGCGCCGTCGTGACCGCAGCTTCGAGCCCGTCCAGAAGATTCGGCGAGGCATCGGCGTAGACGCCGAGCAGGTCGGCGGTCCGCGCGACGTCCTCGCGCAGCCGAGGCATCTGCGGGTTCACGTCGTCGAGGATGACGTTCGCGTTCTCGAGGGACTCGCCGAATTTGGTACCGAGGCCGGCAAGGGCCTGGGCCGTGGCCGTCAAAGTCTGGTTCAACTTGATCGGGTCGACCTTGCTCGCGATCGAGGTAACCGTTTCGAACAGGGTGTCGAACTCTGTCGTCACCGACTGCGCGCGAATGACGTCGCCACTCGAAATATGGTTTGCAGACGGCTTTTCCGGCGAGCTGAACGACACATACTTGTTGCCGAACACGGTACTGGCCTTGACGTCGGCGAGAACGTTGGACGGTATCGACGGAAGGTAGTGGTCGTTGACTTCGACGGTGATCATCGCCTGCTCGACACCGTCGACGTTGGTGGTGTCGATGTGCGCGACCCGACCGATCTCGACGCCGTTGAGGGTGACCTTCGAGCCGGGGTCGACGACCAGGCCGGCGCGGCCCGAGATCACCTTGAGTTCGCTCTGCTCGACGAAGTCGCCGCGGTACTGCTTGGCCAGCAGAAACCCGAAGAGGACGACGATCGCCAGTAGCACCGAGCCTGCCAGCTTGTACGGCGGCCGATGGCGGTCGAATGCCATTCTGCGACACTAGGGTATGGCCGCCCGCCGTACTGCGGATCCGACGAAGACTCGCGCGGCGGTATCGGCCGTCGCGGAGTGGCTGCGCGACGACACCGCTGCGAGACCCGAGCGGAGCGTGCTCGCCGACGCCGTCCGCCTCACGGCCAGGACACTGGCCGCGCTATCGCCCGGGGCGAGCGTCGAGGTGAGGGTGCCTCCGTTCGTTGCCGTGCAGTGCATCTCGGGACTGGCTCACACCCGGGGGAACCCGCCCAACGTTGTCGAGACCGATCCGCGCACCTGGCTCCTACTGGCCACCGGATTGCTGACGATGGCCGATGGCGTCGCGGGTGGGATGGTGCAGTCGTCCGGGTCGCGCGCAAGGGAGGTCGCCGACTGGCTCCCGATCGTCTCCCTCGATCCTCGCTAACCGAAATACGGCGCCTCCTGCACCCAGTGAAAGCCACGGTTCCGCAGGGTGAAGTCGTCCAGTGGCTGGCGTTCCAGGGTGATCGCCACGCGACTGTCCTTCAACCGGCCGTCGAGGTGCAGGTGGTCGCCAGTCCGGGTGACGGCGAACGTGCCTTCGACGTCTGGCAACGCCAGGGTGTCGCCGGTCTGGCTGGCGGCGACGTCGACCAGGTCGTTGTTCATCAGCTGGTAGGTCACTACCTCTGGCCGATCGAAAATCAGTCTCTGCCAACGGGTGTCGTCGCTCATGAGTGGCGGCAGCGGACGTCCGTCGATGGAGAAGTCGGTGACCTGCCAGATGCCGTACAGATCCGGCTTCGGCCTCCCGTCGCCGTATTCCTTCCAGGCCTGCAGGTTGAGTGCCAGACCTCCGATCAGCACCCAGGCGCATAGGACGATCTGGGCGATCGCCGCGATCCGATTGCGCCGCCCCGAGGCGAACAACGCGGGCCGCTCCTCGGGACCGACCCCGTGGCCGAGCACCAGGACGTCGACGAGACGTCTTGCCTTGGGCGCCAACAGTAGTGCGCTGATCAGGACCAGGTGGAACGACAAGATCTTCACGGGCACGCCGTAGGTCATGTTGAGCAGGAAGATCTGTCCGGTGGCCGCGAGGCTCACCAGCGCGCCCAGGGTGGCCGTCCTTGGGATGAACAACAGCACCCCGGCGGCGACCTCGGCGGCGCCAAGGGCCATTTCATAGGGATGTGAGGTGCCGACCTGCAGCCACAACACCGCCATCGGGCTCAAATTTCCGAACGGCTCGACCAGCGACGCCAGCGGCGGCGACGGCATCTGCGTCGGGATCAGTTTCGCGAAGCCGTAGAAGAGCATCTGACCGCCAAGGCAGAGGCGAAGGAACACCGTGAACCACGTCGTCAACGTCGGGTAGCGCAGTCGCCGGCGGTCCAACACCGACCACACGACGGTGGCGACTGCAGCCGCCGCCAGAAGACTGAAGACGTAGACCCAGATCGCCGCCTGGTCGCCGCTGCCGGTACTCGGCTGCAGAACCGCATCGACGCCAAGCACCGTGCGACCGACCCAGCCGGTGATCGGTTCGAGGGCGACCATCTGCCAGATGACGGCGCCGTCCGGCAGCCACCGCGCCAGTACGCCCGCGAAGGCGAAGGTGATCTGCGCGAACGTCAGGCAGAACAGTCCGAGGTAGACGACACAGAACCGGAAGCCGATCCGGGTGCCGAGGCGCCATGCCCCTGGCTCGTCGTCCACCGCTACGACCTCGACCGTGGCGCTCTGCACGCGGTCCCACCTCCCTTACGAGAAATGCGCGGGCCGTCCTCGTTGTTGAAACGTTTGGCGACACCGCACTTCGATTCCACCTTCGACCGGTGTTGACCGTAGACTGACCAACGTCACCCACAGCCCCCAGGGAGCAGACTGATCGTGACCGCCGAGCAGATCGAGCAGACGGACACCACCGACACTCTTCGCGCAAGCGGCTCATCGGACGAACCCAAAGAAGAATGTGGCGTCTTTGGTGTCTGGGCCCCCGGCGAGGACGTGGCGAAGCTCACGTACTACGGCCTGTATGCCCTGCAGCACAGGGGCCAGGAGGCGGCGGGCATCGCAGTCGCCGACGGCTCACAGGTGCTGGTATTCAAGGATCTCGGCCTCGTCAGCCAGGTGTTCGACGAGCAGACGCTCGCCGCGATGGAGGGCCACGTCGCCGTCGGCCACTGCCGCTACTCCACCACCGGCTCCACCACGTGGGAGAACGCCCAGCCGGTGTTCAGGAACACCGCCGCGGGTACGGGTGTCGCGCTCGGCCACAACGGAAACTTGGTGAACACCACCGAACTCGCGGCCCGCGCCCGTGAAGCAGGGCTGATCGACACGCGTGGCGCTGCCGCGGCCACCACGGACTCCGACATCCTCGGCGCGTTGCTGGCACATGGTGCCGCCGACGCCACGCTGGAACAGGCGGCGCTGGAATTGCTCCCGACGGTTCGCGGCGCCTTCTGTTTGACGTTCATGGACGAGAACACGCTCTACGCCGCGCGCGATCCGCACGGGGTGCGGCCGCTGTCGCTTGGCCGGCTGGACCGCGGCTGGGTGGTGGCCTCGGAGACTGCCGCGCTCGACATCGTCGGTGCCGCCTTCGTCCGCGACATCGAGCCCGGCGAACTGCTGGCGATCGATGCCGACGGCGTGCGCTCCACCCGCTTCGCGAACCCGACGCCCAAGGGTTGCGTGTTCGAATACGTCTACCTGGCCCGGCCGGACAGCACCATTGCCGGCAGGTCCGTGCACGCCACCCGGGTGGACATCGGCAAGCGCCTCGCTCGTGAGAGTCCCGTCGACGGTGACCTGGTGATCGGCGTCCCCGAATCCGGCATCCCGGCAGCGGTCGGGTATGCGCAGGAGTCTGGCATCCCCTACGGCCAGGGCTTGATGAAGAACGCCTACGTCGGCCGCACGTTCATCCAGCCGTCGCAGACCATTCGCCAGCTGGGTATCCGGCTCAAGCTGAACCCGCTCAAGGAAGTCATTCGCGGCAAGCGCCTCATCGTGGTCGACGACTCGATCGTGCGCGGCAACACCCAGCGTGCGCTGATCCGGATGCTCAGGGAGGCCGGCGCCCTCGAGGTCCACGTGCGCATCGCGTCACCGCCGGTGAAGTGGCCGTGCTTCTACGGCATCGACTTCGCCACGCCCGCCGAGCTGATCGCCAACGCGTCCAACGCGGGCGCCAACGAGACCGAGATGCTGGACGCGGTCCGTCGCGCGATCGGCGCCGACACCCTCAGCTACATCTCGCACCACGGCATGATCGCGGCGACCGAACAACCTGCCTCGCGCTTGTGCTCGGCTTGCTTCGACGGGGAGTATCCGATCGAATTGCCCAGCGAGTCGGCCCTCGGCAAGAACGTCATCGAGCACATGCTGGCCAATGCGGCGCGGACGGGCCTCTCGACCGACAACGACAACGCCTCGGCACTGCGTCGACCTTGAAAGTTACTGGGGCACAGCCGAACTGAAGCGAATTAGGTGACGGCGACCGGTGCCTGCCGTGCCATCCTGCGCTAGCGCCTTCTTCACCGAGTCCCGGTAGTTCGTCAGCCCTCCGGCTGGCGGCGGGATGACGGCGTCGATGTCGTGTTCGGACATCACCGCGTCATGTTCGAGCGACTCGACGAGCGGACGTGCCAGCCCAGACGGAATCGGTGTCACCAGCCCGACCCACCAGCTGGCGATGCTCGGCGTCAGAAGCGGCAGCGCCACGATGACCCGTCTGCGCAGCCCGGCCTCTTCCGCGTAGATCTGCATGGCGTCCCCGTACTCCAACACGTCGGGACACCCGACATCGAAGGTGCGTGACTCTGGCAACGGTGCGTCGGCGGCCTCGACCAGATAGTGCAGCACGTCGTCGATGAAGATGGGCTGGATCTTGTTGCGGACCCACTTGGGGGTGGTCATCACGGGAAGGCGGTCGGTGAGATGCCGGATCATCTCGAACGACGCGGAACCCGAGCCGACGACGATGCCCGCCTGCAGCACCACGGTCTCGACGCTCGAGGCCATCAGGATTTCGCCGACGGTGTTCCGCGATCGCAGGTGCCGGGACAGTTCGCCCGTCGGGTGCAGGCCCGATAGGTAGACGATGCGGCGCACTCCGGCCTTTTCGGCTGCGGCGGCGACGTTGTGCGCCGACTCCTCCTCTGCGCGGACGAAGTCGGATGACGTGCCCATCGAGTGAACTAGGTAGTAGACGACGTCCACGCCGTCGAACGCTTCGACCAACGAATCGGGATCGCT
>NZ_JAVRQA010000284.1:0-3355 GCF_032161845.1 Mycobacterium sp.
AAGACACCTCGGACAGCCGAAGTGTGACACGGCGTGGTCGAATGTGGTGCACGTCACTCGAGAGCGGATTATGAGCAAGCGAACCTTCGTCCTGATCCACGGCGGCGGCCACGGCGGCTGGTGCTACCAACGCGTCGCGCCCCTCCTGCGCGAGGCGGGCCACGACGTGTATGCGCCATCGCTGACGGGCCTCGCGGACCGCGCCCATCTGTTGACCCCCGACACGGACCTCGACACCCATGTCACCGACGTCGTCAACCTGTTGACGTACGAGGATCTGAAGGAGGTCATCCTGGTCGGCCACAGCTACGGCGGGATGGTCATCACCGGCGCCGCGGACCGCGCAATCGATCGCGTCGGACACCTCGTGTACCTCGATTCCGCAACACCTGCCAACGGCGAATCACTTGCGACGCATTCGAAGCCGTTCGTCGACGCCCAACGCGAGAGGATCTTCACCGTCGACGGCGTGGAGCTCATCATGCCCCCGTCCGCCGCGTTGGCCCGCTTCCTCGGCGTTACGGATCCCGACGACGTCGCCTGGGTGGTCGAGCGCCTGACGCCACATCCGTGGAAGACGACGACGCAACCGTTGCGGCTGACCAACGAGGCTGAGCTGTGGGCGATTCCGCAGACTCACATCTGCTGCACCGCATCACTGGCCATCCGCGACGTCGAGCGCATCAAGGCCGTCAGTGAAGGCCGGTTGTGGGACATCGACACCGGTCACGACCTGATGCTCACCGAACCGCACGAGACCGCTGAGCTTCTGTTGAGAGTTGCTGCGCTGTAACCCTATTCGGATTCCAAGACGTAGCGCGGAAACACCCCAACCGGCGTCGGCAGCGGGGTGCCCGGTGCCAGTCGCGTCGCGATCGCGGCGAAGTCGCGCTGATCGGCGGGCTGCCCGAGCAGGTCGAGCAGCTTGGCCGCGGAGGCCGGCATCGCCGGTTGCACCAGCAGCGCCGCGATGCGGACCACCTCGAGCGTCGTGTACAGCACGGTCCGGAAGCGGTCCTGGTCCTCGGGAGTGTCGGACTTGCGCAGTACCCACGGCTCCTGTGCAGAGAAGTACCGGTTCGCCGCGCCGAGCATCAGCCAGATGGCCTCCAGGGCGTTGTTCATCGATGGCACGTCGAAATGCGCTCGCACAGTGGGGAGTAGCTCGTCGGCGAGGGTTAGCAGCTCGCGGTCCGCATCGGTGTACTTTCCTGGCTGCGGTGCAACTCCGTTCAGGTTCTTGTTGACCATCGACAGGGATCGCTGCGCGAGGTTGCCCAGTTCGTTGGCGAGATCGGTGTTGATCCTGCCGATCAGCGCCTCCTCGCTGAAGTTGCCGTCCTGGCCGAACGGCACCTCCCGCAGAAGGAAGTAGCGCACCTGGTCGACGCCGTAGGTATCGATGAGATCGACCGGGTCGACCACGTTGCCCACCGACTTGCTCATCTTCTCGCCCTTGACGTTGATGAAGCCGTGGGCGAAGACGCGGCGCGGAAGTTCGATGCCCGCCGACATCAGGAACGCGGGCCAGTAGACGGTGTGGAAGCGGATGATGTCCTTGCCGATGACGTGCATGTCGGCTGGCCAGTACTTGCGGAACGCCTCGGACGCGATGTCGGGATAGCCCGCGCCCGTCAGGTAGTTCGTCAGTGCGTCCACCCAGACGTACATCACGTGGTCCGGGTGTCCGGGAACCTGGACGCCCCAGTCGAACGTCGTGCGTGAGATCGACAGGTCGCGCAGCCCCCCCGACACGAAGCTGACGACCTCGTTGCGTCGCACGTCGGGTCCGATGAACTCGGGGTGTGCCTCGTAGTGGGCCAGCAGCCGATCGGCGTAGGCCGACAGCTTGAAGAAGTAGGTCTGCTCCTCGGTCCACGTCACCGGGGTGCCCGTCTCGATGGAGTAGCGGATGCCGTCGGCGCGCTCCTCGAGTTCGTCGTCGGCGAAGAAGCGTTCGTCGCGGACCGAGTACCAGCCCGCGTACGAGTCCAGGTAGATGTCACCCGACGCATTCATGGCGTTCCAGATGGCGATGGACGCCTCCACGTGATCCTCGTCCGTGGTTCGGATGAACCGGTCGAACGAGACGTTGAGCTGCTCCTGTAGGCCTTGGAACACGTCGGAGTTGCGCAGCGCGAGGTCCGCGGTGGGAATGCCCTCGGCTTCGGCCGTCTGAGCCATCTTGAGGCCGTGCACGTCGGTCCCCGTGAGGAACAGGACGTCGAACCCGTCGAGCCGCTTGAAGCGGGCGATCGCGTCGGTCGCAGTCTTCTCGTAGGCGTGCCCGATGTGCGGTGCGCCGTTCGGATAGTCGATGGCGGTCGTGATGTAGTACGGCTCTCTCATTTGGACTTCACCTTAAAGTGTGGCGGTGAGTTCGAAACGGGAGCCGCCGCCCGCCCCCGAGCCCCTGGCTCCGTTGGTCGACGCACACACCCACCTCGATGCCTGCGGCGCATCCGACGCCGACGACGTCCACGCCATCCTCGACAGAGCAGAGGCGGTCGGAGTCCGGTCCGTCGTCACCATCGCCGACGATCTCGACGCGGCGCGCTGGGCCGTCAGGGCGGCGGACTGGGATTCCAGGGTCTACGCCGCCGTGGCGCTGCACCCGACGCGGGCCGACGCGCTCACCGACGACGCACGCGCCGAGATCGAGCAACTGGCGGCCCACCCCAGGGTCGTCGCGATCGGCGAGACCGGCATGGACATGTATTGGCCCGGAAAGCTCGACGGCTGTGCCGATCCAGCGCGTCAGCGGGAGGCGTTCGCCTGGCACATCGACCTTGCGAAACGCACCGGCAAGCCGCTCATGATCCACAATCGCGACGCCGATGCCGAGGTTCTCGACGTGCTTGCCGGCGAGGGTGCCCCCGACACCGTGATCTTTCACTGCTTTTCATCGGGTCCGGAGATGGCGCGGGTCTGCATCGACGCGGGTTGGCTGCTCAGCCTGTCGGGGACCGTCAGCTTCAAGAACGCATCGGCCCTGCGTGAGGCGGCCCGGCTTATTCCGCCCGATCAGCTTCTCGTCGAGACCGACGCGCCTTTCCTGACTCCACATCCGTACCGAGGGGCACCGAATGAGTCGTACTGTCTCCCCTACACGGTTCGAGCGTTGTCCGAGGTCGTAGGCCGTCCCGCAGCCGACATCGCTAGCGAAACCGCCGAGAACGCGGCCCGGATCTACGGTTTCCGCACCTGAGGGAAGTTGCTGCCCCCTGGCGTTTTCGTTACCGTCCCGTGATAGAAGCGTCCGGCCGCGGTTCGGTGGCCGCCCCCATCAGTCGGGATTGAACACTTGAACTACTTGCACAAGATCGATGAAGCGCGCTCGCCCGCGATGCGACTT
>NZ_JAVRQA010000285.1:0-4558 GCF_032161845.1 Mycobacterium sp.
GTGGTCATGCTGCCGGTGTACCTGAACACCAAGGATGCGATGCAGGCCTGGCAGGCGGGCCTGGCATGGGCGTTCATGATCGGCATCATCGTGATGATCGGCGCGTTCGTGGGGCCCTACATCCGCAAGCTGACGCCTCGCGCCGCGATGCTCGGCACGCTGGCGGGCATCTCGATCACGTTCATCTCCATGCGGCCCGCCGCGCAGATGTGGGAGGCCGCGTGGATCGGCCTTCCGGTGATGGCGATCATTCTGATCGGGTTCTTCACCGACGTGAAGCTGCCGTTCGGCATCCCCGTCGGACTGGCCGCGCTCCTCGTCGGGACGGCGATCGGTTGGATCGGCGGCTACATGTCGGCACCCGACGTCAGCCAGGCCGTGTCCGACATCGCGATCGGCGTTCCGCATCTGCGCGTCGACATGCTCTTCTCCGGGCTCGCTCATCTGGCTCCCCTTCTGGGCACCGCAATACCGTTGGGCGTCTACAACTTCACCGAAGCGATGAGCAACGTGGAGAGTGCTGCCGCCGCCGGTGACAACTACAACCTGCGCAGCGTGCTGCTGGCCGACGGCGCCGGTGCGTGCATCGGTTCGGCGTTCGGATCGCCGTTCCCGCCGGCGGTGTACATCGGGCACCCCGGCTGGAAGGACGCCGGTGGACGCGCCGGCTACTCGCTTGGGAGTGGCGTCGTCGTCGGAATCTTCTGTTTCCTTGGGCTTTTCGGGGTTCTCAACGCGTTGTTACCCGTTCCCGCCATCGTGCCGATTCTGCTGTACATCGGTCTGCTGATCGGTGCCCAGGCATTCCAGGCGGTGCCGCGCCTGCACGCGGTCGCAGTGGTCGCGGCGATCCTTCCCAACCTCGCGCAATGGGCCAGCGGCCTGGTCGACAACGCGCTGAACGCCGCGGGCACCTCGGCGACCGGGGTCGGGATGGACAAACTGAACGGCGCGGGCGTGGTCTACGAGGGACTGCAGACCCTCGGTGAGGGCGCCGTGCTCGTCGGCCTGATCCTTGGCACCATGGTCACCTTCGTCCTTGAAAAGAAGTTCCTGTACGCGGCGATCGCGTCGGTGGTCGGTGCGGCGCTGTCGTTCATCGGTCTCATCCATGCGCCGCAGGTCGAATGGGCGGCGAATCCCACTGTGGCACTTGGCTATCTGTTCTTCGGCCTGGTGTGCCTTTTGTATTGGTTCCTGCCCGGCGCCAAGGATCCCGTCGTGGTCGACGAGGCGGACGTCGTCGCCGGCCACTGAGTTCCTCAGTCGCGGACGAACGGGATCTCGGCAGCAGGCGCCAGCACCACGTACATCCGCCGCCATGGATCGGTGCCCTCCAGCCGCCACTGATGGCCACTGCCATCGGTGTCCTCGGCGAGTAGGACGTCGCCGGGATGCAGGGTGAACTCTTCGCCGTCGCGGGTGGAGAAGACGAGCGTGCCAGCGAGGGTCACGACGAGTTGGCGGACCGGTGCGGTGTGCCACGCCAGCGTGCCGCCGCCCGCCGTCTCCTCGACGGTGACGTGCGTGGCCGACATCGTCGCCGACACCAAGTCGTCATTGCGCCCGGTTCGAGTACCGATCCGGCCGATCTCGACGTGCGACGAGCCCTCCTGCCCCGTCCACAGCCTCACGCATCGGATCATTTCCGCCTCCGCTCCTCGTCTCGCCTCTAGCGTGGTTCCATCATGGCCACCGCGACGGTAGTAACGACATCCCTGTTGGCCGCCCTCTTCGTCTTCGCCGGCTCGATCAAGGTCCTGGGTGTCCGGCAATCGCTCGCCATCCGCGACCATCTCGGGATCTCGGCAACGCTCTGGCGGGTGATCGGCCTGCTCGAACTCGCCGGCGTCGTCGGGGTGCTCGCCGGCCTGGCGTGGACACCGCTCGGTATCGCTGCGGCGGTCGGGCTCGCCCTGCTCTCGGTCGGGGCGGTCGCGAGCCACGTGCGGGCCACGGACGGCGCCGGTCAGTCGGTGCCTGCCGTCATCGGGCTGATCCTGGCCGTGGCGACCGCCGTGCTTCACATCGTCTGACCTCGCGAGACGCCCATCACACGGGCCTCGGCAGGTGTCTCAACTAACCCAATAGTTCGTAGTCAACTGTCTACGAAGTCCACTACGCTAGGCATCATGCCCACCCGCACCCACAGCGCCGATCCGCGTGCAGAACGCGTCCGCACCCTGTTGCGCGACGCCGCGTTCGCGCTGGCGCACGAGCGATCCGTCGACGAGATCACCGTCGGGGATCTAGTGGCGCGCGCGGGTGTCAGCAGGCAGGTCTTCTACCGGCACTTCACCGATCGCGACGACGCCGTCGCGACGGCATTCGCCGTGGCGTTCTCCGCCGCCGTCGCGAACATCCACGGCGACGCCCGGTCGCGGATCGTGGGCCTCTTCGCCTTCGCCGCCGAGCACCGGACGATGTATCGCAACGTGGTGCCCAGCGCCGTGACCCAACGCGTGGTCACGGCATTTCGCGCCGAACTCCTGCCGGCCTGCGAGGAGATCGCCGCGCAGGGCATGCACGTCGTCGGCCCGATTGCCGACATCGCACCGGAATCCGTCAGCCGCTTCCTCGTCGGCGGGTTCCAGGAGGTGCTCCGGTCCTGGATGGAAGACCCGGACGCGACCGACCTCCGTGGCCGGGTGACCGCCGCGCTCGACACCGTCGATGCGCTGCTGGGCCTCCCCGTCGACACTCATCAACCCCGTTAGGAAGGGACCCAACATGGGCAAGCACGAAGCTCCACACGAGCATCACGTTCCGCATCTCACCGTCGCCAACCGGCGCGTCTCACGCACCGACGTCCGCAAGATGGTGATGGCGATGGCGGCCCTCACCGTCTTCGTCGTCGCCATGATCGCGAGCTATTCCGGCGCATTCGCGAAGCCGACCCTGCATCACCTCGACGTGGCCGTCGCAGGCCCGCAGCAAGTGGTCGACGCAATCCGCGGCCAGGACAACCTCGAGGTGACGCAGGTGGCCGACGCGGTCGCCGCCCGCGCGCAGGTCTACGACCGAAAGACCGACGCCGCCTTCGTCGTCGGGCAGACCGGTGAGCTCAAGATCTACGTCGCCGGCGGCGGTGGGCGCAGCGTCGCCAACGCCTCGGAGACCGTCGGCCGCGCCATCGCGACCAAGGCGGGACTGACGCCGAGCGTCGAGGACGTCGCGCCGACGTCGAGCGCCGACCCGCAAGGCACCGTCGAGTTCTACGCCATCATCTTCCTGTCCATCGGCGCGACCATGGGCGCCGCGGTGTTCGGCCTGATGATGGGCAGCGTCCGCAGGTTGTCGACGCTGGCGCTTCGCACCCTGAGCCTCGCGGCGTACTCCGCGCTGTTGGCGGGTGCGGTGACGCTGTACGTCGACGGGGTCCTCGGTGCGCTCACCACACACACGTGGCAGGTCTTCGGCGCGTTGTGGCTATATGCCATCGGTGTCGCGGGAGCCGTCACCGGCGTCGCGGCCGCCTTCGGCACCGTCGCCTCGGCAGTGGTGACCCTGTTCCTGATCATCGTCGGCAACGCGGCGGCCGCGGGTCCGGTCGGGCTGCCATTGCTCTCGGGTTTCTATACGACGTTCAACCAGATCGTCCCGCAGGGGTCGGGCGTTGCGCTGCTGCGCAGCATCGAATACTTCGGCGGCAACAGCGCCACGACACCGATCATCACCCTGGCCATCTGGGGTGCGACCGGACTCGTGCTCGCGGTGATCGCAGTGCTCGCTCCCAAGGCATGGACGAATTATCCTGCCAGTCATGACCGTTACCGCGTCGGAGCAAAGTCAGGCGGAGCCGTATTACGACCTCGGGTCCTATCACCGGTCGATTGAGACGCCGTCCGCCCAGGCACGGCTGTGGTTCGACCGCGGCATGGTCTGGGCGTACGCGTTCAACCACGAAGAGTCGATCCAATGCTTCGAACGGGCGTTGACCCACGATCCCGAACTCGCCATCGCCCGGTGGGGCATCGCCTACGCGGTCGGGCCGAACTACAACAAGGCGTGGGAGGCATTCGATCCCACCGACCTGACCGCCTCACTGGCCAGGGCGGGAAGTGAGCTCGAGTTGGCGCGCAACGGGCGGGCATCCGACGTAGAGCTGGGCTTGATCGAAGCGCTCGCGAACCGCTTCCCCGCCGATGACCTGGCCGCCGGTCACGCGCGCTACGCCGGCGCCATGGTCGGGCTTGCCACGACCTACCCGGACGACGTGGACGTCCAGGTCCTCGCTGCCGACGCGTTGCTGAACGTCTCGGCGTGGGCGTTGTGGGACACCAGAACCGGTGAGCCCGCAGCGGGGTCGCGCGTGCTCGAGGCCAAGCGAATCCTCGACGACGTGTTGGCAAGCGAGGAGGGGCGATGCCACCCCGGCGCCCTGCACCTCTACCTCCACGCAATGGAGATGTCCGCGCACCCGGAGGAGGCACTGCCTGCGGCGAACCTGTTGCGCGACCTGGTCCCCGACGCCGGCCACCTCCAGCACATGCCCAGTCACATCGACGTGCTGTGCGGTGACTACCGCAGCTCCATCGAGGCGAACATCGCTGCGGTG
>NZ_JAVRQA010000286.1:0-20642 GCF_032161845.1 Mycobacterium sp.
ACCGTCTACTCCTCGGCGCAGCACCCCTCGTCGCTGTGTCGATTGAAGTTACATCACCTCAGCCGAGGACGTTGGAGCCTTGGTCAGCGCACCCTCTGAGCAGGAATCGAGTTCAGCGCACTGAGAACCTCAACGGCCAGTTCCCCCGCCACGTCGTCGTCGAGCTTGGAATGAGCCGTGATCGTCGTCCTGATCAAATCGAGGCGGTTCTCGTAGGGGGAACGGATCTTCGTGGGCGAAACCATCGTGATGTCCTTTTCAGTCGAGCATGTTGACCCGGAGAAACCGGGCGGCTCGATACCCGTGACGGTACGCCATCGCAGGTCAGTGAGGGTCCTTACGCGGATGCGGGTACTCCGGCGCACGGTCCTGGAACGCCAGGATGTCGGGATTCTCGATGTGCCCGTCGCGGATCTCGATCGCGCGGCGCACCGTCTCGTCGTCGTCCCACTCTTCTGGCCCGCCCAGAATCGTTGGCAGATAAGGGATCAACGCCTCGCTGATCTCCCAGGTGGCAGCGTTCCACAGGTAGGACGGGCTGTGGTCGACGGCGTAGTAGGTCATGTTGTTGCCGACGGTGAACGTCGGGTCGTCGAAGGTCGTGGGCACCGCCCAGCTGAAACCCATCCCGGCGTCGCAGGATACGTCGATGAACAGGCTCCCCGACCGGAAGGTCTCGAGGTCGGCCTCGTCCAGGAAGATCAGCGGTGCGTTGGGATCCTGCAGCACGCAGTTCACGATGATGTCGTGCTCAGCCAGATATCCGGCCAGCGGGACTCTGCCGTCGTCGGTGAGCGCGAAACTCGCACCGTCCTTTTCTGATTCGAACTGGACGATCTCCGCGGAGTGAATCGGCGACGCCACCTCGGAGACGTTGCGATTGGTCAGGATGTCGATGTCATGCACCCCGATGGCGGCCAGCGCCGTCACCGCCCCGCGGGCAGTGGCGCCGAAGCCGATCACCGCGGCGCGCAGGCGACGTCCGTAGGTACCGGTCGATCCGATGATCTCCAACGCATGGAGGACGGAGCAGTAGCCTGCCATCTCGTTGTTCTTGTGGAACACGTGCAGTTTGAAGGAGCCGTCCTTGCGCCAGAGGTTCATCGCCTCGAAGGCGATCAACGTCAGGCGGCGGTCGATCGCCTGCTGCGTCAACTCCGCGTCCTGCACGCAGTGCGGCCAACCCCACAGCACCTGTCCGTCGCGAAGCTCGGCGAGGTCGTCGGCGTCCGGCTTGGCGAGCAGGATGACGTCGCACTCGGCGATCAGCTCTTCGCGCGACCGCAACCCCGCCACCGACCGCGACAGCTTCTTGTCGGAGATCCCGAAGTATTCGCCGTAGCCGCGTTCGAGGTAGATCTGGCCGATGACGCTCTTGTCGATGCGGTCGAGGTGCTCGGGATGTATCGGCAGCCGGTGCTCGTTCTCCTTGTGAGTGACGGCAATGATGCCGAGACTGAGTCCGCTCACTTGGCCCTCCCGAGGCATGGTCATCCCCGAAGCCGGGATGCCGACTCGGTAGCTAGAACGTACGCGATCGGCCATCGCCGAAAGTTACGTCAGACCAGCGCCGCCCGCTCGACGAGTATCTGGCGAGCCAGAGTCAGATAGGCGCCTGCGGTGATGGGCCAGCCCATCGTCGGCGCCAATCGGCGTGCCTCCGCGGCCATGTCGCCGGTCAGCCGCGGATCGGTCAGCATTCGCCGCAGGGCGAATGCAAGGGCATCGGCATCGCCGTGCTCGACGACGACGCCTGCTCCGCTGCCGAGAAGCTCGACCGCGTGCGGGAAGGCGGTCGCAACGACCGGCCGACCTGCCGCGATGGCGTCGACCAGCACGCCGGAGTTGGCCTGATCGGTGGAGTCATAGGGCAATACGACCACCGCGGACGTCTGGATGAGAGCCGACAATCCGGCCGTGCTGCGGAAGGCTGGTTCGAAGACGACCGAGGTCGAGACCCCACGACGCTTGGCGTGCTCGACGCACTCCTCACGGTAGGCCTCGCCGTCGGAAGCCAGCACCTTCGGATGCGTTTGGCCGGCAACGAGATAACGCGGCTGCCCACGGAGTTCCTTTAGCGAAACCATCGCATCGATGACCCGCTCGACGCCCTTGCCCGGCCGCATGAGACCCCACGACAACAGGGTCGGGCGGCCGGCACGCTTGAGTGGGGCCACCGTCGGAAGCGTCGCTCCTCGCGCGATCATCGTGACCTTGTGACGGTCGACGGAGTATTCGTTGCGCAATCGCTCGGCGGCGGCTTCGGACAGGGCGACCACCCGGTCGACGCCGGCCACCATGGCCTCGAGTATTGAACGTTGGCGTGCAGTAGGGCTTTTGGGGATTTCGTGTGCGACGACGATGGTTGGGACGCGCAGGCCGTCCACGATGTGCAGCACCTCGTCGTCATCGCCGTAAGTGCCGAACTCGTGCTGAATCACGGCGACGTCGCGCTGATTGAGGAAGTCGATGCATTCGGCGACCGACGCGGCGGACCCGTTGACGAGCTGTCCCCTGACCATGGGGTTCGGTGACTCCAACCCGTCGGCGACCCGCACGATGCTGACGTCAGACCCCTTGGCGGACAAGCCCTGCGACAACCCGGCGCTGAACGTCGCGAGCCCGCAGGGCGTCGGCGGAAAGGTCGTGAGGATGCCGAAGCTCGGAGTGGAACTGCGTTCGGGCGCGACGCGGCCAGCGAAGGACGGAAAACGGTATGGAGCGTTCAAGGTGGTCCCTACTGGAGGATTTCACCGAAGTGCCCGGCGTGAGCGGTTGCTCGGAGAGAACAGCGGCGGACAGCTGTCTCAATCCCGGACTGGTTGGGTTCCCAACGCCCTCGACTTTACCACTCGAGCCCGCCTCAAGATGCCCGACGCCGACCATTCGCACAGCTAGATGGCCTGCGGAAGGTTCTCACGGCGCCCTGTTTCGAGCCTGCGCGCGACGCACAGCCTCGTCGACGACGAGTACGGCGACATCGGTCAGCTTACGGTGTTCACTCTGGCTCATCGCCTGCAACTGGACGAATGCCTCCTCGGCGCTGCGGCCCGTTCGGGCGCGGATGATCCCGATGGCTTGGTCGATCACGGGGCGCGATGACAACGCGCTCCGCAGCTGGACGTTCAGGGTGAGCGCCTCGGTGAGGACCTGGGCATTGTGGACCGCGGCGGCCGCCGGTCGGGCGAACAGGTCGCCCAGTTCCTCCGCGTGCTGATCGAAGACGTCCTTCTCGCGGGCGTACACGCTGATCGCCCCGACGACGCGATCCGGCAACAGCAGCGGCAACGCGAGTGCGCTGTGCACGCCCATCCTGCCGACGCGGGGGCCGAACCTCGGCCACATCTTCTCCCCACCCAGCGAGCCCGAACGCACCGCGCGTCTTTCCCGCACCGCGGTGACACCCGGACCCTCGTCGAGGGTCACGTACTGAATCTCGTCGATGGCGGCGACGAACGGTGCACTGGCCGCCAGGGCCGCCACGGTGGTGTCCGTCGTGTCGACCCGCAGCATCGTCACGGCGGCGCCGTCGGCCCCAGGAATCGCGCGGCAGGTGAACGCCGCCACCTGCGTCAGCAGCTCGGGCAGGCCCAGGCTGCCTGCCAGCAGACCGGCCAGGGCGTCGATACCGGCCCGCAGATCAGCTGCGTCGGCATCTTCTGCGGTGACTTCCGCCATGCCCGTACCTGCCCAGCCGTGTAGTGCCGCAAACCGCAGCGAGACGACTCCTACCCTATGCCCGTGGCCACCCTGCGCAGCGCGCTCCCTCGACAGTGGGCAAAACCCATTGGCGCGGAATGATTCTCAACGTCGCGCACGCCAACGGGCGCAGTGCACGCGTATGGTCGGGGAATCGGGACCACTCAGGCCCCCCAATTCAAAGGGCCAACGATGTCTGACAAGTCCCCCAGATCGGCCATGTCCAAGAAGGCCGGCAAGTCGCTCAAGGA
This sequence comes from Mycobacterium sp., assembly GCF_032161845.1. Classification (GTDB taxonomy): domain Bacteria; phylum Actinomycetota; class Actinomycetes; order Mycobacteriales; family Mycobacteriaceae; genus Mycobacterium. Next base: position 3,951 of record NZ_JAVRQA010000286.1, read on the forward strand.
GAAACGCGCCGAAAAGCGCACCAAGGCGGACAACACGTCGGCCACCGAGGACGCCATCCGCAAGAAGCGCTGATACGGGTCAGCGGTAGTAGATCTCATCACCGGTGGGATAACCCCCACCGAGCGTCGTGAGATGGACGTGGTCGAAGTGGCCGGCACCCGAACTCTGCGGACCGCTCGGCGTGTAGTAGATGCCACGCCAGATCGCGTCCTGCAATCGGAACCGGGCCGCATTCTCCAGCGCGTACGCGACGATCTTGTTGCCGAGTGCGATGCCCTCCGGCGAGCCCGGGTTGGGAACCATCACGTCCAGCGCCAGGCCCTCCGGATGCCACCTGAGCGCATCGGGGCGAACGCCGCCGATCTCGTGGATCTCGGGGAACCGCACGCTGATGCTGCGCTCCAGGAAGATCGTGGCTATCTGCAGACCGCGTTCCGGGGCGATGCCGATCGGAAGGGCGCGGTCGATGACCCGCCACCGCGATGCCGCTTCCGGCGCGGCCGCCATCTGCGCGGGCGGGGCGGAGGAGAACAGTGCCATGGCGGCCGGCCGCGACGAATACCCCGCGTTCGACGCCGCGACGACCTCCATGCAGCAGGTCGACACGGTCTGTACGACCGGCTTCGGCTGCTCCTCGACGGCCACCGGGTAGGCGCTGCCACCTGCCGCGGCGAGGACGGCAAACGAGGCAACGATCCCCGCGAGGAGCACCGGCGGTTTCCGCCGACTCCTGGCTAACTGATGCCTGCCCACGAGAGAGCACTTTACGAGCTCACAGCGCACAAACAGTAATCTTTCCGAGATCTGATCGTGATCTGCTATTGAATGGCGGCCGCGAAATGGGTCGCAAGCCCGTTAAACGACCGCGCTGAACTGCGGAGATGCCGATTACCGACGGGCGAAAACTCGTCGAACAATGACGACCGCGGCGAACCCCGTTCATTGCCAGACTCGCCCGGCGCGATGCCGTGGAGTAGTCGTTGTGGCGTCAGTTGTCATATCGTACTGTCAACCTAGTTGATCTAAGGACCGCCCGTCGGGGGAGATCTCTCACCGTCCGCGCGCGCGTCCCTGTCGCCGAAAGGGTCACGGATGCAGCAGTTTTCGCTCAGCGCCTCACTAAAGCGCCGGTGGATGCTGCTCGTCGCGGTCCTGGTCGTCGCGGTGGCGGGTTTCGCGGTGTATCGCCTGCACGGCATCTTCGCCTCGCACGACGTGACGTCGACCCCGAGCGCCGGCGCGAACGAAATCGTGCCCTTCAACCCGAAGCACGTGGTCTTGGAGGTCTTCGGCCCGCCGGGGACCGTGGCGACCATCAGCTATCTGGACGTCAATGCCCAACCGCAGCGCGCCGACGACGTGACGCTGCCATGGGCCTACGACGCAACCACCACCCAGCCCGCGGTATTCGTCAACGTCTCCGCCCAGGGCGATGGCAACTCGATCGGCTGCCGAATCAAGATCGACGACGCGGTCAAGGACGAGAGGTCGGTGAATACCCTGAACGCCTACACCTTCTGCCTGGACAAGTCCGGATGAGCGCCCACCAGGCCGAAGCCGAGACGAGGACCGACCGCGTCGGGCACACGATCCGGCGGCTCTCCGCGCTGGTCGTGCTGTTCTGGCTGGCGCTAGCGGTGGTCACGAATGTCTTCGTGCCGCAGCTGGAGAAGGTGGCCGAAGCCCACAACGTGTCGCTGAGCCCCGCGGATGCGCCATCGCTTCAGGCCAGCAAGGAGATCGGCAAGAAGTTTCAACAGTACGACTCCGACAGCGCGGCGATGATCGTCCTGGAGGGCGACCAACCCCTCGGCGCGGACGCGCACCACTACTACGACGGCTTGGTGAAGAAGCTCTCCCAGGACACCAAGCACGTCGAGCACGTTCAAGATTTCTGGGGGGATCCGCTGACGGCGGCCGGCTCCCAGAGCAGCGACGGCAAGGCGGCCTTGTTGCAGGTGAACCTCGCCGGCAACCAGGGCGAGTCGCTGTCCAATCAGTCGGTCGATTCCATCCGCAACATCGTGAACGATTCGCCGCCCCCGCCGGGGGTGAAGGCCTACGTCACCGGCGCCGCGCCCCTGGTCACCGATCAGTTCGAGGTGGGCAGGCAAGGCACCCTGAAGACCACCCTGATCACCCTCGGGGTGATCGCCCTGATGCTGTTCGTCATCTACCGCCGTCTCACCACGGTGTTCCTCGTCATCTTCACCGTGATGATCGAGTTGACCGCATCCCGCGGAGTCGTCGCCGTGCTGGCGAACGCCGGAGTCATCGAGCTTTCGACGTACTCGACCAACCTGCTGACGTTGTTGGTCATCGCGGCCGGAACCGACTACGCGATCTTCATCCTGGGTCGCTTCCACGAAGCGCGACACCTCGGACAGGATCGGGTAACGGCCTACGGCACGATGTACCGGGGCACCTCGCACATCATCTTGGGTTCGGGCCTGACGATCGCCGGCGCGGTGTTCTGTCTGACCTTCACTCGGCTCCCCTACTTTTCGAGCCTGGGGATTCCCGCTGCGGCCGGCGTTCTGGTCGCCGTGCTGGCCGCGCTGACCTTGGCGCCTGCCTTGCTCTCCATCGGCCGGCATTTCGGTCTCTTCGAACCCGCTCGCCCGATGAACACCATGGGCTGGCGACGCATCGGGACGGCCATCGTGCGCTGGCCAGGACCCATTCTGGTAGCGACGGTCGGTATCGCCCTCATCGGTCTACTCGCCCTGCCGGGATATGAGACGAGTTACGACGCCCGCCCCTACATGCCTGCCAGTGCCCCGGCCAACGTCGGCTACGCCGCCGCGGAGCGGCACTTCTCCCAGGCACGGCTGAATCCCGAATTGATGGTGATTGAAGCCGACCACGATCTCCGCAATCCCACCGACATGATCCTGCTCGAGCGGGTCGCCAAGGCCGTGTTCCACACTGACGGGATTGCCCAGGTGCAGGCCATCACGCGGCCGTTGGGCACGCCCCTGGATCACACGTCGATCCCGTTTCAGATCAGCGCGGGAAGCTCGGCGCAGATCCAAAACCTGCCCTTTCAGCAGGCCCGTGCCGACGATCTGCTCAAACAGGTTGGCGTGATCGACAATTCGATCGACGTGCTGCGGCAACAGTATGCGCTGCAACAACAGTCGAGCGCCGTCACCGACGAGCAGGCCAAGGCCTTTGCGCAGACGGTTGCCACAGCCCAGGACCTGCGCAACAAGATCGCCGACTTCGATGACTTCTTCCGGCCCCTGCGGAGTTACTTCTATTGGGAGCCACACTGTTTCGACATCCCGTCCTGCGCCGCGCTGCGATCGGTCTTCGACTCACTCGACGGCATCGACGCGCTGACCGACCAGCTGGGTGACGTCGCGGGGAGCATCGCCAAGTTGGATGCGCTGCAACCGAAACTGCTCGCGTTGATCCCGCCTCAGATCGCCAGTCAACAGACCAACCGTGACCTGACGATGACGAATTACGCCACCAACAAGGGCATCAACGACCAGTCGACGGCGGCACTGCAGAACTCCACCGCCCTTGGCCAGGCGTACGACGCATCGAAGACCGACGACTCCTTCTACCTGCCGCCGGAGGCGTTCACCAACCCCGAGTTCGCCCGGGGGCTGAAGCTGTTCCTCTCGCCGGACGGCAAGGCCGCGCAGTTGATCATCACCCACGACGGTGATCCCGCTACGCCCGAAGGCATTTCGCACATCGACTCCATCCGGCATGCGGCGCAGGAGGCCGTCAAGGGCACGCCTCTTGCGGGCTCCAAGATCTACCTCGCGGGTACTGCGGCCACCTACAAGGACATTCAGGATGGCGCCAAGTACGACCTCGTGATCGCTGCCATCGCCGCGATAAGCCTGATCATGCTCATCATGATGTTCATCACCCGCTCGCTGGTGGCTGCGTTCGTCATCGTGGGCACGGTTGCATTGTCATTGGGTGCGTCGTTCGGACTTTCGGTGCTGATCTGGCAGGACATCCTCGGCATCCAGCTGTACTGGATCGTGTTGGCCCTGGCCGTCATCCTGCTGTTGGCCGTCGGCTCGGACTACAACCTGCTGCTGATATCGCGGTTCAAGGAGGAAATCGACGCGGGCCTGAACACGGGCATCATCCGTGCGATGGCCGGTTCCGGCTCGGTGGTGACCGCCGCCGGCCTGGTGTTCGCAGCCACCATGGCGTCCTTCGTGTTCGCCGACTTGCGGATCCTCGGTCAGATCGGGACGACGATCGCCCTCGGTCTACTGTTCGACACACTGATCGTGCGGTCGTTCATGACGCCGTCGATCGCCGCGCTGCTCGGGCGGTGGTTCTGGTGGCCGCTGAGGGTGCGCCCGCGCCCCGCCAGCAGCATGCTCCAGCCGTACGGATCACGGGCAGCGGTTCGTCAGCTGCTGCTGTGGGAGGACGGCGACCCGGCGGTCGCGTCCGAGTCGAGTCCACGCCGTTAGGCGTTGACGAGCTCGTCCGACGATTCGGGCGCCTTCAGCGAGACGTGCGGAAGATGCTTCTTCAGTCGTGCCACCCTGCGCAGCTGAGCCGCGATGTTCATCGACGTCAGCATGGGGATTCCGCCGACGAACGTTCGGAAGGACGGGTCGCCACCGTAGACGTGCAGCTCGTAGAGGCAACCCACCACGTAGAAGAACCCCATGCTGAAGAGGGTGGCGGGGATGGCCAACGCGAGCGGTGAGCGCGCGTCGGTGACCAGCTCGGTCGCGTAGTCGAATTCATCCTGCGACATCGGTTCGCGGTTGCGCAGCTTGGCCAGAATCGCCTTGTGGGCGCCGACTTCTTCGCCAACTGGCGCAGGAGTTCGGTTTTCCAACCGTCGGAGATACACGAAGACGCAGGTGGCGAAGGACAACCCCATCGCCCCAGCGAGGATCGTGAGAAGACCCCACGGGGCGAAATTCACCATGTCGCTCCTTCGCTACGAGACCCGGGATATCGAGTACCCCGAAAACGTTACCTTAACTACATAGTTCTCCTAACGACACTCAGGTGGGTCTCAGATATTCCCCAGGCTCGGGCTCGTCGGAAGTGGCCCATTCATTTGGCACGAAATTGGACTAAAGGTCCATGCCAATCTGGACATAGCGTCATGTTCGAGCTTCCGCAGCAGTCGCGAAGCCCGACGAAGGAACCACTGTGAACCGCTTCACCGGCATCGTGACGACCGTCGAATGAGCCATCCGCATGGGCTGAGGACTCGGCTCGACCGACGATGGGCGTTGGCAGGATCGGCCGTCGCGTTCACGAGTTTTTATCTCGCGGCCGGTGCGCTGATGCCGCTGCTGGTGACCTACCGGGACCAATGGGGTTTCACCGCAGCAGTTCTCACGTCGGCGTTCGCCGTGTTCGCCCTGGGATTCCTCGTCGCAGTCCTCGCCGTAGGGTCGCTGTCGGACCGTGTCGGCCGCCGCCCCGTCCTCATCGGTGCCCTCATCGCCCAGCTCGCATCGAATCTCGTGTTCCTCGTCGCGCCCGACGTCGGATGGGTGATCGCCGCCCGCATCATCGGCGGCTTCGCCACCGGCGCGGCCACACCTGCCTTCACCGCAGCGCTCGTCGAGCTCTCGCCGGCGAGCCGCAAGGGGTTGGGGACCACGATCGGCAGCGTCGGCCTAACCGGCGGACTAAGTGCCGGATCCTTGCTGGCCGGCGCCGCAATCCAACTCACCACCCACGCGAACACCATCGTCTTTGCCAGCCTGGCAGGCTTGACGGTCCTGGGGATCGGCGTCATCGCTATGTCGCCCGAGACGATTACTCGCGTTCGTGGCGCCCAGCGGGCGCATGGTCCGCGTGTCGCCGTCCCGCTCAACGCGCGACCAGAATTCATGGCAGCGCTTCCCGCGCTGGCCGCGATCTGGATGATCTCAGCACTCTCGGGCGGAGTTGCTCCGAGCTTGGTGCGAAGTGTTTTTGGAATCGATAGCGGCCTGCTGAACGGACTGTCCGGGTCCGTCGCGCCCGCGACCTCGACGCTCGTCGGACTGGCCATGGTCAGGGTCAATCCGCGATACGCCATGATCGCCGGTATCCATGCATCCGTCCTCGGGGTTGTCTGCATGGTCGGCGGCGTCTCCGCCGGAAGCCTTGCCACGATGATCCTTGGGCAAGCCATCACGGGGGCCGGCTTCGGGGCGTCGTTCACTGCCGCACTACGCCTGATCATCCCGCTCACGGAAGCCCACCAGCGTGCCGCCGTCGTCGCGTCGATCTACTTGGTCTCCTACTCGGCTTTCGGACTGCCGGTCGTGCTGGCAGGCCAAGCAGCCGACATGTACGGGCCGGTCCCGACGATGTTCTGGTTCGGCGCCAGCGCCGTCGTGCTGGCTGTCCTTGGCCTCAACGCGCGGCACAGGCTCAAACGCGGTGATCCCAGAACGTTTTCGCTCCCGCGCCGCACAGTGAACTAACTTGCCCGAGGCCGGGCGGAGGCTATCCGAGCATCGTCTCTCCGTACGGCCGGAGAAACATCCATCCGCGCGAATCGGCCATGCCGTAAGACTTTTCAGGTCTATCGTCGCGGCGATTTCGCCGAACCGCCACGCGCGGCGCGCCAAGCGTGTCGACTGGGTTCGAGGCGAAGGGAACCGGAAGCCACGTGGAGCAGTTGAGCTGGACCGACGACATGATGCTGCGTGCCGAACGGCCCGAAACCCCGATGCAGATCCAGATGCTGCTCATCTACGACCAGTCGACTGCGCCCGACGGCCGCGTCACCTTCAAGCGCATCCTCGAGGAGATCGACGCGCGACTGCACCTCGCTCCGACCTTTCGTCGGCGACTGACCGAACTGCCCGGCGGGCTGCACATGCCGTACTGGGTCGAGGATCCAGACTTCGACCTCGAATACCACGTCCGTCACATTGCCCTGCCGCAACCCGGCGACTGGCGCCAATTGTGCATCCAGATCGCCCGCATTCACGGGCGCCAGCTCGACCTTCGCCGCCCGCCGTGGGAGATGACGGTGATCGAAGGACTGAACGCCGTGCCCGGGGTGCCGAAGGGATCGTTCGCGATATCGCTCAAGTTGCACCACTGCGTCGTCGACGGAATGGAAAGCGTCGAGCTGATGGCAGCCATGCACGATCTCGCCGCCGACGGTCCCCGCCCTGCGCCGCCAGCCCATCCATTCAAGCCCGGCCGACTGCCCTCGACCTCGGACCTGGTCGTTCGCACGGCGACGAACATCGCGTTGTATCCACTGCAAGTGAGCAAGGTGCTGCTTCCGACCGCACTCACCGCGATCCGTCAGCTGCACACATTGCCCGGCGCGCTGGCGTCCGGTGTGGCCTCGGCACTGGCCCCCGGGAGTGGCTCGCTGTTCGCCCCTAGCACTCGGTTCAACGGGTCGGCGACCCCGCATCGGGTGTTCGAGGCCCGGTTCCACGACCTCGCCGACTTCAAGAGCATCAAGTCCCGCGTGCCCAAGGCGACGATCAACGACGTCACGCTGGCCTACGTCGGCGGCGCGCTTCGCCACTACCTCGACAGTCACGATGAACTGCCTGACGAGAGTCTCGTCGCCGCCTGCCCGGCGTCCATCCGGTCTACGGACGAGCGGGGTGCGGGCGGCAACCGGCTCTTCGGCAGGCTGCACCCGCTGGGCACCTCGATCGCCGACCCACTGCAACGGTTGGAAGCGATCGTCGACGAGACCTCGGCATTCCGCGAGAACGCCGATTCCGAGGGCAGCTCCCGGTTGATGGAACTGGTGGGCGTGGTGCCCACCACGTTGCTCGGGCTGACCGTCAAGGCTGCCAGTGCCATGCCGTTCTCCGCTCCGACCGTCGCCAGCACCACGGTGAGCAACGTGCCGGGACCGACGCAACCGATCTACTTCGCCGGTGCCCGACTCCAACATGTCACCGGGATGGGTCCGCTGATCGGGGGCATGAACCTGTTCCACGTCGTGGCCAGCTACAACGGGACCATCTCGATCGGGGCGACCGCGGACCGCAGCGCGCTACCCGACCCCGCCCACTACGCCGACTGCATGCAGACCGCGTTCGACGAACTACTCGCCGCCCGCTGACCCGAGTGCGCCGACGACCATCCGGCAATTCCGTCCATCGTTGGCTGTCTACCTGCCACGATCCGGGATGTGCGCGGGGCGCCTAGGTGTCCCCATCAGTTGCGGTATTTCCACACCCGCGGTCGTCAATGCCGATACACGGTGAGACGTCTGGCCTCGACCGCCTCTTCGTGTGCCAACGCTGAGACGGCCGCAAAAGGATGGTCCAAGCCGGACTGACCAAAGGATCGGCACCGTGGTTGCGAAACCTGTCGAGGTTCCAAATCGTAGCGCCCACGATTGTGGCCAACGCAACGAGAATCAGCATGACAGTAGCGAGATCGGGCATCCAGGGCACTGGCTCATCATGACCTCCGATCCAAGACACATTGCGGCTTTCGCAAGTGTGATGTTATATATTCTATATAACTGCTAGGTCGGGGAGTGTTGTCGTCAGCCTCGAAAGCTTGCCCACCGAGTCTTGGAGGCGCTGCATGCGGGTTGTTGGTGCGATTCTTGGAGTGGCCGCGCTGAGCACGTTTGGCACGATCGGCACGACGCCGGCTGCGCGCGCCTCCACCTTTGGCTTCGAGCTCAACGGTACGTATTCGGTTCTGTCCAACGGCGAACGGGCCAAGAGCAACGACTCCTACCACAACGAAGCCGTCGTGCGCTCCACCTGGCGGATCACCTCCTCCTGCAGCAACTCTGCCGCCTGCACCGGTCAGGTGACCAGCGATCAAGGGTGGGCCGCCACACTGGAGTACCGCGACAGCACCTGGATGGTCAGACGCGAACTGGCGAACTGGGCACCGTGCGAAACCGGCGGCGCAGCAACCGGACGCCAAGTGCTTCTGTTCTACGGTGTCGACGACAACGGCCTCAACACCGGGAACGTCGACGTGCTCGCCGGAACCGAATCCACCACAACCGACAGCGGATCGTGCGGGAAGAATCTTCCACTGAAGATCGTGATCCCGATGCGACTGCAGCGAATCGCTTAGGGCCGCGCCGACGGCGTCGCAGAAATGTCACTCCCCCAATCATGCAGTGGATTCGAGGCCACATGACGACAGCTCGCCCGAGGCGCTCTTCGGCCATGGGAACGCGTATTCGTACGGGTGCGGCAGCACTGGCCGGTACGGTGCTTGCCGCGGCAGCCCTGGGCTTTGCCCCAGCGGCCAGCGCCATGGCGTCCGGAAACTACGGCGTGGCCATCCCGGACCGCTACGACTTCCACACCTGGATCTGGGCAGTCAGATCGTGCGGGAGCAACTGCATGTCGGTCTATGCGCTAGCTCAACCAATCGCCAAGGCCTACAACTACACCGGGCAGGCGACTCTCGCCGGCGGGCAATACACGCTGGCCGTCGACGATCCGTTCGGGCTGCGGTGCGACAACGTCTACTACGGCCCGACCATCCCGACCCACGACGTCTACACCTGGGATGCCACGACCCTGGCGGGGTCGATGCAATCCTCGTTCGACACCGGCTGTGGAGGCGCGCCCGGGGGTTCGTTCAACTACCCGTTCACGTTGTCGCGCATGTGATTGCCAGCGAACGTGCCAACGAGCAGTCGGCCCCGCAACCGAGTACCAAGTTTGGAGGACGATGTTTCCGACACGAACGGTAGCGGGCCTCGCATCGGTGTACGCCGTGTCTGCGGCCATCCTCGCCGGCGCCCCCGTCGCCTCGGCAGAAGACCTGCATCACGTCCGATACACGATCACCTCGGAGACACCGTGGTTGGCCGACATCTATTACCACGACACCGATCCCCCAAACTGGGCGATCTACAGTCACAATCCGTACGTGTACACCCCCAAAGTCGAGGCGCAGGTCGGGCCGGGCCAGGGCTGGACCCTTGACGTGGCGCTCGCCGACCCACACCAGTGGGCAATGGTCTCGGCCACCAGCGGGATCAACCCGGTGACACCCAACTTCCACTGCACCCTCGAAGTGGACGGCGCGGTCGTCAAGACCGCCCAAGGCCCCAAGGGCACGCTGTGCTCACTGCGGACCTGGTGACCGCCGGCCATCTGAGTCGCGTAATCCCCAGTGGCTCAGGCGTCCCCGCGGATCCAGACCGGCGCGCCGTTCTGGATCGTACAGTCCAAGAACAACCCGTCGGGCGCCTGCGCCATGTCGTTCTCGTGACCGCTGCAGTCGGTGTTCAGTTCTTTGATCCCGACCATCGGCATCGCCCGGAAGTAACGCGGCGCGTATCGACGCGGCGAGCCACAGAAGACCAGCCGCCCCCATGAGGTGGTACCGAACACGTAGTAGGACGGGTCGTCGCAAGACGCACCGAGGACCACGTTGCCCGCGATCCCGGGTGTGCAGAAGGCGTCGTTGCAGACGGCCGAGACCGCCGGGTCTGGTGGCGGCGCGGGATCCGCCGATACCGGTGCCGCCAAGACAAGCCCGGCAGTGAGCGATCCGCAAATGGCCGACGCTGTTCTTCTCACGGAACCCATTCTGGCACAACATGTAAGCGAATTCATGTTCTCGGAGAACGGAATTCCGCATCTGCGACTTGATGTCAGGTGGGTGTGCGATGCTGCCCGCCGCCGCCCGCGACTCCGGTCAGTCGATCTCCCGTTCCGAAAATCGCTGCGCGCTAGATTAATTCGGGATGCGATCGGAGACGGACCGCCGCGCCGCGGGCTTCGTCAGCAGGACCGGCCGGTTATCGGTTTACCGCCCGATCGCCCCGTCGCGGCGGAACTCGTCGATCTGGTACTCGGCGAAACCCAATTCGCGCAGAAGGGAATCGGTGTGCTCACCCAGCCCGGGCACCGCGCCCATCGGCTGTTCGAACCCGGAGATCACCGGCGGCGGCAGCAGCGCCGCGATCTCACCCTTGGGCGTATCGACGGACCGCCAGCGCTCACGAGCCTTCAGATGAAGGTGTGCGACCACCTCGCTGGGCGTGTTATACCGGGAGTTCCCGATGCCCGCTTCGTCGGCAACACTCTGAATGTCGACGAGATCATGCTGGGCACACCATGATCCGATGGCCTCGTCGAGGACGTCGCGACCGGCGCAGCGCTCGGCGTTGGTGGCGAAGCGCGGGTCGGCGGCCAGGTCTGCTCGGCCGATGACGTCGGACGCCAGCCGCTGCCACTCCCCGTCGTTGGTGGTTCCCAGCACCACCGTCTGACCGTCGCGGGTGCCGAATGCGCCGTACGGTGCAACTGCTGGTGAGCTCATGCCCAGCGGTGGTTGGTCCATCCCGGAATGCTGGGCGTGAGTGAGTTGATAGCCCATGATGTCGGTCATCGTGTCGAAGAGGCTCACCGCCACGGACGGCGCGGCCCCGTCGGCGCCACCTCCACGTAGCCGCCCGATCAGCACCGCCATGACCGACAGAGCCGCGTAGAGGCCGGCCGAGACGTCGGCTACCGGAGGACCGGGTTTGGCCGGCATGGCCGCATGACCGGTGACCGCACACGCGCCGACCTCCGCCTGGACCAACAGGTCATAGGCGCGCTTGTGCGACAACGGCCCGCCCGGGCCGTACCCGTCGATCTCGACCGGGATCAGGTTGGGGTGCCGCTCACGTAGGTCCGCTGCCTCAAGCGCCAACCTGGCGGTCGCCCCCGGAGCAAGGTTGGAGACCATTGCGTCGGCACCGTCCAGCAGGCGGTGCAGAATGTCCATGCCGGAGTTCGACTTGAGGTCTAGCGTCAGCGACTCCTTGCCGCGGTTCGCCCAAACAAAATGGGCCGCAAGACCGTTCGGGCCGTTCACGACGTCGTCGTAATCCCGGGCGAAGTCACCGCCCTTGGGGTTCTCCACCTTGATGACGCGGGCGCCGAAATCCGCGAGCACGCGCGTGCACATCGGCGCAGACACGGCCTGCTCCAGCGCGACGATGGTGATTCCGGCCAGCGGTGCGTTCGCTCCGCCACGGATGGCAGGCGCGCTCATTCCCGACGCTTCCGGCTGCGCTCGTTGAATCCCTCGACCCGTTGCTTGTGCTCATCACCAAGTGCCAGCACGGCATTGGCGAGCTGCTCCGCCTGGCGAGCGGAAGCCAAGTCGGTGCTTGAACAGAGCTCGATCGCCAACTTGGCGACGCCGACCGCTTGTCTCGGTAGCCCTGCCAAATGCCTGGCGAATGCGTGGACCCGGTCGTGGAAGCCGTCTTCGGGGTACACGTCGTGCACGAATCCGATCGCGAGCGCCCGCTCGGCGTCGACCGGCTGACCGGCCATCGCGAGCCACTTCGCCCACTGCGGACCCACCAGTCGCGCGACCCGGCTGATTCCGCCGCTACCGGGAATCACCGCAAGGTTGATCTCCGGAAGCTGAAACGTCGCTGCCGGTGAGGCGAAGCGAAAATCACACGACGCGGCCATTTCCACACCGGCGCCGAAGCAGTGACCCTGGGCAGCCAGCACGATGGGCTTGTCCAGCGCTTCGAAGGCATCATAGAGCGACGAAATCTCGCGACAATCGCGACGGTATTGCGACGGGGTGCGCTCGGAGACGTCGATACCTGAGATGTCTATTCCCGCGGTGAAGTAAGGCCCGCCCGCACGGATCACGAGCACGGCGAGGTCGTCGCGAGCTTCCATCGCCCGCACCGCGTCCCAGAGCAGTCCGATCATCTGGCCGCTGACGGCGTTTAACTTGTCCTGCCGGTCGAACGTCAGGGTCAGGATGCCGTCCTGCTCGGCGAGGTGCGCGTGCGGTGTATCGGTCATCGGTGACCCTCCTGTGGTGTCGGCGACGAGTCGGGGATTCTCGTCAAGAGGCGACGGTCCCGACGCCGGTCAGATCTACATGGTTCTGGCAACCTACTGGCCGCTTCGGCGCTGTCAGTGTCCGCGTTGATTGTGTCTCCCCGTCAACGATTCGGCGCGCAAACTGCGCGCATTGACTTGAACATCGACGCGAACGTTTCGGACGCCGCACCTGCGTCCCTGGCGAATCGTTGCGGGCGACATCACTTCTGCCTCTAGGGTCCTTCCCGTCAGTTTGTAGATTATATAAAAAATATTCTAAACTGCGGTTGTGACCCAGGCTCCATCGACTGCCGGCGTGGACAAGCCGCTGTCCGGGATACGGATTCTGGCCATCGAGCAGATGCAGGCGCTGCCCTTCGCGACGCAGCTGCTCGCCCGGCTCGGTGCCGACGTCGTCAAGATCGAGTCCATCAGCGGCGGTGATCAGGCCCGCGGGTCCTTGCCTGCGATCGCCGATCCACAGGGGCGGAGCGTCGGCGCAACGTTCCTGCGTAACAACCTGAGCAAGCGCAGCGTGTGCATCAACCTGAAGACCCCGGCGGGACGCGACCTGGTGCTACGTCTGGCCCCGGCCTTCGACGTGGTGGCCGAGAACGGTCGCCCGGGATCGATGGCCCGGCTCGGGCTCGGCTACGACGACATCGCTGCCGTCAATCCCCGGTGCATCTACACGTCGGTCTCCGGATTCGGCAACTCGGTCGAAACTCCCTATCGCGAATGGCCGGCGTTCGCGCCGGTCGTCGAGGCCATGTCAGGCCTGTACGAGATGAAACGCCAAGACGGCCAACCGCCCCAGCCGGCACCCGCCGGCGCGCTCGGCGACATCGGTGCGGCCCTGTTCGCCACCATCGGCATCCTCGCCGCGCTACGCCACCGCGAGATCACCGGAACAGGGCAGTACGTCGACATTGCGATGCTCGACAGCGTCGTGGCGATGACCGACATCATCACGAACTTCTGGTCCATGGGGGCAAGCGCGCGCACCGTCGGGCAGCTCATCCTGCGCGGCTTCCAGGCCAAGGACGGGTGGTTCATCCTGCAGGTGGGCCGCGAGCACCAATTCGAACGTCTCGCTCACCTCATCGACCATCCCGAGTGGTTGGCGGATCCACGCCTGGCCAGCCGGCAGGGCTGGATCGATCACATGGACGACGTCTTGGTCCCCGCGATCGAGGGCTGGGCGGCCACCAGGACCAAGATCGAGGCCTGTGACGTCCTTGCCGGTGCCGGCATCGCCGCTGGGCCGTGCCTACGTGACGACGAGGTCGCCGGGGACCCGCATCTGGCCGCGCGACAGATGTTGGTGTCCATCGACCGACCGGATCAGCCGGACCGGCCGGTGCTCGTTCCGGCTAGCCCGGTGCGCATGTCGGCACTGAGCAGCGAGCCGGACACCCCGGTGCCATGGCTCGGCCAGCACACCGACGAAGTGCTCACCGCAGAACTTGGCCTAGCCCCCGACGAACTTGCTGCGCTGCGCGCGCAGCGGGTCATTGCCTAACGAAGGGCAGGACTGTGACGACTCCGCCGACGGACATATTCATCGACGACGTTGGCGCCTTGGCGAACTTCCTATTCGCACATCCAGGCGACCCCGAGGACGGAATCGCGTACTGGTTCGACGGCGAGATGACACTCGCGCGGATGCAACGGGAGGCCATCCGGGTAGCGCAGGCGCTACACGAATGCGGCGTCGTCGGGGGCCAGCCGGTCGCTCATGTCGTCGAATCAGGCGCGACAGCATTGGGCGTCATGTTCGGCGCCTGGCTAGTCGGTGCCGTATACGTCCCGATCAACGGGCGACTAAGCGACGCCGAAATCGCCGCCCAGCTCATCGCGACCCAGCCGACTGCAGTTGCCGCGCGCCGCGTCCGACGCGTAGACGCGACCGTCGCGTGGGTGCTTGGCGGCCCCGGTCAGCTGTGGACCGCGCTGCCAGCCTCGAAGCCCTGGCCGGGTGAATCGTTGCCGGCGGGTACGGCGCTGGTGATGCGGACCTCGGGCACCACCGGCACGGCAAAACCGATCATTCTCAGCCACGACGGCGTCGCCGAAGGGATCGACACCGTGCTGTCTAGCCTGCGCGCCAACAAGACCGGCACTCGCGCACCGTCACGCCGCTCAATGCCCAACTTGATTCCGACCAGCCTCGCGTTGTGGGCGGGCATCTGGAATGTGCTGTTTGCCCTACGCGCGGGCAGCCCCGTGGTGCTGATGGACCGCTTCGACACCGTCCAGTTCGCCACGCTGGTCCGCAAGCACGACATCCGCTCGACAATCCTGGCGCCGGCAATGATGTCGATGCTGACCGAGGACCCACGGATCGTGGACCTCTCGCCACTGACGATGGCGCGCAGCGTCACTGCGCCCCTGACCCCTCATCAGGCTCGGACCTTCAAGGCGAAGTTCGGAATCGGCGTCATGAACGGCTACGGCCAAACTGAACTGGGCGGCGAAGTCGTCGGGTGGACGGCCAAAGATCTGCGTGAGCACGGCGATGACAAGCTGGGCTCGGTGGGCCGCCCGCACGAGGGCATCGACATTCACATCCTCGGCGACACAGGCGAGGCTCTCCCACCCGGGCAGTTAGGTGAGATCTGGATTCGCTCACCGTTCGCCACGAAGGACACCGGAGTAGCCGCGCACCTCGTCGATGGATTCCTGCGTACCGGCGACATCGGATACCTCGACGCGGACGGGTTCCTCTGGTTGGAAGGCCGGGCATCCGACGTAATCAACCGGGGCGGACTCAAAGTGCTACCGCAGGAGATCGAAGAGGCCCTGTGCGTGCACCCCGACGTTGCGGAGGCCTGCGTCGCCGGGGTACCCGATAGCCGTCTAGGGGACGTGCCCATGGCGTGGGCCCGAGCAGCCCCCGGGGCCACCCTGGAGCCGGACGCCGTGCTCGCCGATCTGCGCACCCGGTTGGCCGGCTACAAGATACCGGTGCACATCGAGACGGTTACTGAATTGCCGCGCAACGAGATCGGCAAGGTGCTGCGCCGAACTCTGGTAGAGGAATGGACTTCTCGCAACGCAGGCATTGGCGAAAGGACACCGTGATGGTTGGTGCCGTTGTCGAGCTCAAGGTCGGCCAACGCCTTCCCGAACGAACATTCGACGTCACACGGACCGCCGTTGTGCGCTATGCCGGCGCGTCGGGTGACTTCAATCCACTGCACCACGACGATGCCGCTGCCAAGGCAGCCGGGATGCCGGGCGCATTCGCCCACGGAATGTTCTCCGCCGGGTGCCTTGCTACCGCAGTGACCGACGTCGCGGGCGTCGAGTCCCTGAGCCGACTGGCGGTCCGCTTCCGCGCTCAGGCGCCACTGGGCACGACCCTCACCTCCGACATCGTCGTGGCAACTAGGCGAGGAGACGGTGACCGAGTGCTCGTCGATCTCGAGTGCCGCCTGATCGGCAATGACGCCGCCGTCGTCGTCAGCGCAACGGCCACGCTGAGCACACCGCCCAGACCGCGAGAATCAGCCGAGTCCACTGCGTCGCCCACCCAATCAACCTCGGAATTGGTCGGTAGACGTCTGGCGTCGGCCGTGGTGACCGTCGAGCGCGGGCCGGCCCAGGTCTTCGCCACCGCGGTGAACGACGACAACCCGGTATACCAATCGCCCGACGCAGCCGCGGCCTGTGGTCTCGACGGAATCCCGATACCACCCACGTATCTGTTCGCCGTGGCGAACTGGGGAGCATTCGGTGACCAACAGCCGCAGGCAGCGCCGGGAAGCGCCTCGTTGGTCGAGCTGATTGGGCTCCTGCGAAACGGACGCGCGGGCGTGATCCTGCACGGCGAGCAGGAATTCACCTACTACACGCCCGTGCGGGTCGGTGACGTCCTGCACGTCGACGGTCATGTTGAGCGCGTCGAACACAAGCCCGGCAGCG
>NZ_JAVRQA010000287.1:0-4171 GCF_032161845.1 Mycobacterium sp.
GACGTCGTAGTCCGCCGCCTGGATCAGCTTGAGAAGGATGTTCTCGACGTCCTCGCCGACATAGCCCGCCTCGGTCAGCGCGGTGGCATCGGCGATCGCGAAGGGAACGTTGAGCATCTTGGCCAGCGTCTGCGCGAGGTATGTCTTGCCGCAGCCGGTGGGCCCGAGCATCAAGATGTTGGACTTGGCCAGCTCGACGGGCTCGGCACGCGAGTCGCGCGACTTCTCCTGGGCCTGGATGCGCTTGTAGTGGTTGTAGACCGCGACGGCGAGCGTGCGCTTCGCGGTGTCCTGACCAATGACGTAGCCCTCGAGGAATTCGCGGATCTCGGCGGGCTTGGGAAGCTCGTCGAGTTTCACGTCATCGGCGTCAGCGAGCTCCTCTTCGATGATCTCGTTGCAGAGGTCGATGCACTCGTCGCAGATGTACACGCCGGGACCCGCGATGAGCTTCTTGACCTGCTTTTGGCTCTTTCCGCAGAACGAGCACTTCAGCAGGTCACCACCGTCTCCAATGCGCGCCATTGTCCTGCGGCCCTACTTTCCTGATCGCCGTCGGTATCTCTCGGTTTGGTGGATCACCTCGGGTGTTCTCCCGACGCTACCCGTATGTTCCGGCACCATGCGACCGTTAAAGCCGAATAGCGCCGGTGGTATTCGCCTGCGTTGATTGAGAACATATCCCCTGACATCGCCGGGATCCTCCGCAACGCGCCTCACGCCGTTGGCGTGTCGTCATCGAAACCGTTCCGAGACCGCGCTACTGGCGCGCAGCGGTGCGTCAGGCCGGCTGGGCAGAGAGCTTGCGGTACTCGAGGACGGTGTCGATGATCCCGTAGTCCTTGGCGTCGGCCGCGGTGAGGATCTTGTCGCGGTCGGTGTCCTTGCGGATGACCGCGGCGTCCTTGCCGGTGTGGCGGGCCAGCGTGGTGTCCATCAACGTGCGCATGCGCTCGATCTCGGCGGCCTGGATCTCCAAGTCGGAGACCTGCCCCTGGATCGCGCCGCCGACCGCTGGCTGGTGGATCAGGATCCGCGCGTTGGGCAGGGCGAGCCGCTTGCCGGGCGTACCCGCCGCCAGCAGCACGGCGGCGGCGGAAGCCGCCTGTCCGAGGCACACCGTCTGAATGTCGGCACGCACGTACTGCATGGTGTCGTAAATCGCCATCAGCGAGGTGAACGAGCCACCGGGTGAGTTGATGTACATGGTGATGTCGCGATCGGGATCCAGCGACTCCAACACCAGGAGCTGGGCCATGATGTCGTTCGCGGAGGCGTCGTCGACCTGCACACCGAGGAAGATGATGCGTTCCTCGAACAGCTTGTTGTACGGGTTGGACTCCTTCATACCGAAGCTGGAGTGCTCGATGAACGACGGAAGGATGTAGCGCGCCTGTGGTTGCGTCATGAGGCACTCCCGTTGAAGTTGGCGTGGGTGATGATGTGGTCGACGAAGCCGTATTCCAGGGCCTCGGGCGCGGTGAACCAGCGGTCGCGGTCCGCGTCGTTCTCGATGCGTTCGAGCGTCTGGCCGGTGAACTCGGCGTTGAGCCGGTTCATCTCCTTCTTCGTCAGGGCGAACTGCTCGGCCTGGATCGCGATGTCGGCGGCGCTACCACCGATGCCCGCACTGGGCTGGTGCATCATGATGCGCGCGTGCGGCAGGGCGTAGCGCTTGCCCCTGGTGCCCGCGGCGAGCAGGAACTCGCCCATCGAAGCGGCCAGCCCCATCGCGTAGGTGGCGACGTCGCACGGCGCGAGAACCATCGTGTCGTAGATCGCCATGCCAGCCGTCACCGATCCGCCGGGCGAATTGATGTACAGGTTGATGTCCTTGGTGGGGTCCTCGGCGGCCAGCAGCAGAATCTGCGCGCAGAGGCGGTTGGCGATGTCGTCGTCGACCTGGGTGCCGAGGAAGATGATCCGCTCGGCGAGCAACCGCTCATAGACGGAGTCGATGAGGTTGAGCCCCGACGCGCCCGAACGCATGTCAGTCACGGCTGGAATACCTGCTTTCTCGAGTTTGCGTACTCGTTCACTGACACTAACCAAACCTGCCCAGCGAGCACTCCCCGAAGGGGGAGCGTTCGCTCACAGCGTCACTTGGCCTCGTCGACCTCGGCCTCGTCGGCGGCGTCGTCATCCGAGTCAGCGGCCTCTTCGACCTCGTCGGCGTCAGCTTCTTCGACTCCGGCCTCGAGCGGTGTGGACGGCCCGAAGAACTCCGTCGTGTCGACTTCGTTGCCCTCGGAGTCGGTGACGGTGGCACCGTGCACGACCGCGGCAATGGTCAGCCCACGGCGGACGTCGGCGAACATGGCGGGCAGCTGGTTGTTCTGCTGGAGCACCTGCAGAAGCTGCTGCGGCTCCAGGCCGTACTGCCGCGACATCAGCACCAGGCGCTCGGTGAGGTCGTTCTGGCCGACCTGGATGTCGAGCTGATCGGCGATGGCATCCATCAACAGCTGGGTCTTGACGGCCTTCTCCGCGTTGGAGCGGCTGTCGGCGTCGAATTCCTCGCGACTGCTGCCCTCGGCGACGAGTGCCTCGGCGAACTTCTCCTCGTCGTGATCCAAGCCGTGGATGGCGTTGTGGATGGTGTCGTCGACCTGCGCCTGGACGATTGCCTCGGGCAGCGGCACCTCGACCTGCTCGAGGAGGGTCTCCAGCGCCTTGTCGCGGATCTGCTCGGCCTGGCCGATGCGCTTGGCACGCCGCACCTGGTCGATGAGGCTCTCCTTGAGCTCGTCGATGGTGTCGAATTCGCTTGCCAGCTGCGCGAATTCGTCGTCTGGCTCAGGCAGCTCGCGCTCCTTGACCGACACCACCTTGACGGTGACTTCGGCCTCGTCGCCGGCGTGCTCGCCTGCGACCAGCGTGGTGGTGAACACCTTGCTCTCATCGGCCTTGAGGCCCTTGATCGCGTCGTCGAGGCCCTCGATGAGAGTGCCCGAACCGATCTCGTGCGACAGCCCCTCGGTCTTGGCTTCCTCGACGTCCTTACCGTCGACGGTCGCCGACAGGTCGATCGACACGAAGTCACCGTCCTTGGCGGCGCGCTCGACACCGGTGAGCGTGCCGAAGCGGGCGCGCAGGTTCTGCAGTTCGGTGTCGACCTCTTCGTCGGTGACCTCGATCGGGTCGACGGTGAACGCCAGCGTCGACAGCTCGGGCAAGGTGATCTCGGGCCGGATGTCGACCTCGGCGGTGAACGTCAGGTCGCTGCCGTACTCCTTGTTGGTGACCTCGATCTCAGGCTGCCCGAGGGGCGTTACGTCCGAGCTCGCGAGAGCCTCGCTGTAGCGGGCCGGAACGGCCTCGCCGACGACCTGGTCCAGCATCGCCTGCTTGTCGACCTTCGACTCGAGCAGCTTCACCGGCACCTTGCCCGGGCGGAACCCCGGCATCCGGATGGTCCTGGCCAGCTCCTTGAACGCCTGATCGAAGTCGGGCTGCAGTTCAGTGAAGGGCACCTCCACGTTGATGCGAACCCTCGTTGGGCTCAACTTCTCGACGGTGCTCTTCACGGCGTTGCTCCTTGCATGTCTGTGTCTTCGTCTACGGGTGTCGTTGTTCCGGTCGGGGTGACAGGATTTGAACCTGCGGCCTTCCGCTCCCAAAGCGGATGCGCTACCAAGCTGCGCTACACCCCGTGCTTCACTGCCGTCGAGATACTACGGGCTGAGCTCGCGACATCATCAATTGGATTTGAATACGTCAGCGCCGGTACAGTCTCTCGTGCAGTGCTAACGCGGGCGTAGCTCAATGGTAGAGCCCTAGTCTTCCAAACTAGCTACGCGGGTTCGATTCCCGTCGCCCGCTCCACACGGACCCGCCCTAATAGGGCGAGTCTTCTATGTCTGCCTGTTGCCGACCTACCCCGCTGCACTCCGGGCGGGGACCAGACGCACCCGCAGAGCCGCAATCTCTTTTTGGGCGACCCACCCGTCGCGATGCCACTGCACGATGGTGCCGCCAGCCCACATGACCGAAAAATGCATGCACCCGCGCAGGCGCGGAAGTTGTTGGGCGAGCTATACGGTCACGTCGCCGCCGTATCCCGCAAGCTCGAAGCCGCCGATGTACACAATTGGAGCGCTCGCGCTCGGGGCGTGGCGCGCACGAGACGAAGCGAAACAGTTCGAACGATGGTGCGCCGCCCACATCCGCG
>NZ_JAVRQA010000288.1:0-7642 GCF_032161845.1 Mycobacterium sp.
GGGCACGCCGACCGGGCGAGCCGCCAGCACGGCGGCCGCACCGGCGGCGACGGCACCCGCGGCGAAGTCATGTCCGTCGGAGCGGGCGCCGGGCAGCGCCAGGAACAATCCGCCGGGCGAGACGGCACGCGAGTCGAACTCGACGGTTCCGGTGACGCGCGTCGTCTCGGCATCTTCGGCCGAGACGTCGGTCAGTTCGCCGCCGACGATGCGGGCGATCTGGGCCAGCGTCAGGTCGATCACGACCGCGCCCCGAGAGCTTGGAGCGCGCGGGCCAACTCGTCACGGTCGTCGAAGGGCCGCGTCCGGCCGTGACTCGTTTGACCCCCCTCGTGACCCTTGCCTGCGACCAGCACGACGTCTCCTTCTCTGGCCCAGCCGACGGCGAAGTCGATGGCGGCCCGGCGATCCCCGATCTCCACGACCTCCGCGGTACCGTCGGCCGCCCCTTCGACGATCGCCGCCCGAATGGCGGCCGGCTCCTCGTCACGCGGATTGTCATCGGTCACGACGACGAGATCGGCCAATTCGGCGGCGGTCTGGCCCATCGGGGCACGCTTGCCGGCGTCCCGGTTGCCGCCTGCGCCGAACACCACGGCGATGCGCCCACGCAAGTTTCCCCCCGGGTCGCTCCGCTCCAGCCCACCGAGCTGAGCGCGCAACGTCTCCAGCACCGCGCGCAGCGCGCCGGGCTTGTGCGCGTAGTCGACGAGGGCGAGGAAGCTCTGACCGCAGTCGATCGGTTGGAGTCTGCCTGGGACGCTCGCGGTTCGCAGTCCTGGCGCCGCCTGCTCCGGCGACACGCCGACCGCGTCGAGGAGTGCAGCCGCCAGCAGACCGTTGGCGACGTTGTAGTGCCCGGGTAGACCGATGCCGAGAGCGTGGTGCACGCCCGCGGGATCGACCGCAAGGAACTGCTGGCCGCCTCCGGCGGCGGCGCCGACGTGCTCGACCCGCCAGTCCGCGTCGCGACCAGACACGCTCACGGTGACGGGACGTTCGGCGCGGGTCGCGATGGTGCGGCCCCCTTCGTCGTCGATGCAGACCACGGAAACGTCTGCGTGCGTCGATGATCCAGGGTCGAAGAGCCGCGCCTTGGCGTCGAGGTAGTCCTCCATCGTGGGGTGGAAGTCCAGGTGGTCGCGGGACAGATTCGTGAAGCCGCCGACCGCGAAGTGCACGGCGTCGACCCGACCCAACGTCAACGCGTGGCTGGACACCTCCATCACGACGGTGTCGATGCCACGTTCGAGCATGACCGCGAGCAAGGCCTGGAGGTCGGGCGCTTCGGGTGTGGTCAGCGCGCTGGGTTCGTCGCGCCCATCGATGCGGATGCCGACCGTGCCGATGAGGCCGACGACGCGTCCCGCGGCGCGGAGCCCGGCCTCCACCAGATAGGTGGTGGTGGTCTTGCCCGACGTTCCCGTCACACCGATCACCCGCAGGTGTTCGGACGGCCTGCCGTAGACCACGGCCGCCAACTCGCCGAGCACGGTCCTCGGCGCGGGATGCACCAACACGGGCACGTCGATGCCGTCCGACATCACCGTCACGCCCGCCTCGTCGGTGAGCACCGCGACGGCACCTTGGCGCACGGCGTCCGCGGCGTACTTGGCGCCATGTGCCGACGCACCAGGCAGGGCGGCGAAGAGATCTCCCGGCTGAGCGTCCTGACCTCGCAGCGTCACACCGGTGACCCGCACCGGGTCCGAACCGACACCGGCGAGGGGGACCGCCTGCACCCGGTCGGCCAATGCGGCTAGGCCTTCACCGACGGGACGTGAGGGACGCAAATTCATGGCCATGACACCCTACCGGCCGGGCGTCGGCCGTCGGCATGGGTGAATCCCTGGCTCAACCCTGCAGGACGAGCGGCGGGCCGGGATCGGGCGACAGCGGCACGTTCTCGCGTTGCAGCAGCCACGCCGACAGATTGTGGATCAGCGGCGCAGCCGTCGTGCCTGGCGAACCGTCGGCGGTGCGGTGCGGGTTGTCCATCATCACCCCGACGACGTAGCGCGGATCGTTCGCGGGCACGATCGCCGCGAAGGTGATCCAGTAGACGTCGTCGTAGTAGCAGCCGCAGCCGGGGTTGATCTGCTGCGCGGTGCCCGTTTTGCCCGCGATCTGATAGCCGTCCACCGCGGCGCCGGACCCCGTGCCCTGCTGGACACCGGCCGGATCCTTCTGAATGGTGGCGCGCAACATGTTTCGCACGGTCTGAGCCGTCTGAGCCGACACCACACGCACCCCTTCTGGCCGCGGCTCGTCGGTGTGGGTGCCGTCCGAGCTGATCGTCGACTTGATGATCCGGGGAGGGACACGAACGCCGTCGTTGGCGATGGTCTGATACATCCCGGTCATCTGCAGCAGCGTCATCGAAAGACCCTGTCCGATGGGCAAATTGGCAAACGAGCTGCCCGACCACTGATCGATCGGCGGTACTAGACCCGCACTCTCGCCGGGCAGGCCGACGCCGGTCCGCTGACCAAGCCCGAACTTGTCGAGCATCTCGGCGTACCGTTCCGGCCCGATCCGCTGAGCCAGCATCAGGGTTCCCACGTTGGAGGACTTACCGAAGATGCCTGTGGTGGTGTACGGCATCACACCGTGCTCCCACGCGTCCTTCACGGTGACGCCACCCATGTCGATGGAGCCGGGCACCGACAGCACCTCGTCGGGGTTGGTCAGTCCGTTCTCGATCACCGTCGATGCCGTGATGATCTTGTTCACCGAGCCCGGCTCGAACGGTGAGGTCACCGCGAGGTTGCCCAGTTGGCGGTCCTCCTGGCGGCCGATGTCCTGGCTCGGGTCGAACGTGTCGTCGTTCGACATCGCCAGCACCTCACCGGTCTTCGCGTCGAGGACCACCGCCGAGACGGTCTTGGATCCCGACAGTTCCTTGGCCTGCTGCACCTGCTGCTGGACGTAGAACTGGATGTCGTCGTCGATGGTGAGCTGGACCGTCGAGCCGTTGACCGCGTCGTGCCGGTTGCGGTAGCTGCCGGGGATCACGACACCGTCGGAACCCCTGTCGTAGGTGACCGACCCGTCGCTGCCCGCCAGCTTGGCGTCGAGGGAATCCTCGAGACCGAGCAGGCCGTGACCGTCCCAGTCGATGCCGCCGACGATGTTCGCCGCGAGGGACCCGCCGGGGTACTGACGGATGTCCTGGCGTTCCGCCCCAACTTCCGGGTACTTCGCGATGATGGCGTCGGAGATCGCGGGATCGACTGCGCGGGCGAGGTACACGAAGGAGTCCTTGCTCGACAACTTCTTGTAGAGCGTCTCGGCGTCGGGCTTGTTGTTCAGAAGACCCGCCACGCCCTTGGCGATCTCGCGGAGCCGCTTCACCGGATCAGGAGCGTCGGGCGTCTTGCCCTGAGCCTCGACCAGTTGTTTCTGCACCTTGGCGGGCTGAAACGTCAACGCGCGTGCCGCGGTCGTGAACGCCAGCTTGTCCGCGTTGCGGTCGACGATGCTTCCGCGCAGGGCATCTTCGACGTCAGTGACCTTGAGCTGACTGGCGGCTTCGGCACGAAGTCCCTCGGCCCTCGGCACCTGAAGCATGAAGAGCTGCCCCGCCGCGAGAATCAGGACGAGCAGGATCACGACGTTGCCCACCCTGTGGCGGAACACGAAGGAAGCGGTGCGCGGTCCGCCGTCGGCGACGGGTGTGCGCGTCCGACGTTCGTTCGCAGGATGCGGCGTCCCCGACCGACTCATGCCTGCGGACCTGGCACCGGTGCCGATGCCGGGACTACTTGATCAGCCGCGGGCGGCGGCCCTGGGAGGGCAGCCCCCTGCGGCGAATCGAGGTGCGGAGCCGAGGCATCCATCGGTGCCGCCGGCACCGGTGCCGGTAGCTCGGCCGGGGCCGGGGCCGGTACGGGCGCCCCCACCGGTGCGACGGCCTCCGGTCCTGGCGGGACCGGAGCCGTGGCGGCGATTGCGGGCACGGGGATTTCGGGGTTGGGCAGCGGTACCGCACGCGGCGGAAGGTGCACGGCCACCTCGCGGGGGTCGACGACGCGTGGTGCGGGCGGAGCAGGCGGCGCGGGTGGCGCCGGTTCGGGCAGCGGACTGTTCAGCGGTGGCGGCTGGACGCCCTGGGCCGGCTTGGGCGTGCCGACGACGATCCAGTTACCGGACGCGTCCTGCACCAGGTGCGCGGTGTCCCTCGAGGGGATCATGCCGAGGTTTCGCGCAGCCTCGGCGAGAGCCGGCGCCGCCTGAGCCTCGAGCACGTCACGCTCGAGACCTTCCTTCTGCTGTAGCAGCGCCTGATTGACCTGGCGCGCTCGGCCCAGTTCATAGGACCGCTCGGCGGCATCCGTCGACAACCACAGGGTGACGCCGAGGCCGAGGCCGAGCGCTCCGATCACCAGCACCACGAAGGGCACCCTGGTGACGAACCTGCGCGGGTCGAGGTCGATGGACGACAGTTTGACGAGTAGCCGCTCCCGGAGTGGTGGACGAACCACCTTGGGCGCCTTCGCCTTCCGCGCCTTGGCTCGCGCCTTGGCCTGGGCGGCGTTCTTCGGCCTGACCGGGCCCTCGGTGGGACGGGGCAGCGGGCTGGTGTGCGGCCTCGAGTGTTCGGGGCGCTGCTCGCGAGTCGACCGACGCCCGCGTGGCGGTGCATCGGTCGCACGCCGCTGGGCCGCGGCTTCGCGCGGCTTGCGTGGCTTGTGCTGGCGTTCGTCGCTGGCACGCACCGGTTCTCGTCGCTTCGCCATCACGAACCTTCCCTTCTGACAACCTTTTCCAGAGCTCGCAGCCGTACCGATGCGCTGCGGGGGTTGATGTCGATCTCGTCGGCGCCCGCCTTTTCCGCGCCCCGCGTCAACGACACGAAGTACGGCCCGTGGCCTGGCAGCTCGACCGGAAGCCCCGCCGGAGTTCGGGACGCCGTCGCGGAGGCGAACTCGCCCTTGACGATTCGATCCTCCAGCGACTGATAGGCCATCACGACGATGCGCCCGCCTTCGCGCAGTGCAGTGAGCGCGGCGGGGACGGCCGAGCTCAATGAGTCCAACTCACCGTTCACCGCGGTCCGCAACGCTTGGAAGGTGCGCTTACCCGGGTGCCCTCCGGTGCGACGGGCAGGCGCCGGGATGACGTCGTAGAGCACTTCGACGAGTTCGGCTGTCGTCTCGAACGGCTTGCGGTCACGTCGTCGCACGATCTCGCCTGCGATGCGACTGGCGAAGCGTTCCTCGCCGAACTCCTGCAGTACCCGGGTCAAGGCCCTCTTGTCGTAGGTGTTCAGGATCTCTGCGGCGGTCAGTGGCGCGTCCTGATCCATCCGCATGTCCAGCGGCGCGTCAACGGAGTAGGAGAACCCGCGCTCGGCGCGGTCGAGTTGCATGGACGAGACGCCGAGGTCGAAGAGGACACCATCAATGGGAAGCGCGGCGCCATCCCGATCTGCCCAAAAACCGTCGTATCGCGTCTGTACGAAGGTAACTCGATCGCCAAAGGGCGCCAATCGCTCGGCTGCGATCGCCAGCGCGGTGCGGTCTCGGTCCAGACCGATGAGGTGCAGTCCGGGCAGTTCGGTGAGGAATCGTTCGGCGTGGCCGCCCGCGCCAAGGGTGGCGTCGACGAGGACGGCGCCGGCACCGTCGGCGGCGCGTCGGGTGAGAGCGGGCTTCAGCAGTTCGACGCAGCGGGCGAGTAGCACCGGGTCGTGCGGGTGAACCTCAGGCATCGCAGTACCCCCGGTTGGTGTGCCCGCCCTTGCACGGAGGTCCCTGTCCGAGGTTGCGGACCTGGCGTTGGGGAAGTACGCCAGGGCCGGTTCGGGCAGAGGCCACCATGCAAGGGCTTGGCCGGTCTCAACGGTCGATTTAGATGATGTCGCGCAGGGTGTCATCGCTGGCCGCGGAGAAGTTCTCTTCGTGGGTCTGCTGATATTCCTGCCAAGCTCGTGCGTCCCAGATCTCCAGGTACTCGATCGAGCCGATCACCACGCAGTCCTTGGAGAGGTCCGCGTACTGGCGATGGTCGGCCGACAAGGTGATCCGGCCCTGGGCGTCGGGGTGTTGTTCGTCGGTCGCCGCAGCTAGGTACCGCAGGTAGGCGCGTGCGTCCGGATTGCTGCGCGATGCCTGCGAGGCCCGTTCTGCGAGCTTCTCGAATTCCGCCCGCGGGTAGACGGCCAGGCTGTGATCTTGGCTCTTGGTGACCATCAACCCCCCTGCCAGCGCTTCGCGGAACTTGGCGGGCAGCGTGAGCCGCCCCTTGTCGTCGAGCTTGGGCGTGTAGGTGCCGAGAAACATCCCGCCACCTCCAACCACTCGGCTGAATCCCGAGTCGCTTCGCTTCTGCCCTCCGACGGAGCCCTAGCCGCTCCGTTGTCTGCCACATTACCCCACGATCCCCCACTTTGCTCCATCTGCTGGCAAAAGCATGGGCATAAACCCCACTGCACACCACAAACAGGGCCTGGTTGGCTGCCGAGTACCGCTCCGGACGGCGCCGATGAGTGCATTCGCGCAGCTAGACGGCCATTCGGCCCGACGTGGGGCGGGGTGGGGCGAAAGGGCAGGCCGATGCGCGACCGGCGCCAGCTACGGCGTGTCGGGCGGCAAAGAAAAAGGGCAGCTCCCTACGGAGCTGCCCCTGATGTCCCGCGGACCTCAATCTTCGAAGCGGCGGCGGAACCTTTCCTCCATGCGGCTGGCGAACGAATTGCTACCCTTGGCGCGCCTCTGCTGCGCCGAACCCACCTCTGGCGGAGCACCTTCGCGGCCGCCCGCCACCCGTGGCCCCGTGATCGCGAACACCACTCCGCCGAACATCAGGATGAAGCCGAACACGCTCAGAATCGGAAATCCACTGATCTGGGTGGCACGGAGGGCGACACCGCAGATCAGGAGTGCCAGCCCGACGATGAAGACAACCGCACCCTGAAGCCGGCGTCGCGCCGAGGGCGCCCGCAGGTTCCCGCCGCGCACACTCGACGCGAACTTGGGATCCTCGGCATAAAGAGCGCTCTCGATCTGGTCGAGCATGCGCTGCTCATGATCGGAGAGTGGCATCCGCGCCTCCCATGTTGCGTCCCTGCTGCGCCCGCGAAACCGCGGCCGTGCGTTCAAAGTACGTACGCCCCGCGTTTACGGGGCATCTGATCACCATGATACGAGCAGAATCCGACCCGTACCACCTACTTCGGAGCTCGATTGTAGTTGGTGGCCCCTCGGTGGCGAGATACTACGTCGCTGACCGGATAATGACGTCTACTCGGCAATCGCGCGAAGGGCACCAATAGGTTGGCCACGTTCCTCATCGACCTGTCACCCGTCGACATGCAGCGGCGCCTCGGGGAGGCACTCGGCGTCTACGTGGACGCGATGCGATATCCCCGCGGCACCGAGGATCAGCGTGCCTCGATGTGGCTGGAACACACCCGAAGAACGGGCTGGACGGCAGTCGCGGCCGTCGAAGGACCGGAACCATCCCCCGACGAAGACCCGCAGGCACTGAGCTCGGCTCCCATGCTTGGTGTGGCCTACGGGTATTGCGGCGCACCGGATCAGTGGTGGCAACAACAGGTGGTGCAGGGCCTGGAACGCGGGGGCACGGGCAAGTCGCGCATCGCCGAGCTGATGTCCAACTACTTCGAACTCACCGAGCT
>NZ_JAVRQA010000289.1:0-2866 GCF_032161845.1 Mycobacterium sp.
GTCCACGGGATGCTTCAGGGACATGATCTCGACCCACCTGTGCCAAGTGCTCGGCTTCGTCGCGATGGAACCGCCCGTGCATCTCGACGCCACCGCATTGCGCAACGAGAAGTCGAAGGTCTTCGCCGCCATGCGGCCGCTGAACCCGGACCGCGTGGTGTTCGGGCAATACGAGGGTTACCTCGACGAGGACGACGTGGCGGATGACTCGAAGGTGGAGACGTTCGTCGCCTTGGAGGCCTTCGTCGATACCGAACGCTGGCAAGGGGTGCCGTTTCTGCTGCGCACGGGGAAGGCGTTGGGCGCGACGCGGCGCACCGTCACCCTGACGTTCCGCACGCCCCCGATGGGACGGTTCGGAGAAAGCGATTACGGACCCAACCAGCTGATGATCGAGTTGAGCGACTCACCGGCATTCAACGTCATGATGATGGCCAAGCGACCCGGACCGCGAATGGACTTGGTGCCGTTGACCTTTCACCTCGACGTGGCTGAAGAGGACCCCGACGACGTGCCGCTCGAGGCCTACGAGCGGTTGCTGCTCGACGTGATGCGCGGCGACCAGACCCTGTTCACCCGCGCCGACGAGGTGGACCGGCTGTGGCAGATCTGCCAGCCCGTGCTCGACAACCCTCCGCCAACGCTGCCCTACGCTCGCGGCTCGTGGGGTCCTGACGAAGCGATCGCCCTGGCGGGCCCCCAGGGGTGGCGACTGCCCGATGCCTGACGAGTGGCCCGCGATCGCCGACCACGGCCTGATCGGCGACCTGCGGACCTGCGCGCTGGTCGCGACGGACGGCACGATCGATTGGTTCTGCTCACCGCGGTTCGACTCGCCGAGCGTATTCGGCGCGATCCTCGACAGCGAGCGCGGCGGTGCCTGGACGTTGGCGCCGCTGTGCGAAGTCTCTCGTACGCAACAGTTTTACTTCCCCGACTCCGCAGTCCTCATCACGCGGTTCCTCACCGAGGAAGGCGTCGCCGAGGTTCACGACTTCATGCCCGTGATGGGCGAGGGCGACCCCGAGCACCGCCAACGGATCGTTCGCCGTATCACCGGCGTTCGCGGGACCATCCGGCTGCGCACGACCGTCGACGCAAGACCCGACTACGCCAGGCAAGCGTGCCAAGCCGAGGAGACCGCCGACGGAGTGATGATCACCGGTGACGGCATGCGACTGGGCTTGACCGGATCCGTCGACCTGACCATCGAAGAGGATGCGGACAACACGTGCGCTAGCGCGGAAGTCGAACTGACGAAAGGTGATACCGCACTCTTCGTCCTGGAGATCCTCGACGGCGACGACCTTCCGTCTCGCGACGGCATCGAGATGTCCGACGCGCTGTTCGACGCCACGACGTCGTACTGGCGCACGTGGCTCGGGCAATCGCGCTACGTCGGACGTTGGCGCGAAGTGGTCCACCGCTCCGCAATCACCCTGAAGCTACTCACCCACGACCCGAGCGGGGCTGTCATCGCCGCCGCCACGACGAGCATCCCGGAGTTTGTTGGCGGAAGCCGGAATTGGGACTACCGCTATGTCTGGGTTCGTGATGCCGGCTTCAGCCTCTACGCCCTGTTGCGGCTCGGGTTCACCGACGAGGCCCGTGCGTTCATCAGGTGGCTCTCAGAACGGCTCGGACACGAGCGCGACCAGAAGAAGGGCCTCGGTCCGTTGAGCGTGCTGTACGACATCGACGGCAACCGGCCCGCCGAGGAGGTCGAACTCGACCACCTGAGCGGGTATCGCGGCTCCAAGCCGGTGAGGGTCGGCAACGCCGCGGTCGATCAGTTGCAGCTGGACATCTACGGCGAGCTCATCGACTCGATCTACTTGTTCAACAAATACGGTGCAGGCATCAGCAGCGACGCGTGGAACGACGTCGTCGAGGTGGTCGAATGGGTGATCGAGAATTGGGACCGCGATGACGCCGGCATGTGGGAAGTGCGCGGCGATGTCAAGGCCTACACCACATCTCGCCTCTTCTGCTGGGTGGCGTTGGAGCGCAGCATCCGCGACGCACGGCAGCGCGGGCTGCCCTGCGACATAGGCGCATGGTCGAAGGCACGCGACGAGATCTACGAGCGCATCATGTCCAAGTGCTGGAACGACGACCTTCAGGCCTTCACCCAGACAGAGGGTGGGACCGAACTCGACGCGGGCGTCCTGTTGATGCCGATGGTCAAGTTTCTCTCGCCTGCTGATCCGAAGTTCTTGTCCACCCTCGAAGCAGTGGAGAAGGAACTGGTCATCGACAGCCTGGTATTCCGCTACAGCCCGCAGTCCGACGGTCTCGACGGCAAGGAGGGCACGTTCTCGCTGTGCTCCTTCTGGTATGTCGAGGCGCTCACGCGCGCAGGGCGGCTCGAGGACGCCCAGTTGGCGCTCGAGAAGATGTTCACCTACGCCAACCACGTCGGACTGTATGCCGAACAAGTCAGCGCCACAGGCGATCAGGTGGGTAACTTTCCTCAGGCCTTCACGCACTTCGCACTCATCAGTGCGGCCATCAACCTGGACCGCGCATTGGACAAGGGAGACAACTGATGTCAATAGCTCAACGCGAACGCGCCGGGCTCGTCGGCACGATGCGGGAGGTCGGGCCCGACCACGCCACGCTGTGCGGGGACTGGACCACACGCGATCTCGCCGCCCACCTCGTGATCAGGGAGCGCCGCCTCGACGCAGCGCCGGGCATCCTGATCCCGAAGTTCGCCGACTACACCGAACGCGTACAGAATCAGGTGGCCGAGAACGACTGGAACCTGCTGCTCGACCAGATCGCGTCGGGGCCGCCGCTTCTCTCGCCCTTCAAGCTGCTCGACCCGTTCGTCAACATCGCCGAGATGTTCATTCACCACGAA
>NZ_JAVRQA010000290.1:0-22044 GCF_032161845.1 Mycobacterium sp.
CTGCCCGTGTCGCGCCGCGTCGAGGTTGGGCCGGACGGGTACGACTACGACGTCAAGGCCGTCGCCGCGTCGAGGGCGCTGAAGACCTACCGGTGTCCCGGCTGCGATCACGAGATCAAACCGTCCATCGCGCACCTGGTGGTATGGCCAGCCGACTCCGGCGAGGCCGCGGTCGACGACCGGCGGCATTGGCATACGTCGTGCTGGAGCAATCGAGCAAACCGCGGACCGACCAGGACGTGGTCCTGACGGGTCCCGCTGGTCAGTGCTCGTCGGAAGCGGACTCGACCAGCTCAACCAGCACGCCACCCGAATCCTTGGGGTGGATGAAGTTGATCCGCGAGTTCGCCGTGCCGCGACGGGGGGCGTCGTAGATGAGCCGGACGCCGTCTTCGCGCAGTCGTGCGGACAACGCGTCGAGGTCACTGACCCGGTAGGCGAACTGCTGCAGACCTGGGCCACGCTTGTCGATGAACTTCGCGATGGTCGACGTCTCGTCCAGCGGCGACATCAGCTGAATCTGCGTGCTGCCCTTGGGGGCGCCGCGGACGCTCAGCATCGCCTCGCGGATGCCTTGGTCCTCGTTGACCTCTTCGTGCAGGACGATCATCCCGAGGTGGTCGTGGTACCACTTGATCGCGACGTCGAGATCGGGGACGGCGATGCCGACGTGGTCGACGGCGGTCACCAATGCGCTGGCGAGGGCCGGACGTGCACCAGCGTGCTCCGTGGTCATTTAGTCACGGTAACCTTTACTGGAATGTTTACGTAAGTGTGATTGGCCACACATTGCGAGGATCAAGGCCCATGGAGGTAGCAAATGACGACGTCGGTGATTGTTGCTGGAGCCCGTACTCCCGTGGGCAAGCTGATGGGTTCGCTGAAGGACTTCTCGGGCAGTGATCTGGGTGCCGTCGCAATTGCCGGTGCGTTGGAGAAGGCCGGCGTCGACGCGTCGGCGGTGGAGTACGTGATCATGGGCCAGGTGCTGACCGCCGGTGCCGGGCAGATGCCGGCGCGTCAGGCCGCGGTCGCCGCGGGTATCGGCTGGGACGTGCCCGCGCTGAGCATCAACAAGATGTGCCTGTCCGGAATCGACGCGATCGCGTTGGCCGACCAGTTGATCCGCGCCGGCGAATTCGACGTCGTCGTCGCCGGTGGGCAGGAGTCGATGACCAGGGCGCCGCACCTGCTGATGGACAGCCGCTCGGGGTACAAGTACGGCGACGTCACGGTGCTCGATCACATGGCGTACGACGGTCTGCACGACGTGTTCACCGACCAGCCGATGGGCGCCCTGACCGAGCAGCGCAACGACGTCGACCAGTTCACCCGCTTGCAGCAGGACGAGTTCGCCGCGTCCTCGCATCAGCGTGCCGCCGCGGCCTGGAAGGACGGCGTCTACGCCGACGAGGTCGTGCCGGTGAAGATCCCGCAACGCAAGGGCGAGCCGATCGAGTTCACCGAGGACGAGGGCATCCGGGCCAACACCACCGCCGAATCGCTGGGCGGCCTGAAGCCCGCATTCCGCAAGGACGGCACCATCACCGCCGGTTCGGCGTCGCAAATCTCTGACGGCGCTTGCGCGGTCGTGGTGATGAACAAGGCCAAGGCGCAGGAGCTGGGACTTAGCTGGCTTTGTGAAATAGGGGCGCACGGTGTGGTCGCCGGGCCCGACTCGACGCTGCAGAGCCAGCCGGCGAATGCCATCAAGAAGGCGATCGCCAAGGAAGGCATCACCGTCGACCAGCTTGACGTGATCGAGATCAACGAGGCGTTTTCGGCGGTCGCGCTGGCCTCGACCAAGGAACTCGGCATCGATCGGGACAAGGTCAACGTCGACGGCGGCGCCATCGCGATCGGTCACCCGATCGGCATGTCCGGCGCGCGGATCACGCTGCACGCCGCCCTGGAGTTGGCCCGCCTGGGCGAGCGAAGCGACGGGAAGACCGAAGGGGGTCCTCGCTACGCGGTCGCGGCGCTGTGCGGTGCGGGTGGCCAGGGCGACGCGCTCATCCTGCGTCGCCCCTGACCGTCGCCTGCCTGAGCGAGTCTCACCCAAAACGACACGGTGTAGTAGCTGGTGCTCGGGTCAGGCACAATGGCGTTATGACAAGCACCTTCGACCGCCACAAGGCTGCCGGTTGGTTTCGGATCATCGCGTTCACCGAGGCCGTCACCTGGGTGGGACTGCTGACCGGGATGTACTTCAAGTACCTGGGAACGCCCCGCACCGAGATCGGCGTGAAGGTCTTCGGAATGGCCCACGGGCTGGTCTTCATCGCCTTCGTCGTGGCGGCAATTCTGGTGGGAATCGCATTCAAGTGGTCTGTGACGACGTGGTTGCTGGCGTTGCTGGGAAGCATCGTGCCGCTCGGTAGTGTGATCTTCCTCATATGGGCTGAGCGGACGGGACGCACCAGCGCACGCGGCGCCGTCGTGGCCGCTCCTCCGGTCGCTGAATCGACGTGACAAACTTGTTGTCGTGACACGTCCACGACCTTCCGTCGGCCCCGCGCTGGCTGGCGCGTTCGACCTCTCGGCGCTCAAGCAGCCGCCACCGTCCAGAGACGCCCCCGCTGGCACCGCACCCGTCGGTCTCGACATCACCGAGGCGAACCTCGAGGCCGAGGTTTTGGCCAGGTCCAACGAGATGCCCGTCGTCGTCCTGCTGTGGACGCCGCGCAGCGAGGCCAGCACACAGCTTGGTGACGTGCTGGCGTCGCTGGCCAGTGCCGACGGCGGCAAGTGGGCACTGACGACCGTCAACGTCGACACCGCGCCGCGGGTGGCCCAGGTCTTCGGCGTGCAGGCCGTGCCGACCGTGGTCGCCGTCGCAGGCGGCCAGCCGATCTCGAGCTTCGAGGGGGTGCAGCCGCCGGAGCAACTGCGGCGCTGGATCGACTCGCTCCTCAGCGCCACCGCGGGCAAGCTCGGTGATGGCGAAGCCGAGGACGCCGAGGCGGCCGATCCCGAACTCGAACGCGCACGGTCTCTGTGGGACGACGCGGAATTCGACGATGCGATCGCCGCGTATCAGGCAATTCTGGATGCGCAGCCAAATCATGCCGAGGCCAAGGACGCGCTCCGCCAGATCGCGTTCCTCAAGCGCGCGACCGCTCGACCGGCGGACGCCGTTGCCGTCGCGGACGCTGCCCCGGCTGACCTAGAAGCCGCCTTCGCCGCCGCTGACGTCGAGGTGACACAGGACCAAGTGGTCGAGGCGTTCAATCGCCTGATCGGGCTGGTACGAACCACCGCAGGCGACGACCGCACGACGGTTCGCACGCGGCTGGTCGAGCTCTTCGAACTGTTCCCGCAGGATGACCCGAGGGTCGTGGCGGGCCGGCGCAACCTCGCCAACGCCCTCTTCTAGGTTCGCTCAGGCCGGCTCGAACCACAGTGCGGCGAGGGGCGGCAGCACCAGCTCGGCCGACGCCGGACGGCCGTGCCATGGCTCCGCCGTCGCCTCGACGGCGCCGAAATTGCCTGCGCCAGCGCCGTTGTAGATGGTCGCGTCGGTGTTCAGCACCTCGCGCCAGGTACCGGTGTGCGGTAGTCCGAGCCGGTAGGGGCTGTGCTCGGAGCCCGAGAAGTTGAAGACACACGCCAGCATCGAGCCGTCGTCACCGAAGCGCATGAAGCTCAACACATTGTTGGCCGAGTCGTTGGCGTCGATCCACGAGTAGCCCTCCGGGCTGGAATCGCGGGAGAACAGCGCGCGTCGGGTCCGGTAGATCTCGTTGACGTCGCTCACCATCCGCTTGATGCCCCCCGAGAAGCCCTGCTCGTCCAGCTGGAACCAGTCCACGCCGCGCTCCTCGGACCACTCGGCGCGTTGGCCGAACTCCTGGCCCATGAACAGCAATTGCTTGCCGGGGTGGGCCCACTGGTAGGCCAGCAGTCCACGAAGTCCGGCTGCCTTCATGTGGTCGTTGCCGGGCATGCGGCCCCACAGCGTCCCCTTGCCGTGCACCACCTCGTCGTGGCTGATCGGCAACACGAAGTTCTCACTGAACGCGTACAGCAACGAGAACGTCAGTTCGTGGTGGTGATAACTGCGGTGGATCGGATCGCGTTGCATGAACGCCAGCGTGTCGTTCATCCAACCCATGTTCCACTTCATCGAAAAGCCAAGCCCGCCAAGGTTCGTCGGGCGCGTAACGCCGGGCCACGACGTCGACTCCTCGGCGATGGTGACGATTCCCGGGCTGATCTTGTGGACGGTGGCGTTCATCTCCTGCAGGAACTGCACCGCCTCGAGGTTCTCCCGGCCGCCGTAGACGTTGGGCGTCCAGCCGCCTGCGGGTCGCGAGTAGTCGAGATAGAGCATCGATGCGACGGCGTCCACGCGCAGTCCATCGATGTGGAACTCCTGCAGCCAGTAGAGCGCGTTGGCCACCAGGAAGTTGCGCACCTCGGCTCGGCCGAAGTCGAATACGTATGTGCCCCAGTCCAGTTGCTCCCCACGCCGCGGATCCGAGTGCTCGTAGAGCGCCGTCCCGTCGAATCGGCCCAGCGCCCACGCATCCTTCGGGAAGTGCGCGGGGACCCAATCGACGAGCACGCCGATGCCCGCTTGGTGCAGTCGGTCGACGAGGAAGCGGAAGTCGTCGGGACTGCCCATCCGGGACGTCGGGGCGTAGTACGACGTGACCTGATATCCCCACGACCCACCGAAGGGGTGTTCGGCGACGGGGAGTAGTTCGACGTGCGTGAAGCCCTGCTCGACGACGTAATCCGTAAGCTGCGTAGCCAGTTCGCGATAGCTCAGACCGGGGCGCCATGACGTCAGGTGCACCTCGTAGGTGCTCATCGGTTCGAACACCGGGTTGCGCAGCGCGCGCTGCGTCATCCAGTCGGTGTCGTCCCACGTGTAGTCGCTTCGGTTGACACGCGATGCCCGCCGCGGTGGCACCTCGGTGGCGAAGGCCATCGGGTCGGCTCGCTCGGTGGTCACCCCGTCGGCGCCATGTACGCGGAATTTGTACAGTCCGTCGACCGGGAAGTCGGGCCAGAACAGCTCCCACACCCCGCTCGAACCCAGCGTCCGTAGCGGCGCGTCATTGCCGCTCCAATGGTTGAAGTCGCCGATCAAGCTGACTCCCTTGGCATTCGGCGCCCACACCGCGAAGGACACGCCGTCCACCGGGCCGTCGGGCGTGCTGTAGGTGCGCGGGTGTGCGCCCAGCACCTCCCACAGGCGCTCGTGGCGACCTTCGGAGAACAGATGCAGGTCGACCTCGCCAAGGGTGGGCAGGAAGCGGTAGGGGTCGGCCACCGTGTGCACGTGGCCGTCGCCGCCGGGATAGCTGACCTCGAGTCGGTAGTCGATGAGGCCCGTGAACGGGACGGCGACCGCGAACAGGGCGTCCTCGACGTGGCTGAAGGGGTAGCGATCCTTGCCGACGATGGCCACGACCTCGAGGGCGTTGGGGCGCAGCGCGCGGATGACCGTGTGGTCGGAATATTCGTGCGCGCCAAGTATCGAGTGGGGGTCGTGATGCACCCCCGCGAGCAAGCGTGCCAGCTCCCCG
Organism: Mycobacterium sp.; assembly: GCF_032161845.1. Lineage (GTDB taxonomy): Bacteria > Actinomycetota > Actinomycetes > Mycobacteriales > Mycobacteriaceae > Mycobacterium. Next base: position 5,538 of record NZ_JAVRQA010000290.1, read on the forward strand.
GGGTCGGGTCGCAGATTCTGGCTGGTGACGTCATTGGTACGGGTCATGTAACTCATTCCCTCCGCAGCAGCTCGAGCCGCTTGTCGGTTGGTATCTGGGGCATGTTCAGAATGTGGGCGACCGACCGGACGGGCTCCAGGCGAACGTAATTCGACTGACCCCACTGGTATTCGTCGCCGGTGATCTCATCGCGCACCCAGAAGCGGTCGTAGTCGGCCATTCCAAGCGCGCCCATGTCGAGCCAAAGGGTGGCCTCCTCCGGGCCGAAGGCGTTCAGCGTCACCACGATGAGTACGCAATCGCCACTGACCGGATCGAACTTGCTGTAGGCCAGTAGCGCGTCGTTGTCGATGGTGTGGAACTTGATGGTGCGCAGTTCTCGCAGCGCGGGGTGAACCTTGCGAATCTCGTTGAGCCGCGTCAGGAATGGCTCGAGCGAGTGGCCTGACGCGAGCGCCGCCTCGAAGTCGCGGGGCCGCAGTTCGTACTTCTCGGAATTGAGGTACTCCTCGCTGCCCTCGCGGACGGCCTGACCCTCGAACAACTCGTATCCGGAGTAGACGCCCCAGGTCGGGCTCATCGTGGCGGCCATCGCCGCGCGGATCGCGAACATCCCTGGACCGCCGTACTGCAGGCTCTCGTGCAGAATGTCCGGGGTGTTGACCCAGAGGCTCTGGCGCGCGTAGTCGGCGTGCTCGGCGATCTGCTCGCCGAATTCGATCAGCTCCCACTTGGCGGTACGCCAGGTGAAGTACGTATACGACTGCGTGTAGCCGAGTTTGGCCAACCCGAACAGCCGCGCGGGGCGGGTGAACGCCTCGGCCAGGAACAGCACGTCGGGGTCTTCGTTCTTCGCCTCGCCGATCAGCCACGCCCAGAAGTTGGGCGGCTTGGTGTGGGGGTTGTCGACCCGAAACACCTTGACGCCGTGCGACATCCAAAACTGGACGACGCGGAGAACTTCGGCGTAAATGCCCGCCGGATCGTTGTCGAAGTTGACCGGGTAGATGTCCTGGTACTTCTTCGGAGGGTTCTCGGCGTAGGCGATGGTGCCGTCGGGGAGGACGGTGAACCACTCGGGGTGGTCCCTGGCCCACGGATGGTCGGGTGCGCATTGCAATGCCAGATCGAGGGCGACCTCGAGGCCCTGGCCGCGCGCCTCGTTGACGAAGTCGTCGAAGTCTTCGATCGTGCCGAGCTTGGGGTGCACCGCGTCGTGGCCGCCCTCGTCACTGCCGATCGCCCATGGCGAGCCGACGTCCTGCGGGGCCGCGGTGACGCTGTTGTTGCGGCCCTTGCGGTGCACCTTGCCGATCGGGTGAATCGGCGGCAGGTAGACGATGTCGAAGCCCATCTTGGCGATGCGCGGCAGCGCCTTGCTCGCCGTCCCGAAGGTGCCGTGCACCGGCTTGCCGTCGCCGTCCCAACCGCCCGTCGACCGGGGGAAGATCTCATACCAGGAGCTGAATCGGGCCAGTGGCCGGTCCACCCACACTCCGTACTGCTCACCGCGCGTAATCAATTCGCGCAAGGGATAGTCGTGCAACAACGCCGCCACTTCGGGGGCAAGGGCCGCGCCGGCCCTGGTGAGAGGATCGCCCGGCTTCCGCAGGTTCTCGGCGGCTTCGATCAGCGGGTACCGGTCCTGGCGCGGAACACCATTGGAGGCGCGTTCGAGAAGTTGCGCCCCGATGATCAGGTCGTTGTTCAGTTCGGACTCGCCCTGGCCGGCGTTCAACTTGGCCGTCACGTTCTTGCGCCACGTGGCCATCGGGTCGCCCCAGCCGTCCACTCGATAGGTCCACAGGCCGACGGCGTCCGGGGCGAACTGGCCATGAAAAAAGTCAGGTTCGCGACCGGGCTGCATCGGCAGACGCTGGGGTTTGACCCGCTGTGAACCGCCGACGACGTCCGCGATCGGCACGGCCTCGACGTGGGGCACCGCGAGACCGGCGGGCGCAGCGGCGAGCTGTGGATACTTCGTTCCGTGATAGCGCACCACCAGCGTCGCCGACACCGCGTCGTGGCCTTCTCGCCACACCGCCGCCTTGACCGGTATCACCTCACCGACCACGGCCTTGGCCGGGTACCGGCCATTGGACACCACCGGCGCGACGTCATCGATCTCGATACGACCGGCCACCACTGCTCCTTACGCCCGCGGCTCGACCGTGGGCTACTGGGGATTCCCTCTGCTTGATTACCTTGTCGCGCCCTATACCCACCGTAGTGTCCGGCTCAACCACAGGGGCCCGATGTTGTCATCCTGGTGTGCCTTCGCAGCCCCGTCGAGTCGGTAGGGTGAATCCGCGTGAAGGCACTCCGTAGGTTTACCGTTCGCACCCATCTCCCCGAGCGGCTCGCAGCCTTGGGACGGCTCTCGACCAACCTTCGCTGGTCGTGGGACACGCCGACGCAAGACCTGTTCGCCACAATCGATTCCGACTTGTGGGGACAGTTCGGACAAGACCCGGTGGCACTGCTCGGCGGAGTCAGCCCGAGGCGACTCGACGAGCTTGCTGGCGACGAGTCGTTTCTCAATCGACTGGACCACCTGGCCGCCGAATTGGACACCTATCTGACCCGGCCGATGTGGTATCAGGACCAGGTGGCTGCGGGGGTGCCGCTGCCGACGGGGATCGCCTACTTCTCCATGGAGTTCGGTGTCGCGGAGGTGCTACCGAATTACTCGGGCGGTCTGGGCATTCTCGCTGGTGACCATCTGAAGTCGGCGTCTGACCTGGGGCTTCCCCTGATCGCAGTGGGGCTGTACTACCGGTCGGGCTACTTTCGGCAGTCGCTGACCGCCGACGGTTGGCAACGCGAGGACTATCCGGCACTCGATCCGCAGGGGCTGCCACTTCGACTGCTGACCGACGCAGCGGGAGATCCGGTGCTGGTGGGTTTGGCGATGCCGGACTCCGGTGAGCTCAAGGCCAGGGTGTGGATCGCGCAGGTCGGTCGAATTCCGTTGCTGCTCTTGGATTCCGACATCCCGGAGACTGAACACGAGCTGCGGTCGGTCACCGATCGACTGTATGGCGGCGACCAGGAGCACCGCATCAAGCAGGAACTGCTCGCCGGGATTGGCGGGGTGCGGGCGATCCGCGCCTTCACGGCCGTCGAGGGCCTACCGGAACCGCAGGTCTTCCACATGAACGAGGGCCACGCCGGTTTCCTCGGCGTCGAGCGGATCCGGGAACTGGTCACCCACGGCGGGCTCGACTTCGACACCGCATTGACCGTGGTGCGCTCGAGCACGGTGTTCACCACCCACACGCCGGTGCCAGCTGGCATCGACCGTTTTCCCGTCGAGATGGTCACCCGCTACTTCGGCAGTCCGTCCGGTGGTTCGTCGGAGCTGCTCCCCGGTGTTCCGCTGGATCGGATCATTGCCTTCGGCTCCGAGGACGACCCGTCGAAGTTCAACATGGCCCACATGGGCCTGCGGCTGGCTCAGCGCGCGAACGGGGTGTCCCTGTTGCACGGCGAGGTGAGCCGGGGCATGTTCAACGACCTGTGGCAGGGGTTCGATCAGGACGAGGTGCCGATCGGTTCCATCACCAACGGCGTCCACGCACCGACCTGGGCAGCGCCGCAGTGGCTGGAACTCGGCCGCGAGTTGGCCGGGGGCGATTCGGTCAGTGAGCCCGCCGTGTGGGAGCGCCTTCAACAGGTCGACCCTGGGCACCTGTGGTCGATTCGATCGCAGCTTCGCGAGCTGCTGATCGACGACGTCCGCAACCGGCTACGGCGGTCCTGGCTGGAGCGTGGCGCGTCGGACGCCGAATTGGGATGGATCGCCGAGGCCTTCGACCCGCACACGCTCACCGTGGGATTCGCCAGGCGCGTGCCGACCTACAAGCGGCTGACGCTGATGCTGCGGGATCCCGATCGGTTGGAGAAGCTGCTGCTCGACGACGAGCGACCGGTGCAGTTGATCGTGGCGGGCAAGTCGCATCCCGCCGATGATGGCGGCAAGGCGCTGATCCAGGAGATCGTCCGATTCGCCGACCGGCCCGAGGTGCGGCACCGCATCGCGTTCCTGCCCGACTACGACATGTCGATGGCCCGGTACCTCTACTGGGGTTGCGACGTGTGGCTGAACAATCCGTTGCGGCCCCTTGAGGCGTGCGGCACGTCCGGGATGAAGAGCGCGTTGAACGGTGGTCTCAATCTGTCGATCCGAGACGGTTGGTGGGACGAGTGGTACGACGGAGAGAACGGCTGGGAGATCCCGACGGCCGACGGCCTCGCCGACGAAACCCGCCGCGACGACTTGGAGGCATCTGCCCTCTACGACCTGCTCGAGAAGTCCGTCACGACGAAGTTCTACGAGCGGGACGAGCACGGGGTTCCGCGGCGCTGGATGGAGATGGTGCGGCACACGCTGCAGGTTCTCGGGCCCAAGGTGCTGGCCTCGCGCATGGTGCGCGACTACACCGAGAAGTACTACGCGCCTGCGGCCCAGTCGCTGCACCGCACCATCGAGGAGGTCGACGGCGTCCCGTTCGGTGCGGCGCGTGATCTCGCGGCGTACTGCGAGCGGGCGCGGAACTCGTGGCCGCGGATCCGGATCACCGATGTCGACAGCTACGGCTTGCCCGACACTCCGCTGCTCGGCTCGGAGCTGACGTTGACGGCGACGGTGCATCTGGACGACCTGCGCCCAGATGAGGTGGTGGTGCAGGCGGTCGTTGGCAGGGTCGACGCGAGCGACGCGCTGATGGATCCCATCACCGTGCCGATGGCACACACCGGCTCCGCCGACGGCAACGAGGTCTTCTCGACCACGACCCCGCTGCCGCTCGCCGGCCGGGTCGGATACACCGTACGGGTGCTGCCGCACCATCGATTGTTGGCCGCCGACAACGAGCTTGGTCTCGTCACGCTCGCGTGAGTCGCATCCACGAAGTCGCCGTCGATGGCGGGCCGTACGCGCTCGCGGCAGGATCCGACGGTGCGATGTGGGTGACGCTGGTGCACCGTGGTGCGATCGCGCGGGTCAGCCAGGACGGGGGACTCGAGATCTATCCGGTGGCCGAGGACAGCAAGCCGTCGATCATCACCTCCGGACCCGACGGTGCGCTGTGGTTCACCCGCGCGGGGGACGACCGGATCGGACGGATCACCACCGCGGGTCAGCTCACCGAATTCGAATTGCGTTCCGGCAGTGCACCGTTCGGCATCACGACGGGGCCAGACGGTGCGTTGTGGTTCACGGCGATGGGCACCGGTGTCGTCGGCCGGGTCGGCTTGAACGGTGAGATCAGCGAAGAAGCGGCCCCGGGCGGCATGCCGTCGATGATCACGACGGGACCCGACAACGCGCTGTGGTTCACGTTGAACAAGGCCAACGCGATCGGCCGACTGGACCGCGGCGTCGTCACGCTTCGCAAGGTACCGACGCCGGGCGCGGGTCCGGTTGGCATCGCGGGAACTCACGACGACGCGGTGTGGTTCACGGCGATTCTCGCCGACAAGGTCGGGCGCATCCCGATGCAGGAGGCGATGCAGGAACTCGACCTGCCCGGCAAGCCGCACGCCGTGATCGCCGATCCCTCGGGTGGGGTGTGGGTCAGCCTGTGGGGCGCGGATCAGATCGCGAGGGTCAGCGCCGACGGGGAGGTCGACACCATCGATCTGCCCGCGGGCAGCGAACCCCACGGGCTGGCGATCGGGCCCGACGGCGCGTTGTGGGTCGCCCTCGAGGCGGGTTTCGTCATGCGGCTGCCCACCAACTGACGCGATTTGTGTGTTGAAACCCGCGCCCAGCGCGGCTTTTCGCACACAAATCGCAAGGGTGAGAGGGCGCTAGTCGAAGCGTTTGAAGCAGCGGGCCTCGTCGCCGAGCACGCCGACGCGGAAGGCGTCGATGCGCGAGAAGCCCGACGGCACCGAATCGCCGTTGACGTCGCTGGCGACCAGACCGTTGACGAGGATGCCCGACACTGCTTCGTCGACGTCACCCGCGGTGAGCTGGATCGTGTCCCCGCTCGGCGTGGCGATGCTGTCGGTCATCTTGACGGTGGCGACACCGGTCAGGCACGCCGTGCGCAGGGCCGCCTCGGCGTTGTCGAGCGCGACGCCGCCGTGTTGGTTCTGCAACGCCTGCGTGAACCGTGAGACCACCACCGAGTAGGCGGTGTTGTCGCCCATGACGACGCCGTCGTCATCAGCGCTCTGCGCGCCGAGCTCCTCGAGGGCAGGCAGGTCGATGGTGATGGTGTTGGTCGCCGGGCAATACGATGCCGGTCCGCCAGGGCGGGCATCGGGGCAGTCGGCCTCGACGAAGCTGAGCTGCGGCGGGCTGGCGGGTGCGAAGGCGACGTTCATCGCGTCGACGATCGACTGCACGGACTGCTCGGTGACCGGCAGCTCGCCCGTCTGGTCATCGGGCAGCAGCACGGGAAGGTCACCCCGGCGCTGCTTGATCTCCTCGAGGTCGATCGCCGCGCACGACGCCGCACCGTCGGTGAAGCCGAACTGGAACGCCGAGACCCGTTCGAACGCCGAACCGTGCTCGTCCTCGCCGGCTCCCATGTCGCTCTCGTTGAGTAGCGGGTCGCGGAACGCGATCATTGCCGCGAGCAGGTTGTTGAGCCCGTCGCCGGTGCTCAGGGTGAATCTGGGGGACTGCCCCTCGGCAACCCAGCGCATGTACACCCCTGCCAGGCAGTCGGCCTGTTGCTCGCCGACGAGGGTGGGCGACTTCTTGGTGGTCAGGTCGGCCTGGCGCTGCACGGCGTGGCCATACTCGTGCGCCAGCACCATGGTCACCGCCATGTCGCCGTTGGCGTCGCGAAGCTGCGGCAGCAGCTCACCCCGATCCCAGCCGAGGGTGTTTTCGTCGAAGCAGTAGCCGGCGTTGACGAGCCCCAGCACGCTGTCGCCACAGAAGTCGACGTCGTCGTAGTCGGTGGAGTCCCAGGAGACGAGTTCCTTGACGGGAGTGAACTTCCCGTCGAACGTGTCGCCGTAGTGCGACGCCCAGAACTCCTCGATGTCGCTGACCGCGCTGCCTGCGAGCTCGTCGATCTGACCGCCGTCGGTGTTCTCGACGTCGCGGGACGGGCTCTCCGCGTCGTCGCGCAGGCCGGTCGGACCGTTGACGGCGGGCATGCCGGCCACGCTGAAGGGGTCGGCGAACACGGAGACCGGGGTGCCGTGCAGCGTCGTCGCGCACGCCGAGAGCAGGAGCGTGGTGACGGCCAATCCCACGAGGTGCCGTCGCTTCATCGACGCCGCCCTTTCATCGCTGCCCGGCGGCCGGGACGGCGCGCACGTGAAGGTGCAGGCCAGGATAGTGAAGACGGGGCACCCCAATCCCAAGTTTGGGTGCGGCGGCTCAATCCGCTCGTAGGCGCTCCAACGCCCGTCGCACCTGGTCGGCGTCGGTGGTCGCCCAGAACGGCGGCAGGGAGGCGCGCAAGAAACCGGCGTAGCGGGCGGTGGCCATCCGCGAGTCGAGGACGGCGACCACGCCCCGGTCGTCGACGCTGCGGAGAAGGCGGCCGGCGCCCTGGGCGAGGAGCAGCGCGGCGTGGGTGGCCGCGACGGCCATGAACCCGTTGCCGCCATGGGCTGCCACGGCGCGCTGGCGGGCGGTGATCAGTGGATCGTCGGGGCGGGGGAACGGGATTCGGTCGATCAGCACCAGGGACAGCGACGGCCCAGGTACGTCGACGCCCTGCCACAGCGACAGCGTGCCGAACAGCGTGGTCTCGTCGTCGGCGGCGAAGCGACGGACCAACGCCGACGTGGTGTCCTCGCCCTGGCAGAGCACCGGTGTGTCGAGACGCGTCCGCATCGCCTCGGCCGTCGCCTTCGCGGCGCGCATCGACGAGAACAGGCCGAGCGTCCGGCCGCCAGCCGCGGTGATGAGGCCCTCGATCTCGTCGAGCTGCTCGGTCGAGCCGGTGCCGTCGCGGCCCGGCGGCGGCAGGTGGGCTGCGACGTAGAGAATGCCCGACTTGGCATGGGCGAAGGGCGATCCGACGTCGATGCCCTTCCAGCTGGCTTCCTCGTCGCCGATCGCGGTGAGGCCCCAGGATCGTGCCATCGCGTCGAAGTTGCCGCCGATCGTCAGCGTCGCCGAAGTGAGGATCACGGTGCCCTGATCGAAGAGTCTGTTGCGCAACAGGTTTGCCACCGACAGCGGCGCCACCCGCAGCACGGCGCGTTTACTCGAGTTCGAACCGCGCGCTTCCTCGTGATCCAGCCACACCACGTCGGTGCGGTCGGGGATCGCCGGACCGTACGAGACGAGGATGCGCGACGCGGTGTCGCTGACGTCGTTGAGGGCCGTCACCGCCTCGTTGCGCGCTGCCGCCGCCTTCGGATCGCCCGGTGCGGTGTCGATGGCCGACCGGACCCTGTCGGCGGCGTCGCGCACCACGGTGAGGTAGGTGGCCAGCTCCTCGTCGAGGACGTCCTTGCGCCCCGGTTCGGCGTCGAAGATGGCCGACGTGAACGTCGCATTCGCGGCTTCGAAGCGTTCTGCCAGTTCGGGATCGACGAGCCGGGAGGAGCGGCGGTGAGCCATGCCGAGCATGGTGGCCGACAGTTCGCCGGTCGCCACGCTGGTCACGCGGTCGACGAGTTCGTGGGCCTCGTCCACGACGAGGAATTGGTGCTCCGGCAGTACGTTGACGTCGGAGATCGCGTCGATGGCCAGCAGGGCGTGGTTGGTGACAACGACATCGGCGGTGCCTGCCCGGCCACGCGCCTTCTCGGCGAAGCAATCGGTGCCATACGGACAGCGGGCCGCCCCGAGGCACTCCCTGGCGGACACACTGACCTGGCCCCACGACCGGTCGGCGACGCCGGGTACGACCTCGTCACGATCACCGCTCTCGGTGTCCGACGCCCACTCGGTGAGCCGCTTCACGTCGCGCCCCAGTGCCGTCGTCGCCACGGCATCGAACAGTTCGTCCTGCGACACGTCCTCACCGGATTCCGCCGATCCGGTGGAACCATTGTGAATCTTGTTGAGGCACAGATAATTTCCGCGTCCCTTGAGGAGGGCGAACTCGGGGCGACGAGGCACCTCGCCGGTCAAGGCATCGGCCAGCCTCGGCAGGTCGCGATCGAACAACTGACGCTGCAGCGCGATGGTGGCCGTCGAGATCACCACGGGTTCGGCCCGCTCCATGGCCCGTTTGATGGCGGGCACCAGATAGGCCAGCGACTTCCCGGTGCCGGTCCCTGCTTGGACGGCGAGGTGCTCACCGGTTTCGAAGGCATGGTCGACCGCCTCGGCCATCTCGATCTGGCCGCTGCGTTCCGTGCCGCCGAGTGCGACAACGGCCTTGTCCAGCAGCTCCTTTACGTCGCCCGTGGCTCCTCCTCAGGCCTGGCGCGTGGCGTCGACCAAGCGGGTGGGAATCGCCGGCTCGCCGCTGGAGAGCCCAAGACCGTTCCACGGCAGGCTATGCAGACCCGCCGCGACCCGGTCCCTGGCGGACTGCAGATCGACGTCGCCGACGACCTGCCCCGCGCGTACCAGTGGAACGGCCAGCGCCGTGGCGACCAGTCCGGGAGCCTCCGCAGGAGGTCGGTCGGCAAGATAGACGACCTCCTCCACGACGGTGCCCGTCGACTTCGCCAGCCGAAGGGCCTTCTTGCGTCCGCCGTGGGACTCCTTGTGGCTGCTGCGCTTCGCCACCGGCACGCCGTCCACCTCGACGAGTTTGTAGACCATGCCGGCCGTCGGTGCGCCCGATCCGGTGACCAGCGACGTGCCGACGCCGTACGAGTCGACGGGTTCGGCACGCAGGGCGGCGATCGCGAACTCGTCGAGGTCGCTGGTCACGACGATGCGCGTGTTCGGAGCGCCGAGCCCGTCCAGTTGGGTGCGGACCTGCCGGGCCAGCACCCCGAGGTCGCCGGAGTCGATGCGGACGGCGCCCAACTCGGGGCCCGCGACCGCGACGGCGTTGGCCACGCCTGCGGTGATGTCGTAGGTGTCGACGAGCAGCGTGGTCCCGACGCCGAGGGTGTCGACCTGGGACCGAAACGCGGCCCGCTCGTCGGGCCCGTCGGGGGTGGTGTGCAGCAGCGTGAACGCGTGCGCGCTGGTCCCCAACGCCGGGACGCCGTACCGGCGCTGCGCCTCGAGGTTCGACGTTCCCGTGAATCCGGCGATGTACGCGGCGCGCGCGGCGGCGACGGCAGCCATTTCGTGGGTGCGCCGCGAACCCATCTCGATGAGCGGTCGCCCCTCGGCCGCGCTGACCATGCGGGCGGCGGCGGAGGCGACCGCACAGTCGTGATTGAAGATCGACAAGGCCAAGGTCTCCAGCAGCACGCATTCGGCGAACGTGCCGTGCACCGACAGGACGGGCGAGCCAGGGAAGTACAGCTCGCCCTCTGCGTAGCCGTCGACGTCGCCGGTGAATCGGAAGTCGGCCAGGTACGCCAAGGTGTCGGCATCCAGGAAGTCCGCGAGCAGCGCCAGATCGGCGTCGTCGAACCTGAACTGCGGCAATGCTTCCAGAAAACGGCCCGTGCCAGCGACGATGCCGTAGCGCCTTCCGTCGGGAAGGCGGCGCGCGAAGACCTCGAACGTGGTCCGCCGGTGAGCGGTGCCATCACGGAGCGCCGCGGCGAGCATCGTCAGTTCGTACTTGTCGGTGAGTAGGGCCGTCGACCCACACGAGCGCTCGTCGTCTGCCGCATGCTCCTCGCGCAAGCGCTCGTCGGACCTCACACCGGCAACCGTAGCGGTTCGGGCCGTCACAGACCCCCCGTCTATTCTGGGCTGCATGGTGACGCCGGCGCGAACCCAGCCAGGGACTCGCGAGGAACGTGATGTCGAAGGCGTCGAGGCGACGGACAGTCCGTGGGTGACCCTGGTATGGGACGATCCGGTGAACCTGATGTCGTACGTCACCTACGTGTTCCAGAAACTCTTCGGCTACGACGAACCGCATGCGACCAAGCTGATGCTCCAGGTGCACGAGGAGGGCAAGGCCGTGGTGTCTGCAGGGAGTCGGGAGTCCATGGAGATCGACGTCACCAAACTGCACGCCGCGGGTCTCTGGGCCACGATGCAGCAGGATCGCTGAGCGTCGGTAGCTGGCGTGCGGAAGTGGAAGCGGGTGGAGACCGCGGATGGACCGCGCTACCGGTCTGCCCTCGCGGCCCACGAGGCGGCACTGTTGCAGAGCTTGGTCAACTCGCTGATGGACATGCTGGTCGATCGCGAGACCTCTTCGCCCACAGACGAACTCGAAGAACTCACCGGGATGCGGACCGGTCACTCGCAACCGCCGGACGATGACACGATGTTGCGGTTGCTGCCCGACTTCTTCCGGCCGCAGCACGATCATCCGGCGGGCTCGGGTACCGCGGAAAGCCTCAACAGTGCGCTGCGCAGTCTTCACGAGCCAGGGATCATCGAGGCGAAACGTCATGCGGGCCAACGCCTCTTGGACACGTTGCCATCCGGCGGCGGCAGGCTCGAGATCGCCGAGGACGATGCGCATTGCTGGGCTGCGTGCGTCAACGACATCAGGCTGGCCTTGGGCACGATGCTCGAGATCGGCCCGGAGGGGCCCGACCATCTGCCCGCCGAGCATCCGATGGCGGGCCATCTCGACGTGTACCAGTGGTTGACCGTGCTGCAGGAGTATCTGGTGCTTGGGCTGATGGGCAAGAAGTGAACGGCTCCATCACCGACGTCTCGGGCATCCTCGTCGGTAATCACCATCGGCTGGATCCAGACGCGACGCTGGGCGCAGGCTGGGCCTGTGGCACCACCGTCGTCCTGGTACCCCCGGGCACGACCGGTGCCGTCGACGTCCGGGGTGGTGCGCCCGGCACCAGGGAGACCGATCTCCTCGACCCGGCCAACAGCGTGCGCTACCTCGACGCCGTCGTGCTGACCGGTGGCAGTGCCTACGGACTCGTCGCCGCCGACGGTGTCATGCAATGGCTCGAACAGCACGACCGTGGCGTGGTGATGGACGGCGGTCTGGTCCCAATCGTGCCCGCCGCAGTGATCTTCGACCTTCCCGTCGGCGGCTGGCAGTGCCGCCCGACCGCGGAATTCGGGTTCGCCGCGGCCAACTCGGCGGGTGTCGAGGTGCCGATCGGCAACGTCGGCGCAGGAGTCGGCGCGCGGGCCGGTGTGCTCAAGGGCGGGCTCGGCACGGCTTCGGTGACCCTCGACGACATCGGCGTCACCGTCGGCGCCATCGTCGCGGTGAACTCGGCGGGCAACATCGCCGACCCGAAGACCGGGTTGCCGTGGATGGCCGACCTCATCGCCGAGTGGGGGCTCAACGTGCCGCCTGCCGCCCAGATCGCGGCCTTCGCCGCGCGGGACGCCGAACTGTCTCCGCTGAATACCACCATCGCCGTGATCGCCACCGACGCCGCGCTGAGCAAGGCGGCCTGCAAGCGCGTCGCCGTCGCCGCGCAGGATGGCTTGGCGCGAACCATCCGGCCCGCGCATACCCCGCTGGACGGGGACACCGTGTTCGCGCTGTCCACCGGTGCGGTGGAAATCGCTCCGGCATCCGATACCCCCGCCGCGATGTCCCCCGAGACGAGGCTGACGACGGCCGTCGGGATGGCCGCCGCCGACTGCCTGGCCCGGGCGGTGCTGGCAGGGGTGATGGCTGCCGAGTCCGTCGCCGGAATACCGACCTACCGCGACATGTTGCCCGGAGCGTTCGCGTAACCGTGGAAGGACCGGCTTGACGTGCTGACGATCCGACGCGACCTGGTCGAGGCCATGGTCGAGCATGCGCGCGCCGATCACCCCGACGAGGCATGCGGCGTCATTGCCGGCCCCGAGAAGTCCGACCGGCCGGAGCGCTTCATCGCGATGGTCAACGCCGAAAGGTCACCGACGTTCTACCGCTTCGATTCCGGTGAGCAGCTGAAGGTATGGCGGGAGATGGACGACGCCGACGAGGTGCCGGTGGTCATCTACCACTCGCACACCGCGACCGAGGCGTACCCCAGCCGCACCGACATCAGCTATGCGTCCGAGCCGGACACCCACTACGTGCTCGTCTCGACCCGCGACGCCGACGAGCACGAACTTCGCAGTTACCGCATCGTCGATGGAGTCGTCGCCGAGGAACCCGTCAGCATCGTCGAGCAGTACTAGAAAGGCACGCCATGCCAGTCACCGTCTCCATCCCGACCATCCTGCGAACCCACACCGGCGGCGAGAAGCGGGTCAGCGCCACCGGCGACACGCTCCAGGCGGTCATCAGCGATCTCGAATCCAACTACGCGGGCATCACCGAGCGGATCGTCGACGGCGACAAGCTGCACCGCTTCGTGAACGTCTACGTCAACGACGAGGACGTCCGGTTCTCCGGCGGGCTGGCAACCGAGGTCTCCGACGGTGACTCGGTGACGATCCTGCCCGCCGTCGCCGGCGGGTGAGTGGGGGCTCCGGTGCGACACGACTCACTGCTCGAGGCGCTGGGCAATACCCCGTTGGTGGGGCTGCCGAGGCTCTCGCCGCGGTGGGACGACTCGGCGGATGCTCCGCACGTGCGGTTGTGGGCGAAGCTCGAAGACCGCAACCCCACGGGCTCCATCAAGGACCGGCCTGCGCTGCGGATGATCGAGCAGGCCGAACGCGACGGCCTGCTTAAACCGGGGGCGACGATCATGGAGCCGACGAGCGGCAACACCGGCATCTCGATGGCGATGGCCGCGCTGATCAAGGGCTACCGGATGGTGTGCGTGATGCCGGAGAACACCTCGGTGGAGCGGCGCCAACTGTTGGAGCTGTACGGCGCGAAGATCATCTACTCGCCAGCCGAGGGCGGTTCGAACACCGCGGTGGCCATGGCCAAGCGACTGGCCGATGAGCATCCCGAGTGGGTGATGCTCTACCAGTACGGCAATCCTGCCAACGCCCTCGCGCACTACGAGGGCACGGGACCGGAGATTCTCGCCGACCTACCCGAGATCACCCACTTCGTCGCGGGCCTCGGCACCACCGGCACCCTGATGGGAACGGGACGGTTTCTGCGCGAACACGTACCCGACGTTCAGATCGTCGCCGCCGAGCCGCGCTACGGGGAGGGCGTCTATGCCTTGCGCAACATCGATGAGGGCTTCGTCCCCGAGTTGTATGACCCCGACGTGTTGACGACGCGCTTCTCGGTCGGCTCGTTCGACGCCGTGCGGCGCACCCGGGAGCTGGTTCAGGTCGAGGGCATCTTCGCCGGCATTTCGACGGGCGCGATCCTGCACGCCGCGATCGGCATGGCGGCCAAGGCGCGCAAGGCGGGGGAGCGCGCCGACATTGCGTTCGTCGTCTGCGACGCCGGCTGGAAGTATCTGTCGACCGGCGCGTACGCCGGTAGCCTGGATGACGCAGAGGACGCGTTGGAAGGGCAGCTATGGGCATGAGTCCGCAGGCATCGACATCTGTCGAGAAGAAGCGGCCGGGCTGGATGGTCGGTGGCGCGACCATCGTGAGCTTCGTTGCGCTTCTCTACGTCATCGAGGCCATCGACCAGGTGTCCGGCAGTCGACTTGAGCAGGACGGAATCCGGCCGCTCGAGGTCGACGGGCTGTGGGGCATTCTCTGGGCACCCCTGTTGCACGCGAACTGGGCGCATCTGGTTGCGAACACCGTTCCCGCCCTGGTGCTCGGCTTCCTGGTGTCGCTGGCCGGGATGTCCCGCTTCATCTATGCCACCGTCATCGTGTGGATTCTCGGTGGGCTCGGCACATGGCTCATCGGTAATCTCGGCGCCCCCAACGGCGTCGAGACCAACCACATTGGCGCCTCCGGGCTGATCTTCGGCTGGCTGACGTTTCTGATCGTGTTCGGTTTCTTCACCCGCCACGCGTGGCAGATCATCGTCGGGGTCGTCGTGTTCCTGGTGTACGGCGGCGTCCTGTGGGGTGCGCTGCCCGGCACGTTCGGCGTGTCCTGGCAGGGGCACCTCTGCGGAGGCATCGCCGGCGTGATCGCCGCGTATCTGCTTTCCGGGCCCGAACGCAAGGCCAGGGAGAAGCGCAGGACCGGGACCGCGCCCCAGCTGTCGATCTGAGCGATCGCGGTGCTTTGCTGAAGTGAGGCGTACGCCACATTCGCCGATGGCCGCGTGCTCGGTCTCGCTCGACATCGCCCCTGGTCACGGGTCACGAACCGGCAGGATCGTGAAACTCGGCGCGAAATGCGTTGATGTTTTCGTCACACGCTTATGGGGCATGGCAAGCTGGTGGGCGTGCGAATCACCGTACTGGGCTGTTCCGGTAGTGTCACCGGGCCGGACTCGCCTGCATCGGGCTACCTGGTAACGGCTCCGGACACCCCTCCGCTGGCCGTCGACTTCGGAGGCGGCGTGCTCGGCGCGCTTCAGCGCCATGCCGATCCGGGCACCGTGAGCGTTCTGCTTTCCCACCTTCACGCCGACCACTGCCTGGATCTGCCCGGCCTGTTCGTGTGGCGTCGGTATCACCCGACACCGCCGAAGGGGCGCGCGCTGATGTACGGCCCCCGCGACACCTGGTCACGGCTGGGTGCGGCGTCGTCGCCAGAAGGCGGCGAGATCGACGACTTCTCCGACATCTTCGACATCCATCAGTGGGTGGACGAGGAGGCGGTGCAGATCGGCGCGCTGAACGTGTTGCCGCGCCTGGTGTGCCATCCAACGGAGTCGTATGGAATGCGCTTCACCGATCCGTCGGGGGCGACGCTCGTCTACAGCGGCGACACCGGCTACTGCGACCAGCTGATCGAACTTGCCAGCAGTGCCGACGTCTTCCTGTGCGAAGCGTCGTGGACGGATTCCCCGGACCGGCCGCCCCGGCTGCACCTGTCTGGCGCAGAGGCGGGTCGCGTCGCGGCCAAGGCGGGCGTGCACGAACTGCTCCTGACCCACATTCCGCCGTGGACGTCGCGTGAGGACGTCATCACCGAAGCCAAGGCCGAGTTCGACGGGCCGGTGCACGCCGTCGTGTGCAATGAGACCTTCGAGGTCGTGGCGCACTAGGTCGTCGTGGCCACCGGATAGGGTTGGCGGGTGTCTAGACGAGAAGACGGGCGACTCGACGACGAGTTGCGACCGGTAGTCATCACCCGCGGCTTCACCAAGCATCCGGCCGGATCCGTATTGGTCGAATTCGGTCAGACCCGCGTCATGTGCACGGCGAGCGTCACCGAGGGCGTGCCGCGCTGGCGCAAGGGCTCAGGCCTTGGTTGGCTCACCGCCGAATACGCGATGCTGCCCGCCGCCACTCACACCCGTTCGGATCGCGAGTCGGTTCGCGGCAAGGTCGGCGGGCGCACCCAGGAGATCAGCCGGCTCGTCGGCCGCTCGCTTCGGGCGTGCATCGACCTCGGTGCGTTGGGCGAGAACACCATTGCCATCGACTGTGACGTCATCCAGGCCGACGGAGGCACCCGCACCGCGGCCATCACCGGCGCCTACGTGGCGCTGTCGGACGCGGTGACCTACCTGTCCGCGGCGGGGCGCCTGTCGGACCCCCGGCCGTTGTCCTGTGCCATCGCGGCGGT
>NZ_JAVRQA010000291.1:0-2619 GCF_032161845.1 Mycobacterium sp.
TGATGGGACTACCCATCTCCTTGTAACCCGGACCGAACTGAGTCGGAATGCGTAGCACGGCGACATCGAGCAGGTGCTGGTTCTGCTTCTGATTGGCGTGCACGGTCGCCGACCCGCCCATCTGCCAGGGAGCGGCATAATCGAGTGCGATGCGCTCCAGGGATCGTTTGACCGAGACCTCGAACGCCGGTAGCGCGAGCGCTCTGTTGCCATCGGGCGCGGTATGGGCGCCCATGGCGTCGGGATGGTCATCGATCGTGGCTTGCACGGGGAACCGGGTGTCTTCGGCGAACGGTGGTGCGACGCCGCCATAGACCGCGATCGAACTGACGAGTACGAGGCGCTTCACGCCAGTGGCCTCCGCGGCTTCCAGGCAGTTGAAGATCATGTCGTAGTTGGCCCGGTTGGACGTGCGGGTCTGTGCGTGTTGGTGAGCCTGTGCAGCGTGTATCACCGACTGAAAGTCGTACCGGCTGAACAGGTCGAACACTTCCCCGCTGCGCGCGAACTCCACGGACTCGATGGTGACCAGCTCGCGAAGGTCGCCCAACGCCTTCTCGATTTGGTCGTGGCCGTGACGAGCGGTGATCACCACTGACGTGCCTTCGGCGGCGAAGGCGCGGGCGGTATTGAGCCCGACCAAACCTCCGCCACCGGTGATCAATATTTCAGGCATGGTTGGCTACCTTTCCGGGTGAGAGAGGGGATTTGTCCTCTGTTTGGCTACACATCACCGAGTCCGATGAGTTGGAGTCGCAGCGCATCCAGTTCGGTATCGGACTTTTCTCCGACCAAACCCAGGATCTGTTCGGCGTCTTCGCCCAGGGCAGCGCGGGTCGGTGGCGGTTGCTGCTCGACCAGCTCGATCACCCGGTCGGCGGACGCCTCAGCGCTCAGTCCGGCGTTCTGCATGTTGTTCAGTGAATCGGTGAACTTGCCGAAGGCGTCGCCATAGAGTGCGCGCTGCTCGCCGGTCATGGCGTCGGCGATGCGTTTCAGCGCGGCGGCGGTCTTGGCGGGTCCGCCGGTGCGCATGTTGCCGGCCTGCACCATGACGAAGGCGATCCCGAAGGGCTTGAGCTCACTGCGGTAGACGTCGGCGAGCGCTTCGAATGCCGCCTTGGAGGCGCTGGACGGACCGTCGAAGGGCACCGGGAATCGGCCGGTCATCGCACCGATTTGGACGATGCGGCCGCGAGACTTGCGCAGCGCCGGAAGGAAGCCGTTGATGACGGCCAGCGCACCGAAGACATTCACGTCGAACTCGCGTCTGATGTCATCCAACGGGATGACTTCAAGGGGTCCGGGGGTCAGCGTGCCGGCATTGCTGATGAGCACGTCGAGTCCGCGCTCACCCACCTCCTCCGAAACCTTGTCCACCCAGGCCGTGACCGCACGCTGATCGGTGATGTCGGCAAGGGTCACTGCGACGTTGCCGCTCGACACCTTCTCCAGGTCGGCGGCGTCCCTTTCTGACCTCGC
Organism: Mycobacterium sp.; assembly: GCF_032161845.1. Lineage (GTDB taxonomy): Bacteria > Actinomycetota > Actinomycetes > Mycobacteriales > Mycobacteriaceae > Mycobacterium. Next base: position 1,483 of record NZ_JAVRQA010000291.1, read on the forward strand.
GGTACCGAAGACCCGATAGCCCTTGGCGGCGAGCTTGATGGCCAGCGCGCGTCCCAGCCCGCTGCCCGCCCCGGTAATGGCAACGGTGGGTTGGTGTAATTCCGTTGTGTTGGACATTGTTTCACTCCTTCGTGACCTGATGCTTGGACTGGATTCGAACAGTCGTTCAGAGCGTGGCCACCCGCACGACGACGGTGGCGACGGCCAACACGGCAAGCAGCGCGGCGGGGCCGGCATTGCGAAGGTCCTTGGCGCGGGCGTGAGCCCCGATCCCACCGATCATCAACAGGGCTAGTCCGGCTGCGGCGGCGATGCCAATGGCTGGGACGACCAATCCGGCGGCCAGTCCCACAGCGCCGGCGACCTCCAACGCGCCGACCACGCGCCACAGTTGTGCCCCGACCCGCAATTGGTCGCGCATCGTTAGCGACTGTTTGGCGCCGACGAGTTTGAGACCGCCCGAGCCGAGGAACGCTACCGCGAGAAGCGCGCTAAGAACGATGATGGCGATGTGCATTTCGAACCTTTCGTTGAGGGTTGACGATCTGGTGCTGGGCAGTCCTCATTCGAACCGCCACGTGGGGTTGAGATGGTTGCTGAGTTGACGCACGCACCATTCCAGAACGACGTCGCTAAACGCTGCGGGATTCGTCAGCATCAGCCGATTGACGTCGTCGGGGTGCGTGTGCACCTCGACCGGGCCCGTGCCGACTGGCGCCGCGGTGAGCCCGGACCTCGCGCCCGTTGCCCCGATGACGTAGAGGACCGGTTTCGTGTTCAGCCCCAACGACTGTGTCAGCTGTTCAGACAACACGGGCGGGCTCGCATCACCGATCAGGACCGCACCGGAAAAGACGTCGGAAACTTGGAGCGCGCTCCAAATGACCGTGGCACTACGGACGGATCCCACCAGGAACACGGGCAGCCGCGTCGTTTCGGCGACGTGCGCGCCCAAGGCGACCAAGCTGTCAGCCGACCCCTCGCGGCTGAACTGGTCGTCCGGTGTCCACACGTCCACGCCGCGGTCGGCGTGGTACGCACAGAAGCTGTCCACAATGGCGGGCTGGGAGGCGATCCCGGGGTGCACGACAATCGCGTGATCGGCATCAACGCTGGCATAGCGAGACCTCAACATCT
>NZ_JAVRQA010000292.1:0-3628 GCF_032161845.1 Mycobacterium sp.
CGAGGTGGTTGTCACCCGAGGTCGCGCGGACCTCGACGACACCGTCGCCGATGTCGAGCAGCGAGACGTCGAACGTGCCGCCACCGAGGTCGAACACCAGGATGGTCTGGTCCTTGTCGGCCTTGTCCAGGCCGTAGGCCAACGCCGCCGCGGTGGGCTCGTTGACGATGCGCTGGACCTCGAGTCCGGCGATCTGGCCGGCTTCCTTGGTGGCCTGGCGCTGCGCGTCGTTGAAGTACGCCGGCACGGTGATGACCGCGTCGGTGATGTCCTCGCCCAGGTAGGCCTCGGCGTCGCGCTTGAGCTTCATCAAGATGCGCGCGCTGATCTCCTGCGGCGTGTAGTCCTTGCCATCGATCTCCACCGACCAGTCGGTGCCGATGTGGCGCTTGACCGAACGGATGGTCCGGTCGACGTTGGTGACTGCCTGGTTCTTCGCGGGCTGACCGACCAGCACCTCGCCGTTGCGCGCGAATGCGACGACAGACGGGGTGGTGCGTGAGCCCTCTGAGTTTGCGACGACGACGGGTTCTCCGCCTTCGAGCACTGAGACGACGGAGTTGGTGGTCCCGAGGTCGATACCGACCGCACGAGCCATAGTTACTGCCTCCTGAATAGAAATGCTTACGAGTCTGAGTGGACCACGCTCAAGCTTGCCTGCCGCAGGCGCGGCATGTCAAGCCAGAGTTGAGCCTGCTTCACTCAAGTTGTCGAATGGGTCAACGGGGTGGCAGCGCGTTTTGTTCCCCGGCGGCTCCGGCACGAGCGAGTGGCCAGTCGAGCTCAGACGTATGCCTAGCTGCACCAGGGCAGGCACTCATTGGGACCCACGAAGGCGGGCGGCATCGGCGGCGGAGGCCCCACCGGCGGTGGCGGGTTGGGGCCCTCGTAGATGCCTTGGCCTTGATTGGCCTGGTCAGGTGCCACGTGCCAGTAGGTGTGGCAGACGTTCATGTCCCACGTCACCGGGTCGTGGACGTGATTCTGGGTCAAGTGGAACAGCGAATCCCCCGGACACCAGGTATTCGGCCCGTAGCACCGACCGTCGACCCTGGTGGCGGGTGCGCAGTCATCGTCGGCGTTGGCGAGGCCGGCTCCCAGACCGGCCAGACCCAGGCTGCCGGCTACCAAGACGGCGGAGGCACACCCCGCGAGTACTCGCGCCATCGAAGCCCCCAAAGTCGTTGATCAACCCGACGTCCACGCTAGGAGCCGCGGCTGCACTTGGGAATAAGGAATGTCCCTACGAAGTGGAGGTAGCGCATTCTGCTGACTTCGACGGTCCTCGAACCGTGCCCACCGCGTCGTTTGTAGGGATATTCCTTATTCCCCTCCGCGGCAGTGGCTCGCTAGCGTCGACCACATACCTGCGTTATGGCAACCATTGGTTGGGGAATCGAATGTCGAAGCGGCGCAGGGCAGTCGGCCACACCGCCGATGGTCGTCATCGGTACGCACGCACCCCGTCGCGCAGTCTGACAGCAGTCGCGATCGGCGGGGCCGGTCTGGTGTTGGCGGTTCCGGTAGCGGTGGAAACCCGTAGACCCCTGCGGCGCAACGACTTCCGAGGAGTACGGGTGGCGGCATGCAGGTAGTGGCGTTTGCGCCGGCGCTGAGGGCAATCGTGAACGACCGCGGTGGAATCACCACTGACGGCTTCCCACTGACCAGTGCGAAGGTGGCGAGCTTCCCCGCACACATCACAGTCCCGATGGTCCTGGCCGTCCAAACTCGGGGGGGCTCCGATTACGACCCATGCCACTACCTGGTCGCGAGGTCGCAGGAGGGCGAACGGCTCGGCTCGATCACATGCAGCTGGCATTGGCCCGACGTGCCAAGCTCACCGGTGAAGTTCTGGGTGTCCGCCCCTCAGCTCCCGCTGGTGGTGGCCGCTGCAGGAGTCGTTGGCATCGGCCTGTACGGCGATCTCGACGACACCGAACCCTGGCATCTATTTCCATTGCGCGTGATCACGTCCAATCCGCTATTGCGGTCACCGCGGGTGGATTAGGGCTCACTTGCACAGGCTGACGATCTGCCGCCTGACCTGATCGGCGTGAACCAGCCGAGCGGCCTGATTTGGCTCGCCATTGGGGACTTCGGCCAACGCATACATCCCGATGTCCTGCAGGTCGCCGGCGAAGGAGCGCACCGCGTCGGCCAGGTTCGTGGGTGTCCCGACATCGAGGCGACTCAGCAGGTAGAGGCCGCCGCCGAGCAGCGCCAAGCGGGCGTTGCCCGCCACCGCTGACTGCGCAACGGCATCGGGCCCCAGATCGGTGTGACTCTGCAGCGACACCGCCGAGCTCACCGCGTCAAAGGCACTGCAAACGCGCATCTTCGGGTCTCCCGACTGAGTGGAAACCTCAGGCGCCCCGGATGTCGCACTGGATACCGCGGACGTACGGGTTGTCAGCGCCCAGGCCGCAAGAACTACGGCGACCACGGCCAGTAGGAGTGCCAGTGGACCCGTCCAGCGGGACAGTGCCGCCGCTGGTGACTGCGCGACAGCTCTTGCATGAGAACGAGATTGGGACTCGGTGGTATTCGGCATTCGGTGACGATAGCCGTGCCGCCGCGTCGATGTTTCTCCAATGAGCCGGTACCACCGCCGCGGTCCCAAAGTGTAGGGATATTCCTTATTCCTCACGACTGTGCTGCCACATTAGCGTGACCTGCGAAGGCCCGACTCCACGAGTTGCCCGGCCGGCGATCGGGTTCAACGACGACGAGTAGGGGCTGTTATGTCGAACCGCAGCAAGTCTTTTCGTGACGGTGGTCGGCATCGACACCGCGCGCCTTCGCGCAGTTTGACCGCGGTCGCGGCAACTGGGGCCGGGATGGTGCTGGTCGCTCCGGCTGCGGCGTTGTGGTTGGCCGCAGGCGTGCAGGCCGCTCCCCCGTGTGTGCCACCGACCGCGATCTGCACCAGTGGTGGTTCCCCGGTCGTCCCCGCCATCCCGAGCTTGTTCGGGACTGCCTTCGTCGTGGCGGACCCGTTCTTGAGCATCGCCGGTCAGATACCAATCGTGAACATCTTCATCGGCGACGGCGCTGCCGGCACGGCGCTGCACCCCGACGGCGGCAACGCTGGGATCTTCCTTGGCAATGGCGGGGCCGGTTTCAGCCCGACCACCGCTGGCGCTGCTGGCGGCAACGGTGGCAGCGCCGGTTGGTTCGGTAACGGCGGCGCCGGGGGTACCGGTGGTGCCGGTGCCAATGGCGTCTCGGGCGGCCCAGGTCAGAACGGCACTGCCGGCCTCAGTGGCGGCGCAGGCGGTAACGGCGGCGCCGGCGGCTTGTTCGGCATCGGCGGGCTCGGCGGCGCGGGCGGCGAGGGCGGTAACGGCGGGGCCGGCGGCACGGGCGCTCACGGCGTGGACGCGACGGTGCCGGGCGGTAAGGGCGGCGACGCCGAGGCCGGCGGCAGCGGAGCCGCCGGCGGTACTGGCGGCAACGCCGGTGCTGGCGGCACCGCGGCGTTCTTGGGTGCCGTTGGCGCAGTAGGGGTTAACGGCAACGGCGGTACCGGCGGCAACGCGGGCACCGGCGGTGTCGGCGGCGCGGGCAGCGACGGCGACCGCGGTACGGCCGCGACGATGGCCGGCGGTTCCGGAGGTGTGGGGCA
>NZ_JAVRQA010000293.1:0-8796 GCF_032161845.1 Mycobacterium sp.
CGCGGCCGCCGTCGCCGCCGTTGCCCGACAGCAGCCCACCGTTGCCTCCGGCCCCGCCGGAGCCGGAGGTCACCGCGCCGGGGGAGTCCTCGTTCAATGCTGCGGCCCCGCCCCCGTTGCCGCCAGCCCCGCCGTTGCCGATCAAGCCCGCCGATCCGCCATTGCCGCCATCACCGGCTCGGGCGCCACCATCGGAGAAGGCATCGCCACCGGCACCACCGGCACCGCCGTTGCCGATGAATCCGGCTCGGCCGCCGTTGCCGCCGTCCTGGCCCGGTGCGCCGTTCCCTCCGGCACCACCATTGCCCAACCACAGGCCCCCGCGGCCACCGTCCGCGCCCGCGACTCCCGGTGCGCCGTTGCCGATGAGCAGTCCGGCGTCGGGGTGTTCGGCGGTGCCGTTGCTCACGAACACCGCGATTAGTGCGCCGATCAGATCGGGCACGGCCGCGGCGTCCACCGGACTCGCCGCAGCGAGCGGCAAGGGGTGCAGCGCCGCAACCCGCTTGGGTGGCGTCGCGGCCGCGGGCGTCGACCCGAACAGCCCGGTGCATAACAGGTCGGCGCACATCGGCCCGTTCGACGACGTCGGGGGAGCCGGTGCCGCGTCCACCGCCGTCAGCCGGACGGCGACGTCCACGGTGGACGGGTCGTGCAAGGTGGCCATCCACAACCCGACGGCGGTGGCGACGAATGCCGACCCGACGGCGGGACGGACGAAGTGGGCCATGAGCACTCCTTGGCGAGCCTGGCAGCGGAAAGCGGTGGTGCGACCATTACCTAATCACGGCTTCGCATCGCGCACAGAGGAATTCAGGCCGACCACGAGTCGATGCACAGGTGCCTACGTCTGGACACCAGCCCCGGTGCCCAACAGACACAAAGTGCCCTGAATCGTCGAGATTCAGGGCACTTTGTGTCTGTTGGGCAGTGGCACCTGGCGCACGCTCGCCGCTAGGTGAGTGCCTCGAGGGACCTAGTTGACACCTGTCAAGTTGGCTCGTCGTAGAGTCACCTCATGCAGATTCGCGACACCGCCGTAGCGACCCCCGACAAGCCGGCCATCATCATGCATCCGTCGGGGACGGTGATCACCTTCGGTGAGCTCGAAGCCAGGGCGAATCAGCTTGCGCACCTCTTCCGATCGGCAGGCTTGGTCGAGGGTGATGCCGTCGCGATCCTGATGGAGAACAGCGAGCACATGCATGCGGTGATGTGGGCCGCTCGCCGGGCCGGGCTGTACTACGTCCCGATCAACACCCACCTCACGGCGGCCGAGGTCGCGTACATCATCGACAACAGCAGCGCGAAGGCCATCGTCGGCTCAGGCGGTCTTCGCGACACCCTCGCTGGCCTGGGCGCCGACTTGCCCAACGGACTGCCGTCGATCCTGCTCGTCGCGGACGGGGAGCTCGACGGTTGGCACCGATACCCGGAATGTGTTGCCGATCAACCCGTTACCCCGATCGATGACGAGATCGAGGGCGATCTGCTGCAGTACTCCTCGGGCACCACGGGACGGCCGAAGGGCATCAAGCGGGATCTGCCCCACCTGCCGCCCGCCGAGGTGCCGGGACTGATGTCGGCCCTGATCGGGTTCTGGATGCATCCGGACGCCGTGTACCTGAGCCCGGCGCCGCTCTATCACACGGCGCCGTCGGTCTGGTCGATGCAGACGCAGGCAGGCGGCATCACGACCGTCATCCTGGAGAAGTTCAGCCCAGAAGCGACGCTGGAGGCGATCCAGAAGCACCGAATCACCCACGGCCAGTTCGTTCCAGTGATGTTCACCAGGATGCTGAAACTCCCAGAGGCCGTGCGTAATTCGTACGACGTCAGCAGCCTGGAGCGCGTCATGCACGCGGCGGCGCCGTGCCCGGTGGAGATCAAGAAGCAGATGATCGACTGGTGGGGGCCGATCGTCGACGAGTACTACGCCTCCTCTGAAGCCATCGGCTCCACGCTGATCACCGCCGAGGACTGGCTGACCCATCCGGGGTCGGTCGGCAAGTCGATGATGAGTGCGTTGCATATCCTCGACGAGGACGGCAACGAACTGCCCGCCGGTCAAGCGGGTGAGATCTACTTCGAGGGTGGCTTCGACTTCGAATACCTCAACGACCCCGGGAAGACGGCGTCATCGCGGGACTCGCACGGTTGGAAGACCGTGGGGGACATCGGCTATCTCGACGAAGACGGCTACCTGTACCTGACCGACCGGCGTCATCACATGATCATCTCCGGCGGCGTGAACATCTACCCGCAAGAGGCGGAGAACATCCTGGTGACCCATCCATTGGTGATGGATGCCGCGGTGTTCGGCATTCCCGACGAAGAGATGGGCCAACGCGTCAAGGGCGTCGTGCAGACGGTGGACCAAGCGGACGCCACCGAGGCATTCGCCGACGAGTTGCTCACCTGGCTGCGGGATCGGTTGTCGCACTACAAGTGTCCGCGGTCGATCTCGTTCGAGGCGCAGCTGCCGCGCACCGACACCGGCAAGCTGTACAAGCAGGAGCTGATCGACAAGTATTCGGCCCCGGTCGGCTAACCGGAGTGCACACCGTCGACATCGGCGACCCCCCGGCGCCAACTCCTCTCGGCGTCGTCGTTGCCTCCGGTGACATAGGTGCGGCGGGCGCCGACTATTGGATGAGGACAGCGACTTTCACGCTCGTCGAGGGACCTTGCACCGATCGTCGGACCGTTTCCGTTGACTCGGTACCCGTTGCTCTCGACCAGATAGCCGAACGCGTGGCGCGGTGGCCGCAAGCCGCAACGGTGTGCGACGACGTGCTGCGGATCGTGAAGCCCGACGGGCCGACGCTCCCCGGTGTCCTCACGGAGTCATTGGCCTACTCGACGCTGCAGGCCGGTCCCGAGTTCGCGCGCTGGTTGGCCGAGCGTGGACCAGCGACAGTGCCGGTGCTGCCCGATCCGGTGGTCGTTGAGCGAACGAGGGACGATCTGCTGGTGCGGTTCAACCGACCGACGCGTCACAACGCCTTCTCCACCGATGCCCGCGCGGCGTTGCTCGAGGCCCTCGAGATCGCGTGGCTCGACCCGTCCGTGCTCGGTGTGATCCTGAGTGGGAACGGCCGGTCATTCTGCAGCGGAGGGGATCTCGCAGAGTTCGGCACTCTCGATGATCCCGCAAGCGCCCACTTGGCGCGGACCCGGCATAGCCCCGCGTTGGCCCTCGACGCGCTGACGATGCGATTCCGCGAGGGATGCCGGGCCGAGGTGCACGGTCAAGTATTGGGCAGTGGGCTGGAAATGGCGGCGTTCTGTGGACACGTCACGGCCAAGCCCGACGCGGTGTTCGGCCTTCCGGAGCTCGCGCTCGGCCTGATTCCCGGCGCGGGCGGGACCGTCAGCATCACGCGGCGAATCGGCCGCTGGCGTACGGCGTATCTGGTGCTGTCGGGTCAGACGATCGATGCCGCCACCGCTCTGGACTGGGGCCTGGTCGACGCCGTTGACCCCGAGCGCTAGCGGAAGAGGCCGCCCAGCAGGCCACCCACCCCGCCCAGTACCCCACCGACCGTGCCGGTGACTCCGGACACGATCGCGCCGAGCAAGGCGCCAAGGCCGGATTGGGGTGCAGGTGGGGGTGGAGGTGGAGTTACGTGCGTATCGACCACGTCGAGCCAACCGCCCGAGGGGTCGTAGACTTCGTAGCTGTTGCCGACGACGTAAACCCTTGTCCCGTCTGGACTTACGGTAATATCGGTCGGCTGACGGTGGCCCAGGGTGGTGCGCCCTACGACCTGGTTCGTTGCGGTGTCGATGGCGACGAGTTCGGAGGCGTACGTCGGGTCGTTGGGCCTGTTGTCGGGGGTGATCACGTAGATCCGCCGCCCATCTGCGCTGATGGCAAGGCCTGGGTCGCCCGAGACTTCGCCGCCGGGGAAGTCCTGCACGGCAGGCACTACCTTGATGGTGTTTCCGGTGGTGGCGTCGATGACCACGATGTCTTCCTCGAACCTTTGCGTGGCCGAGACGTACCGGTCGAAGCGTACGTAGGCACGCTGGCCATCCGGACTGATGACCATGCCCATGACGGAGGCTTGGTCGGTTCCCGCCAGGCTGTCGAGTTGGGTGTGGACCACCGTGACCGCGTTGGTCTGGGTATCGACGATGTGGATGTCGCGCGCTGAGTCCCCACCAAGGGCGTAAAGCTTCTTGCCGTCGGCAGTGAGTGTCGGGAGGTAACCACCACTGATCGTCTTGACGACCGCGCCTGTCGACGTGTCGATCACTGCAATTTGGGGCTGCTGACTGTTGCCGGTGGTGTTCGTCGAGGCGTACAGGTACTTACCGTCACGACTGATCACCTCTTCGGGATTGACGTATCCGAGCGGAGTGGGGGATCCGACCGGCGCACCGTTCGACGCATTGAACGTCTCCACGTACACCGTGTCGAAGCTGCTGCCGACGACTTTGAAGCTGTCGGCAAACACCCGGGTGCCATTGGTGGCGACGTCGAACACGGGGTTCTTGGTGTTGATGGTCTGATCGATCGTGCCCGTGGTGGTGTTGTATCGGTCGACGTAACCGGCGAGCGTCGGACCATCCCAGTTGTATTCGCCTGTATATACGTACTTGCCGTCTGGGCTGACGGTAACGGCATTGGGTGGACCGTTGAGCGCGACACTGGCAACGACCGAGGGATTCTGCGTGGTGGCGGGCGCTGCGGTGGTCGCCGGCGCCGCGGCTGCGATGGTCCGTGCGCTCGGGCTGACTGGCGCACTCACTGAATGTGGTTGAGGTGTCGTCGAATTGGCAAGGTTGGAAACGAGGGAGTTCGCGACAGAGCTGATGGCTCCTGCCACGTTGGCGGCGGCGTCGGCCAACGGATTCGAGATTGCCGGAGCGGTCGGGGGTGTGACGGTACGCTTCGCCGCGGTAACCGATGCGCCATGTGACGTCGTGGTGTTGGTCTGGAAACTGCCCGTCATGGCCCGAGCCGACGAAGCAGTTGGTGAAGCCGGTGCTGCCGCGCCCTTGTTGAGCGCAGCATTGAGCGTGCCGATCGAATTCGACAACGTGTCGTTGATCGAATTGGTGAGCGCCGACAGGGCTGCGGCCGGTGATGGCGCGGGCGCGGGTCCGGAAGCGGCGGAGGCCGGCTCACTCGGCGTGCCTTTCTCGGTCTCGGCGGCGGCGACCCCCGCGCCGTTCACCAGCGCGGCACCGACGCCGAACGTGATGGCTCCCGCTCCGAGCCAGGTGTAGGCCTCGACGTGCTTCGATGGCGCGCGGTGTCGGCCGCGCTTGCCGTCTCTGTCGCGCGTCCGTTGCGACTTGCTGCGCCGACGTGTGCCTGCCATCTTGGTCTCCCCCCAGAGTGCGACGAGGACATCTACATCTGGATCACAGCCGTCGCTCAGCAACCCCCCAGCATGTTTCTAGCACGTGCGTGAAGTTTGCGCGAGGACTTGTCGCTGCCCGGCGTATAGATTTGCCGCCCACAATCGACATCGCCGTCAACTGCTTCGATAGCAGCACAGAAGTGTGCTGTATCTACAGCTGACTGCGTGTATCACATAGCACTGAGGTTGCTGTGCCGTCCGTTGCCCGATCGTCAGCTGGAGCGGCGCAGCGTCACCCGATAGGTGTACTGCTCTGGCAGAAAGTGGCTGACGGCCAACTCGACGGGGTTGCCCGCCGCGTCGGAGTACAGCCTGTCCACCCGCAACATCGGATGCTCGCGACCGCAGCCGACGGCCGCGGCGACCTCGTCGTCCGCCGTCGAGACGGTAATGGACTGCGCCGCCTCGGCTATCGGAAGGCTCAGGTGCGGCTCCGTCAGGCCGATGACGGTGCTGGTGCTGACGGCCCCGTCGGCCAACTCGGCGAGTCCGAGCACAGACCTGGCGACCGACTCCGGCAGGTGTACGCGGGTCAGCACGAAGGGCACACCGTCATGCAGGCGACGGAACGTCACCGTGTAGACGACGTCGTCGTCGAGTCGCATTCTGCTGGCCGCGTCGACGTCGACCCGACGGCGAAGTCCGGCAAGCACTTCCATGGTGGTGTCGTCGGAGAGGCTCATCAGGTCCTCGATCGAGCCGAGCTGCCTCAGGTACCGGTGTCCGCCATCGCGGGCATAGGTGCCGCGCCCAGGCACCCGGTACACCACGCCCTCGGCGACCAGGTCCTGAAAGGCGCGTCGGACGGTCTGCCGGGACAGGCCGTGCTCGGCGACGAGCTCGGACTCGGTCGGCAGACGTGCACCGTCGCTATACAGCCCGGCGGCGATGTCGTCTCGAAGAGCTTGGCGCAGAGCCTGATACGCGGGAGGGGCGCGCATGGTCAGATCCCGCCGCGGGCCACCAACTGGCCGGCGATGACGTTGCGTTGGATTTCGTTGGTGCCCTCGCCGACGATCATCAGGGGCGCGTCGCGGAAGTAGCGCTCGACGTCGTATTCGGTCGAGTAGCCGTAGCCGCCGTGGATTCGCACCGCGTTCAGTGCGATCTCCATGGCCGCTTCGGAGGCGAACAACTTGGCCATCCCTGCCTCCATGTCGGCACGCTCGCCGCTGTCGTAACGGTCGGCGGCGTGCAGCGTCAACTGACGCGCTGCGGTCAACTTGGTCGCCATGTCGGCGAGGTAGTGCCCGACCGCCTGGTGCTTCCAGATGGGCTGGCCGAAGCTTTCGCGTTCCTGGGCATATGCCAGCGCATCCTCGAGAGCTGCCGTGGCGACCCCGAGTGCGCGCGAGGCCACCTGGATGCGTCCGGTCTCGAGGCCCTTCATCATCTGGCCGAACCCCTTGCCAGGCACTCCGCCGAGGACGGCGGTCGCGGGAACCCGGTAGTCGGCGAACGAGAGCTCACACGATTCGACGCCCTTGTAGCCGAGCTTGGGCAGGTCCCGCGAGACGGTAAGCCCGTCGCCGTGTTCGGCGAGAACGATCGAGATGCCCCGGTGTGCGGGTGTCGCGGCGGGATCGGTCTTGCACAGTAGGGCGATCAGGCCGGAGCGCCGCGCGTTGGACATCCAGGTCTTGGCACCGTTGATCACCAGGTGGTCACCGTCGGAGCGGGCGACCGTGGTCATGGCCTGCAGGTCCGAACCACCGGCAGGCTCGGTGAGGGCCATGGTCGCGCGGACGTCGCCGGTGGCCATGGCGGGCAGGTAGCGCTTCTTCTGTTCGTCCGTGCCGAAGAGATCAAGGAGCTTGGCGACGACGGTGTGGCCACCCATCGCGCCGGCCAGACTCATCCAGCCCCTTGCCAATTCCTGGGTGACCAGCACGTAGCACCGCGTCGACACCGGTGTGCCGCCATACGCCTCGGGCACGGCGAGCCCGAAGATCCCGATGCGCTTCATCTGCTCGATCCTGGCCGCCGGGTATTCGTTCGCGTGCTCGACGTCGCGCACGGTCGGCTTGACGTCGCGGTCGACGAATGCGCGAACGGTCGCGACCAGCATCGCTTCTTCGTCGCTAAGATCCATGGCGTTCATAATGTACGGCCATATTGACACATCGATCACCAGGCTGCCAGCATGTGAAGCCGTGACTTTGTCCGGCCATATCTCCGGGCCTCTCGATGGCGGCCCACACTTCGACGACCTCGCCGTCGGGCAGGTCTTCGACTGGGCGCCGTCGATGACCTTGACCGCAGGTGCCGCCGCCGTGCACCAGTCGATCCTCGGAGACCGCATGCGGCTACCGCTGGATCAGACTTTGACGCATGCCGTCACCGGGGCTCCCGCGGCCCTGGCGCACCCCGCCTTCGTCTGCGACGTGGCGATCGGCCAGAGCACATTGCCGACGCAGCGCGTCAAGGCCAATCTGTTCTATCGGGGGCTACGGTTCCACCGCTTCCCGCTGCTTGGTGACACGCTGTATACCCGAACCGAAGTCGTTGGCCTGAAACAGAACTCGACGAAGTCGGGGCGCCCTGCGACGGGTCTGGCCGCACTGCGGATGACGACGATCGACCAGGCCGACCGGTTGGTCCTCGACTTCTATCGCTGCGCGATGCTTCCGCTGCGAGACGGCGCGGGTGACACCGGCCACGCCGACGACCTCTCGACGATCGGCGCCGATACCTCCGGACCCGCCGATCCGACCGGCGACTGGGATGCCGACGCCTTCCGCGCCCGGGTTCCCGGCCCACACTTCGATCCGGCCATCGCGGGCACCGTGATGCGCAGTACCGCCGACGTCGTTTCGGCTGCGCCCGAACTCGCTCGGCTGACCCTCAACATCGCCGCGACGCATCACGACTTCCGCGTCGGCAGCCAACGCTTGGTTTACGGCGGCCACACCATCGGACTGGCGCTGGCGCAGGCGACCCGCGCGCTGCCGAACCTGGTCACCGTGCTCGGCTGGCAGTCCTGCGACCACACCGGTCCGGTGCACGAGGGCGACACGCTCTACAGCGACCTCCACGTCGACGAGGTGCTTCCGCTGGCGGGTGGCCGCGGCGGTCTGCTGACGCTGCGGTCGGTCGTGCACGCAGTTGGTGAGCCGGACCGGCAGGTGCTGGACTGGAGATTCACCGCCTTGCTGTTCTGACAGCGCCCATGATGACTACCGTGAGCGCGGTGCAGCGGGAATGGGGGGCCAGCGGACTGGCCTACCTGACCGGCCACCCGTCGGGTGCCCCGGACTTCTCGCGTGCCGGCATGCTCGCCGCCGCCAGGTCGACCGCCGACGAACTGCACCGCCACCTCGGGGTCACGGTAAACGTCGCCGACGTGCTGGCCGGTCGAGCAGCGCTCGCAACGGCCCATCATCAGTGAAATCAGCTACGTAGCAGAGCTTTCCGGTGTTCA
>NZ_JAVRQA010000294.1:0-4020 GCF_032161845.1 Mycobacterium sp.
CGCACCGCCTTCAGGACGTCGCGACCGAGTAGCAAGCGCAGTGGCGGCTCGTCGAGCGTGGTGACCATCAACACCGCCTCGGCTACCTTGCGTGGGTCGCCGGGCAGGTGATTGGCGAATTCCTTGATCATCGTCTTGCGGGCCCCCACGTTCTCGTCGTAATCACCTATCGGAGTTGATGACTCCCACATCGACCGCGCTGCCCAGTCGGTGCGGAATGCGCCGGGCTCGATCGCCGTCACCTTGATGCCGAGGTGCTTGACCTCCTGGGCGAGGGCTTCGGTGAGCGCCTCGAGCGCGAACTTCGTCGAGGAGTAGTACCCGTTGGGCGGGTTGGCGACCAGGCCGGTCATCGACGAGATGTTCACGATGTGCCCAGACTGCCGGGCTCGCATGGCGGGCAGCACGGCTTTGATGGTGTCCACCACACCGAAGTAGTTGGTGTCGAAGAGCTTCCGGACCTGCTCGTCCTCGCCCTCCTCGATCGCCGACAGGTAGCCGTTGCCCGCGTTGTTGACCAGAACGTCGATGCCGCCGAACGCGTCGTGGGCGACCTGAACCGCCGCGGCGATTTGGGCCTTGTCCGTCACGTCGAGGGCGACGATCGCGGCGCGGTCCCCGAACTCGTCGCCGAAGTCGGCGATCGTCTCGGTGCGTCGTGCGGTCACCACCACGGTGTGGCCGGCTTCCAATGCAGCGCGGGCGATCTCACGACCGATGCCGGTCGAGCACCCGGTGACCAACCAGCGGCCCATCAGATGGTCCCTTCGGGTAGGCGGCGTAAGTACGCCGCGCGGCGCTCGGCGAGCTCGATCGCCCGTTCTGCTTCCGACACCCGGCGCAGCGTGGGGACGTCGGCTTCGAGATCGTCGAGTTTCACCACGCGACCGCGGGCGCCCAAGTCCTGCTTCGGTCCACCGTCCCCGAATTCGGCCATCCGCAGCGTCAGGATCCCCTCGTTGAGGCCGTCGGAGTCGATCCAGTTGGCGACGCCGGGATCGGTGGGAGAGATGACGTAGGTGTAGGTGCCGTCATCGTTGGGCACGGACTGGGACTTGTTGAGGCTGCCGGTGCGATCGACGATGTCGAGGGTGGTGCCCCAAATGTTGCTCAGGGGCACGGTGAAGTACTCGGCACCGCCATCGCTGACGTCGACGACGAAGGCCTCACCATCGTTCAGGTCGAACCGGCCCATGACGTACACCTGATTGCGCATCGCGCCGACCTTGTCGGCCGACCACGCGAGGTTGAAGTCGTTGGGGGCCATCTTGTAGACGCCGTGGCTGAGCTTGCCCGTGAAGTTGGCGAAGTAGGCCATCATCGCCGCCGTCGCGTCCGCCTGCTCGTCGCGGGTCCTCGTGGGGTGCGACGGTGCGGCGCCCAACCGTTGCACCGTCAGGTGATTCGGGTCGTCGCGGTCCCAGTTCAGCAGCACGTCGCGGATGTAGAACTCGTGCGCCTCCGGCGTGGACTGGACGTGGTTGGGGCGATCGCCCGCCGGGTCGGCATCGACGGTGATCGTGAACGACCCGTCGGACTCCACCTCCATCGTGCGGCCGTTGAGTACGGCGACCGTTCCCATGTGGGCATCCCACAGCGTGAAGTAGTTCTCCGTCATGCGATTCGCGCCGACGCGGCCGTTGATTTCGTAGCGCTCGTCACCGGAGATCGGGATCACGCGGTACACGCTGTCGGGATTGTCGATGCCCCAACGGGATCCGGGGATCTGATGACCAGACACCGGGTGCCCGAGCCGGGTGATGCAGCTGACCTTGGGTCGAAGCTTGTCCTGGTTGGACGACCACACCGCGGCGGAGAACATCACCTCGGCGAACGCGTCGTCGAAGCACGCGCGCATGGCGTCGGAGGCCTTCGCCCGCCCCAGCCACGTTTCGGCGACGCTGCGATACGCCGCCTTGACGGTCGGGTGGTCGATCAGTTCGAGCGCCGCCAACTCCTGGTCGTGTTGCGACGCCGTCGCGACGGGATCACCCGGGTAATGGGTCAAAGTCTTCTCCTCGAAGAGGTGGCTCCGGAACGGAACCGCGCGTTGTAGGTGGCGAAACGTTCGTCGATCAGGGCATCGCTGAGCCCGAAATCGGTTGCGGCGTAGGGCGGGCGCGGTGCTTCCCGTGGCCGGTCGGCGAGCCGGCGCCGCATCGCCGACTCGGCGTCGCCGCTCAGCGGCATACCGATCGCGTCGTACACCCGGGCCACCTGACCGATCGGGTCGGCGACGGCGTCGGCGAACTCGATGTCCGTGCAGAGCGCAGAGTCGTCGGCCCAGCCGTCCCGAGTGGCCATCGCGCGGTCGTTCGTCCACCCCATCCGCTGTAGCCATTGCGCTCCGACGCGGTGGCGGTCCACGTGGTCGGCGTGCATCGCGTGGAGGGTGGCGTTGAGGCTGGCGCCGGAGGGGATCGTCGCGCGCGGATCGCGGTGCATGTGCACGACGTGCAGGTCGGGGAACTGGGCGCGCAGTGCGTCCAGATACCCGAGATGTGCCGGTGACTTGAGTACCCACCGGGTGGCCGCCCGACCGGCCTGCCGCTTCTGCCACTGCAGGAACTGCAGCATTCGGTGCAGATACGCATAAGCGGGGCCGAAGTCTTGGCCGTCGATCCACGCCCGATAGTTGGGCAGGTGAGCCCCCGACTCGGGTACGTGTGACAGGAACGCGTCGGAGAGAAAGACGATCTCCTCTTCGGGCTCGCGGGCGTACATCGGGTGGATGGCGAACAGTTCGGGTGCCAGCTCGCGCGAGGTCGCCTCGCGCTTCTCGCTGATGACGATGCGAGGGTCCTCCGTTGCCGGGGCGAGCCAAGCGACGGGAGAAGGATCCGACCACCGGTGGTCCAGTTTGGGTGCGACTTCGACGACCTCCCAGCCGTACGCGCAGTGAATGCGGTCATCGGCCGCCAACAGTCGTTGCAGAAGGGTGGTGCCGCTGCGCATCATGCCGACCACGACGATGGGCGCGACGACCTTCTCCTGCAGAACCTCGGGGTGCAGTCGGATCCACTCCTGGGAGCGCAAGCGCATCCGCAGGCTGTGGACGAGGCCCGACCGCAGGATGTGCGCGCCGATGTCGTTGAGGTCGGCGGCGGCGTAGTCGTCGGCCAGGACGGCGAGCGGCTCGAAGAACGGCAGTGGACCCCAATCGTCCAGACCCTCCTTCTGCTGCGCGGTGGCAGCGAGGTGAGCCGCGTCGAACGGGTGGGCCACGGCGGTCAGAACTTCAGGTGGTGGCTGGTGTCGCCGACCTGATCGACGTACATGGTCCTGCTGTCGAACCACCACCGGCCGTCGATGCGATGAAACGTATCGCGGTAGTGGCCCGTCACGATGATCTGCAGCGGCAGGTCGGGCGTGGCCTGCGTGACGCAGTAGTAGGCGGTGGCGCGCGCGGTGCCCGCATCGTCGTCGACGTAGACCTGCACGTTGCTGGTCAGATGCTTGGTCTTGGGGGTGCCGTCGTCGTAGAGGCGCGTCGCCATCTCATACATCTGGCGAACGCGCTCGACCCCGATGAAGACGGTCTCCGGTGGCCCGTTCTCGACGCCGCAGATCCGGCCGTGCTCGAACAGGTCGGCTACCCCATCCAAATCCCCCGCGTCGATGCGCTCGGCATAGGTGTAGAGCAGGTTCTCGATCTGGCGGGCGCTGTCCGTCATGTGGGAGCTGGCTCCTCATTGAGCAAGGTGGGTACCGACATCGAAATAAGTTGGTAGAGCTGACCGGCTTTACGGTCAATTTCAGTCAACTAACCAGCATGGGCGGGTGATGTCAACGCTAGTCTCGGGACGTGACTTCACAGTGGTCTCCGACCCGACTCGGCAATCTGACCGGCAAGCGCATCATCGTCACCGGGGCCACCAACGGCGTCGGCCTCGCGACGGCCGGCGCGCTGGCCCGCGCCGGCGCCCACGTGATCCTCGCGGTTCGCAACGTCGAGCTGGGCGCCCAGCGCGCCGCCGAGATCGGCGGCGACACGGCGGTGGTGAAGCTGGACCTCGCCGA
>NZ_JAVRQA010000295.1:0-8605 GCF_032161845.1 Mycobacterium sp.
CTTGCACGCAGTGCCAGGAGGCCTGCGATGCGGTGAGGGCAGGTGACTGCTGGGCGGTCTCCTGTGACACGGTCGGCCCCTACCTGTCGGCGTCGGTGTAGCGGATGACGCCGCGGATGTTGCGACCCTCGAGCATGTCCTTGTAGCCGTCATTGATCTGCTCCAGCTTGTACTGGGTGGTGATCATGTCGTCGAGGTTGAGCCTGCCCGCCTTGTACATCGACAGCAGCTGCGGAATGTCGAAGTGCGGGTTGCCGCCACCGAAGATGGTGCCCTGGATCCGCTTCTGCATCAGCGTCAGCATCGCCAAGTTGAGCGAGACGTTGGTGTCCAGCAGGCTGCCGATGGCGGTCAGCACCGTGGTGCCGCCCTTGGAGGTGAGGTTGACGTAGGTGTCGACGTCGGCGCCCTTGAGCTCGCCGACGGTCACGATGACCTGCTTGGCCATCAGGCCGTGGGTGGCCTCGGCGATGCCCGCGAACGCGGCGTCGGTATCCGGATAGGCGTGCGTGGCACCGAACTTCAGGGCCGCGTCGCGCTTCCACTCCACGGGCTCGATGACGAAGAGGTTGCGGGCGCCTGCGTTGACCGCACCCTGCACCGCCGACATGCCGACGCCGCCGACTCCGATCACCAAGACGTCGTCACCGGGCCGGATGTCGCCGGCCTTGACCGCCGAGCCGTAGCCCGTCGTCACGCCGCAGCCCACCAGGCAGGCCACTTCGAACGGGATCGACGGATCGATCTTCACCACGGAACTCTTGTGCACCACCATGTACGGGCTGAACGTGCCGAGCAGCGTCATGGGGAAGACGGGCTCCCCCTTGGCGGTGATGCGGTGGGTGTTGTCGGAGACGGCGAGGCCGCCGAGCAGGCCCGCACCGAGATCGCAGAGGTTGCGCAGGCCGGCCTGACATGACGGGCACGCACCGCAGGACGGGATGAAGGACAGCACGACGTGATCGCCGACGGCGATGTCCTCGACACCGGGGCCGACCTCGGTGACGATGCCCGCACCCTCGTGGCCGCCGAGGACCGGGAAACCGGCCATCGGGATATCGCCGGTCACCAGGTGGTGGTCGGAATGGCACATCCCGGACGCTTCCATCTGGATCTTGACCTCGTCCTTGACGGGGTCGCCGATCTCGATCTCCTCGATCGACCATGGCTGGTTGAATTCCCAGATCAGCGCGCCTTTTGTCTTCATCTTTACGTGCCTTCCACTAGAGCCAGTGAGCTCAGACTAGAGCCATTAGTTAGGTGCGTCACACCCACCCCCAAGCAACCGCTTGGCCGGGAGCTCACCAGATCGGCAACGGTGCTTCGCCGAGCGGGTAGTAGCCGGGCAATCGTTCGCCTGCGACGCTGCGCTCGATCCGCTTCTGCATGCCTTCGCTGAGATCGCCCGATTCGATGAGCTTCATGAACATCTTCGAGACGTGCCCGAAGTCGAAGAAGTCACGCTGCCACTCGATCAGCAGGTCCTCGTTGAGGCGGAACCAACTGCCCCCGATGCCGTAGATCTCGTCCCGGGTGCCGTCACTCTTGTTGACGATCTGCTTCCAGAAGCCGACGATCTCGCCCTGCTTCTCGTCGACGAGCACCTTCTGGTATTCGTAGACCCAGTTCTCCAGACCTTGCATCTCCAGACCTAGTGCGACGTCGCGGATTTCGTCGCGACCGACGCACATCACGTCTTCCTTGGGCCCGATGTTCCAACCGTAGGTAGCGTCTTCGGCGTAGAAGTCCGCCAGCGGGGTCCAGTCGCCCGCGGCCTCGGCATCGCGGTTGACCTGAAGCCACCGCTCGACCCAATCATCCAGCTGCTCGCGTGACGCCATGTCATTCCTTGTCTCTGAGGGAAATCGCTTGGGTGGGACACATTTCGATCGCCCGCTCGACGTCCTCGCGGATGTCGTCGGGGGGCTCTGAGTCGAGGATCTCGACGACGCCGCGTTTGGGCACCGCGAACACGTCCGGGGCCTCCAATTCGCACATCGCGTGGCCCTGGCAGAGGTCCTCGTCGAGTTCTACGCGGTAGCAGCCCATGACGATTACTACTCCACACTTCCCCGGTCGCTGCGCTCCTGCCCGCCGGAAACCCGCTTGCGGTAGCGCACCTTCGCCGGCTGCGCCAGTTGCACGACCATCTTCGAGTGATCGTTCTGGTAGGTCTCCGACGGCTGCGACATCTCGAACTCGTACTCGCGCAACAGCACCGAGAAGATCGCCTTGATCTGCATTTGAGCGAACGCCGCTCCGACGCAGCGGTGCTTGCCTGCGCCGAAGGGGATCCACGTCCACCGGTTGGCCAGATCTTCTTGTCGCGGCTTCTCGTAACGGTCGGGGTCGAAGTCGTCCGGGTGGGGGAAGTCCTCGGGAATCCGGTTCGAGATCGCCGGCGATGCGGCCACCATCTGACCCTTGTGGATCGGATGGCCCGCCACTTCGAATTCGTCCTGCGCCACCCGCATCAGGATGATGAGGGGCGGATGCAGGCGCAGCGTTTCCTTCAGCGAGTTGTCGAGTTTCGGAATCTGGCGCAGCGCATGGAAACTCACCTCCTGACCGTCCGCGTAGAGGTCGTCGAGCTCCTGCTGCACCTGGGCGTAGACCTCGGGGTGGCGCAGCAGCTCGATCAACGTCCACGACGACGTCCCCGAGCTGGTGTGGTGACCCGCGAACATCAGCGAGATGAACATGCCGGTGACTTCGTTGGCCGAGAAGCGCGGTGTGCCCTCCTCGTCCTTGATCGAGACCAGCACGTCGAGCAAGTCACGATCCTCTTTGCCCTTCGGCGGGTTGGCGATCCGACCGTTCATGATCTCTTGCACCAGCGCAACGAGTTTGACGCGTGACTCGTCGCGGATGCGGAAGCTCTCGATGTCCAGGTATGGGTCCACGTAGCACAGCGGGTCGGTCCCGCGTTCGAGTTGGTGGTAGTACTGGGCGAATCGACTGTCCAGCTGCTCGCGGAACTTCAGCCCGATGAGGCAGGCCGTCGAGGTGTAGATCGTCAGTTCCGAGAAGAAGTCGAGGAGCTCGACCTCGCCCTCGTCGCCCCAGTCGGCGATGATCTTCTTGACCTCGTTCTCGATGGTGGCCGCATGGCCCTTCATCTGCTCACCGCGCAATGCGGTGTTGTGCAGCATCTCCGCGCGCCGTTCGGGGTCGGCGTCGAACACCACGCCCTCACCGAAGATCGGTGTCATGAAGGGATAGGCCTCGGCCTGATTGAGATCGCTGTCGCTGGAACGGAAGAAGAACTCGTTGGCCTCCGAACCCGACAGCATGACGACCTGCTTGCCGGCGAGCTGGAACCAGCCGACGTCGCCGCACTCGGAGCGGATGCGGTTCATCAGACCGATTGGGTCGGTGCGGAACTCCTCCAGGTGGCCGTGTTCCTCTTCTTCACCGCCGGAGACGCGGGGGACGATCGCAGTGGTCATTGGTTCTCTCCATTCCCCCGGGTCGCTTCGCTCCTGCCCCCAGGGAGCACTTCTTCGTCGACTTTGAGCTGCTGGCGGTCCGTGGTGGTGTTCAGGGGCGCTTCTGGCTGAAGCTCCATACTCGCGACGAACCCGCCGCGCGGAGTTTCCGCGACGAAGGTGATGGCCCGCGCCAGATCCGAGGCGCGCAGGAAGTAGTCATGGCGCGCCTGGCCCCACTTGGCCCAATCCTCAAGGGCGGGGCCGATCAGTTCGGCGGGCAGGCTCCATCCCATCGACGTCTTGGTTGGGCCGGGGTGCACGATCGACGCGCGCACGCCGGTGCCCTCCAATTCCATCTGAAAGTTGGAGACCATCGCGACCAGGGCCGCCTTGGCGGCGCCGTAGGCCCCCATGTGCGGGCGCTGTCGGAGAGCAACGTCGGAGCCGACGAAGATCAGATCCCCACGTTGGCGTTCGAGCATGCCGGGCAGCACCGCGGTGGCCAGCCGGTTGGCGCCGACGAGGTGGATCTGAAGCTGCGAGTTGAAGTCGTCGGTGCTGATCTCGGCCAGCTTCCCAAAGTAGGTGTCGCCGGCACCTGCCACCAAGATCTCGATGTCACCGAGCGCGTCAACGGCGTTGGCTACGAAGGACTTCACCGAATTCGGATCGGTGACGTCGAGGTGGAATCCGACGGCTTCGCCGCCTTCGGCGCGGATCTTGCCGACCAGGTCGTCGAGCTTCTCCACGCGGCGGGCGCCGAGCGCGACGGGGAAGCCACGGGATGCGAGTTCGATGGCGGTCGCCTCGCCGATGCCTGCGGAGGCGCCTGCGACGATGGCGGGCCTGCGGTCGGGAAGGGGGGCAAAGCGGGGCATCAGCGGACCCTTACGGTGATCGGAAGATGGGCGAAACCGCGAACGCTGCTGGAGTGCACCCGGACCGAGTTGGCCTCGTCCACCTGGTAGCCGCTGATCCGTTTGAACAGTTCGGTGAGGGCCACCTGGGCCTCCATTCTGGCCAGGTGGGCGCCGAGGCAGAAGTGTGCCCCGCTCCCGAAACTGAGCAGCTTCGACCCGATGTCGCGGCCGATGCGGTAGTCGTCCGGGTTTTCGAACGCCCGTTCGTCGCGGTTGCCCGACCCAGGTAGTAGCAGCACGACGTCGCCCGCTGGGATCGTGGTGTCATACAGGGTCGTGTCGGCCGATACCAAGCGCGCCAGGATCTGGCTCGACGCGTCGTAGCGCAGCGTCTCCTCGACCCACGGCTTGACCAGCGAGTGGTCTTCGAAGACGGGAGCCAGCTGGTCGGGGTTCTTGAATCCCCAATATGCGGCGTTGGCAAGCAGTTTGGTGGTGGTTTCATTGCCAGCCACGACCATGAGGAACAGGAACGCGATGATCTCCTCGTCGGTGAGGCGATCGCCGTCGATCTCGGCCTCGACCAACGCCGAGGTTAGGTCGTCGGTGAGCGACTTGCGCCGTTGATCGACCATGGCGGCGTAGTAGACCATCAGGTCTGCTGACGCCTGGATGGCCTCCGCGGGGACGTCTCTGACTCCGTCATCGCGGTGCATGACGCCGTCGGCCAGGGCACGGATGCGGACTCGGTCTTCGGCGGGGACGCCCATGAGTTCGGAGATGACGTCCATCGGCAGCTTGCCCGCGAAGTCGTCGACGAAGTCAAAGCCGTCCGACTGCAACGCCGCGTCCAGATGCTGAACCGCAATCTCGATGACTCGGGACTCCAGCTCGCGAATTCGCCTGGGGGTGAATCCCTTCGACACCAGCGTGCGAAGCCGCAGATGTCCAGGATCGTCGAGGGCCAGGAACGACATCACCCGGTGCGCCTCGTCGTTGCGGGAGATCGGATCGAGCGAGACGCCGTGCCTGTTGGACAGCGTCGTGCTGTTGCGGAAGCCCTGCACGACGTCGGCATGGCGCGAGAGCGCCCAGAACTTCTGCTCTTCGTTGCGATAGAGCGGCGCCTCGTCGCGCAGTCGCCGGTAGTAGGGGTACGGGTCCTCGTGGAAGTCGTAGTCGTACGGATCGAGTAGAGGCGGCGCGGTTGCGGTCATCTTTCTTCTTCCAAGATGAGGCCGACCACGTAGCTGAGGCGGTCGGCGATCTGGTGGTAGGTGAAGGCGCCACTGCCCGCATTGACGAGGGCGCCGAAGTACGTCATCTCCAGCGCTGACACCACGCGAGGGTCGGTGTCGGGGCCTGCCGCCGACTTGATTCGGCGGTGGATCTCCAAGCCGATTCGGTCGCGGACTCGACGCACGGTGGGATCGCTGCCGGTGAGCAGTGCCGTCGTGCAGGCGGCGGCTACCTCGGGTTCGTCGGCGACCACCAGCGCCAGATTGCGCAAGGCCTTCTCGACACGGATCGGCATCGGTTCGTTGACGTCGGTGTAGTACGGCACCTGCTGCACGAGGTCGAGGTAGACCTCGGCGATCAAGTGGTTCTTGGATGAGAAATAGGTGTACGCCGTGGCCGGCGCGACCTTCGCCCGTGCGGCGACGGCCCGAACCGTGAGGTCGGCGTAGGACGATTCGCGCAGCATCTCGATGCCTGCGGTGAGGACCTTGCGAAAGGTCTCTTCCTGCCGACGGTTGCGCGGCGCTTCCTGGGCCGCCACCGCCGCATCACTGGACACATGTCCAAGTTATCCGACGATGCCCGTCCTCGGCAAGCGGGTGCCGAAAGTTGCCATTAATTACCTGCTAGAGACGTATATGACCCCCAGTCTGGTTCCACGCCCTTGCCATCGCCGCGCGTCTGCGGTTATGGTTCGATTCAATACAGTTGGACAGTTGTCCAGGGATGATCGGGAGTTCGAATGGCGCTGCTGGACAATCGCGAGAGCCGGCTGCTGATAGACGGCAAACTGGTTGCGGGCAGCGGCGGCACGTTCCCGACGCTGAACCCGGCGACCGAAGAGGTGCTTGGTGTCGCGGCCGATGCCACGGTCGACGACATGAATTCGGCGATCGCCGCAGCACGCAGAGCGTTCGACGAGACCGACTGGTCCACCAACGTCGAGCTACGCGTGCGCTGCCTTCGACAGCTGCAGCAGGCCATGCGCGATCACGTCGAGGAACTCCGCGAAATCACCATCGCCGAGGTGGGCGCACCGCGGATGCTTACGTCGATGGCGCAACTCGAGGGCCCGGTCGAGGACCTCAGCTTCTGTGCCGACACAGCGGAGTCCTACCAGTGGACCGCCGATTTCGGCGTCGCGGCGCCCATGGGCATGAAGACCCACCGCACGATCGCCAGGGAGGCGATCGGTGTCGTGGGTGCCATCACGCCGTGGAACTTCCCGCACCAGATCAACCTTGCCAAGCTCGGCCCGGCGCTCGCTGCAGGCAACACCGTCGTGCTCAAGCCCGCTCCTGACACGCCTTGGTGCGCAGCGGTATTGGGCGAGCTCATCGTCGAGCACACCGACTTCCCCGCAGGCGTCGTCAACATCGTCACCTCGAGTGACCACGGCGTCGGTGCGCTGCTGTCCAAGGATCCGCGCGTCGACATGGTGTCGTTCACCGGCTCGACCAACACGGGCCGCGCAGTGATGGCAGACGGTGCCGCCACCCTCAAGAAGGTGTTCCTCGAACTCGGCGGCAAGTCGGCCTTCCTGGTCCTGGACGACGCGGATCTGGCGGGTGCGTGTTCGATGGCCGCGTTCACCGCGTCGATGCACGCCGGCCAGGGGTGCGCGATCACCACGCGGCTGGTGGTTCCCCGAGCCCGCTACGACGAGGCGGTCGAGGCGGCAGCAGGGACGATGGCCGGCCTCAAGCCCGGTGACCCGAACGACGCCGGGACCATCTGCGGCCCGGTGATCTCCGAACGGCAACGCGACCGCATTCAGGGGTACCTGGACTCGGCGATCGCCGAGGGCGGCAGATTCGCCTGCGGCGGTGGGAGTCCCGCCGACCGCGACACCGGTTTCTTCATCGAGCCGACGGTCATCGCAGGTCTCGACAACACTGCCAAGGTGGCGCGTGAGGAGATCTTCGGTCCGGTGCTGACCGTGATCGCCCACGACGGCGATGACGACGCAGTGCGGATCGCGAACGACTCGCCGTATGGCTTGTCGGGCACGGTGTTCTCAGCGGACGACGATCGGGCGGCGGGAATCGCGGCGCGGCTACGGGTCGGCACCGTCAACGTCAACGGCGGTGTCTGGTACTCGGCAGACATGCCGTTCGGTGGCTACAAGCAATCCGGTATCGGCCGCGAGATGGGGCTCGCGGGATTCGAGGAGTACCTCGAAACCAAGGCGATCGCGACGTTGGCGAAGTAGGCAGACACCCGAGCGGCCAGTCATCACCCGGAATATGGCGCCAAGCGGGCAATAAGTGGCCACTCGGCCCAGAGAGGATTCAGATGGGGCTCTACGGAGATCAGTTCAAGGACAAGGTGGCCATCGTCACCGGTTCGGGCGGTGGCATCGGCCAGGCCTATGCGGAGGCGCTCGCGCGCGAAGGCGCCGCAGTGGTGGTGGCCGACATCAACGTCGAGGGCGCCCAGAAGGTCGCCGACGGGATCAAGGGCGAGGGCGGGAACGCGTTGGCGATGCGCGTCGACGTGTCCGACCCCGATTCGACCAAGGAGATGGCCGCCCAAACGCTGGCCGAGTTCGGCGGCATCACCTACCTGGTGAACAACGCGGCGATCTTCGGTGGCATGAAGCTCGACTTCCTGGTCTCCGTCGACTGGGAGTACTACAAGAAGTTCATGAGCGTGAACATGGACGGCGCGCTGCTGTGTACCCGGGCCGTCTATCGCAAGATGGCGAAGGGGGGCGGTGGAGCAATCGTCAACCAGTCCTCCACCGCGGCCTGGCTCTACTCGAACTTCTACGGGCTGGCCAAGGTCGGGATCAACGGCCTGACGCAGCAGCTGGCCACCGAGCTCGGTGGGCAGAACATCCGGATCAATGCGATCGCCCCAGGGCCCATCGACACCGAGGCCAATCGGACCACGACACCGCAAGAGATGGTCGCAGACATCGTCAAGCGGATTCCGTTGTCACGCATGGGCGAACCGGAGGACCTGGTGGGCATGTGCTTGTTCCTGCTGTCGGACCAGGCGAAGTGGATCACCGGCCAGATCTTCAACGTCGACGGCGGACAGATCATCCGCTGATGAGCGCTTGCGCGAAGA
>NZ_JAVRQA010000296.1:0-3149 GCF_032161845.1 Mycobacterium sp.
ATCGTCGACCATGTGCAGCGGCGGCCCGAGGTGCGGCGGTGCGTAGGAGGACAGGAACATCGCCCGCGGAAGCGAGGAGCCTTCCGCAGCCCGCAGGCGCGCCAAGCGGTAGGCGACCAGGGCGCCAAAGCTGTGGCCGAAGAACATGAACTGGCCCTCGAGTTGCGGTTCCAGCAGCTCATTGACCTCGTCGACCAGCTCGCGAAGAGTCGCGAACCGCTCGCGGTTGGGAATCTCGACCGGGATGACCTCGAACGCGGGGCTCAGTGATCGCTTCCAGGCGTTGAACGCCATCTTGCCACCGCCTGCGTGATGGAAACAGAACAGCCGCATGGTCACGGTCCTTTCGAGAAGTGCTTGCGCTTTCGTTGGACACACGATCACCCGGGCCGCTTGGAAAGTTCTTGACGATTGCTTGGGGGCCTCCCTTTAGAAAGCTCCAAGGCCGGCACCACACACTCGGTGTCCCAGGTGGCGTCCACAGCCCATCGACCGCATTGGACCGGAAGGAGTCTTACGACATGTCGACGAACGATCTCTTGCTCTCCCGTCCCCGTGAGACCGACTCGCCGGTTCACGCCGACATGCGGACGATGACGTTGCATGGCGACCGCGTCGCATACCGTGACGAGGGCGCCGGCGAGGTCCTGCTCCTCGTTCACGGCATGGGCGGAAGTTCGTCGAGCTGGCGG
Organism: Mycobacterium sp.; assembly: GCF_032161845.1. Lineage (GTDB taxonomy): Bacteria > Actinomycetota > Actinomycetes > Mycobacteriales > Mycobacteriaceae > Mycobacterium. Next base: position 693 of record NZ_JAVRQA010000296.1, read on the forward strand.
GAACTGGTGCCGAAACTGGCGAAGAAGTATCGCGTCATCGCACCCGATCTGCTGGGCCACGGCCTTTCCGACAAGCCACGCGGGGACTACTCCGTCGGCGCCTTCGCCGTCTGGCTGCGTGACCTCTTGGACACGCTCGGCGTGCCGAAGGCCACGATCGTCGGCCATTCGCTCGGCGGCGGCATCGCGATGCAGTTCGCTCATCAGCACCGCGACTACTGCCAGCGGCTGATCCTGATCAGCCGCGGCGGCCGCGGCGCCGACGTCGGCGCCCTCCTGCGGCTCCTGTCACTGCCGGGCAGCGAACTCCTGCTGAACGCGCTGGCGTCGCGGCCGGTGCTGCATGCCACCGACGCGCTGCGGGTGAAGCTGTCACTCGACGGTGAGGTGACGCGCTTCAGCGAGACCCTGCGAGCGCAGGCGTGGCTGACCGACCGCGCCAGCCGACGCGCGTTCCTGCGTACGCTCCGCTCGGTCGTCGACCATCGCGGCCAGGCGGTATGCGCGCTGAGTCGCCTTCACTGCAACGCAGACCTTCCCGCCTTGATCATCACCGGAGATCGGGACCGCGTCATTCCGGTCGCGCATGCGCACGCCGCGCACGCCGCGCTTCCCGGCAGTCGTCTCCACGTCCTTCCCGATGTGTGGCATCACCCGCAGGTCGAATGTCCAGACACGGTGATGGCGCTCATCGACGACTTCATCGGTGCCTCCATGGCCTACTCGGCCCGTTCGGTCCGCCAGGAGCCGGCTCGGGCGGCGTGCGGCCGGGCGAATCAACGAGTGGTGCAGGCCGACCGGTCGAAGTCGGTCGGGCGCAATCGCATCGCGGTTCAGTTGCGGTCCACCGCGCGCGAGGATTCAGCCATTCGCCGAAGCACCCGCCGGCGCGTCACCGGCTGACTCGGAATCGCGTTGAGTCGCGCGGTCGACCCACCACGGCCGCAGCGGGGATACGCTAGGTGGTTCACCTCGTGGAGGACTGGCAATCACGACATACATGGCCGAGCGCTACGCCAATCACGCCAACGAGTTGCCCTTCGCCTGGGTTGCGCTGATCGTCCTGGCGATCTTCCTGTCGTGCTTCGCACTGTGGAGGGCCTACGTGTGGGTGCGCAATCGTCTTGCCCTCCGTTGCGAGGCGTCACCGAACGATTCCGGACCGACGAAGGACCCGTGGGACGAAGCGGTTTCGCGGCCGCCCGGCGATCGGAACCCCACGCCACTGCTCGGCGAGAGCGACCTGGGCCGCCTGGGAGGGATGACCCAGCGCGAGCAGGAGATCCTCTTCTCGACCTATGCGCCCCGCAAGGTGCGCAAGGAGATGAGACAACGCCTACGGGAGCGGGAGCAGAGGGAGCGCGGGGGCTGAACTGCCGCGGTTACCCGACCCCGCGATTCAGCCAGGTCATCTCACCGGCATCTCCGCCGCCGCGGTATGCCTCGAGAGCGTCGTCCCACGCGGTGCCGAGCACCGTGTCCAGTTCGGCGGCGAGGGTGTCGGCGCCCGCGGACATCAGTCCGCGCAGCCGTAGCTCCCCCACCATCACGTCACCGTTGGCGCTCATCGCGCCGCTCCACAACCCGAGCTGCGGGGTGTGGCACCAGCGGTGGCCGTCCACTCCCTCGCTCGGATCCTCGGTGACCTCGAACCTCAGCACGGACCACGATCGCAGGGCATTGGCCAGTGCGGCGCCCGTGCCGACGGGGCCGATCCAATTGGTGACGGCACGGAGCTGACCCGTGAGCGCCGGCTGCGGCGTCCACTTGAGATTCGCCCTTGCCGACAGGGTCGACGAAAGAGCCCACTCGACATGTGGGCATACCGCCGCGGGCGAGGCGTGGACGTACACCACGCCAGTCGTCGCATCGGCGAACTGGTTCGACGCACGCATCATCTGCTCCTTCGGCTTTCACAGGGACGTCTTCCCCAACGACCTGGTGAAAGTTGAAACATAACGATGCAGTTGTGTCGCGCGTGTCTATTGTGCCCTCTGTGGCACCTGTTGCGCTAGTGTGCCCCGAATTCTCTCAGTACTCCATCAGAGAGCCCCGGCCACAGTGGGTACGCCCAGTTGTCGAAGTCCAAGTCCGTCAGCACGACCAAGGCCAGGTCAGCGGCTGGATCGACCCAGATGAACGTGCCCGATTGGCCGAAGTGACCATACGTGCGCGCCGAGTTGCGCGATCCCGTCCAGTGCGGCTTCTTGCCGTCGCGGAGCTCGAAACCGAGACCCCAGTCGTTCGGTCGCTGCACCCCGAAACCGGGCAGCACGCCGTCCAGCCCGGGAAACTGGACCGACGTCGCATCGGCGTGCATCTCGGCCGACACGATCTGCGGCCGCAACAGGTCGGCGGCGAACGACGCCAGGTCGGCCACCGTCGACGTGCCGCCGTACCCGGCTGCCGCGCTACCGCCTTTGAGGTCGGAGGTCGACATCCCGAGCGGCTCGAAGA
>NZ_JAVRQA010000297.1:0-10825 GCF_032161845.1 Mycobacterium sp.
TCTCTCTCCGCAGCGCGGTGACCGCCGTGGTGATCGTCATCCTCGTCGGTGCAGTCGGCGTGCTGTCCTGGTTCTACATTGGAGCGCGCGGCCAACTCGAGCAGAAGGCCCGTCAATCCGAAGACAACGTCCACGCCGAGAAGGTAGCGCTGCAATACGCGGGAGAAGCGGCAGCAATGAACTACCAGAACCTCAACGCCTGGAAGGAGAGACTCGTCGCCGGCACCAGTCCTGAACTGAAGGACAAGTTGTCCCACGCTGCCACGTCGATGGAACAGATCTTGGTACCACTGCAATGGAATTCAACCGCTCAGCCGTTGGCAGCGAAGGTTCGGTCCGTCGCCGGGGGAGCCTATGTCGTCGATGCGTTCGTCAGCGTTCTCACCAAAACCGCTCAGGCCACGGAGCCACTGCAGTCGACCGCCACCTACAGCGTCACAGTCGATAGCACAAAGGATTGGCAAATTACCGATGTCGGCGGTGTGGGCGACACGCTAGGGCAGAAGTAGAACTCTCGAAGAGGCGATTGATCATGAATCGAGTTATGCGGCCAGGCGTAGGTGGCGGCTGCCAAACCCTTCGCCACGCGAATGGGTCTGCCGCGCCGCGTGGCCAGAGGAAGGCGAGCCGCCATGGTCGCCGTGTCGCCTGGTTCACGTGGTTCTTCGTTGTCGTGTCCGGGCTGTCAGTGGCGGTCGGGCCCAGTTCGCGAGCCGATCCGTCCGATTACGCGCGCCCCCCCGTGCCGCTGCCAGTCATCACCCCAGCGGCGTCGGGTTGGCAGCCGAAATATCCATTTCCCTACGACCAGACGAGGAATAGCGTTACCGACGCTGATATCAACGCCGAGCGGGAGATGTGTCAATGGTTCAATGCTCAATATAGCGAGTTGATGCGCCAGATCAATAGGTTCCAATTCAATCGAATCACACCCAATGGGCCCGGGGTGATCTCGGGTATCGGTTCCGACTGGGATTACAGCATCGGCGACCTTCAGCAACAGGCTGACATAGTGACGACCAACATCGATCAGTCGGTAGATTTTCTTGCCCCCCGCGCTCAGGCACTTACTCAGTCGATCAACCACTCTGGAGACGTCTACTTTCCGATCTATGAAGGTGAGAGTTTCTACCTGCTGTGGCAGCACCTGTCCAACGTCAATGCGGGCATCAAGAGTCATCAGCCCGACTGGTTCACCGTTCCGTCGGTTCAGCGGGTGTTGCGGTGGGGCAGCAGAATTCATCGTTCGAATGTGTGCGATTAGGAGCTCATTCAAGCGGTCGTGATGCGCAGTCATCGTCGGTAACGGGCAGAGAGTTCGGATGCAGTGATCGGCCCCGATTGATGGGTTCGCGAAGATCTTCAACGAGTTGGCGGCACCGGGCCTACTGAGTGTCATATCGGAATGAAAAGAGAATTGGTGAGTGTGATGGGCCGACGTCGTTGCCGTTCGCAGCTCGAGGACTGTCCGGGGGACGAGGGTGCCACCCGTCACGTGTTCGTATGGAAGTGGTGGGCGGTGGTGACCTCGGCAATCATGCTGGTATTCACCATCGTGGCGACTGCGCACGCGGAACCGGCTGGCGATGCTGCCGTCACGGACCCATTCCCCGACATGGCACATGTCTTTGCCTGGTACGACGAAGTCGAGCCCGACCGCTTGTTCCTCGCTGATCGCCCAGGCGTGTGGTTCTTGTCGCCTAGCGGACTCAATTGCGGGATATGGGACAGAGGAAGCTTTGGTTGCACCGGAGACATCCCGGGTGCCCCCCCGGGGAGCAATCACATCGCGTGGTTCAACGGAAATCGGTCCGTTCACCACGGCTGGACCGCGGCCATTCAGTTTCCCGCAGGCCAAGCCGTTGAGACACTCCTCCCGCGCAGTTACGTCAGTTACAACTCAACGACGTGCGTCGTTAAGCCGGATAGCAGCGTCTATTGCGGGCACGGCGAGTTCAAATTCTTGATGACGGCGACGGAAACGTGGTTCAAGGGTTACGACGAGAGGGCCACGCGCGTGTGCCTCAGTTACGGCTCGTGTTGACGCAGGGCGCGCCGTCGGTGGGCCGCGACGTCGCCAATTCCCGTTAGTGGCTCGCGCAAGGCTTCGACGGCTCGGAAGCGCGTAGTTGGTCTTCGAAAGGAGTTTAAATGCCAAGGAATTCACCTGCAGAGTGCGAGGGCAGCTCGGCCCGCCGAGGTTGGAAGACACCGGCGCGCTCGGTAGTGGCGTGCGCGTTGGTCTTCAGCGGTGGAATGGTAGTGACGCCTTCCGCGCACGCGGATTTGTTGACCAACGTACGAGATGCGATCGTGAATGCGCGCGGGGGGACGTCATGCCAGCCATTCAACTACGACCCGATCCTCGAGAAGGCAGCCGGGATCGTCAATCAGTCGACCGATGACTACATCGACCATCTTTCGACCTACCAGCCGATAACCGACCCGATGCCCGGACTCAAGGATCTCGGCTACGGCGGCTCCAAGGCAGCACTACTTCAGGGTGCTCTGAGCGATGAATCTCTCTCCATAAAGGGTGCAATTTTGGAGGGTCACGCGGCAATCCCGAATTGTTCGTTCACCGACTTGGGGATAGACGTACGAACAAACGAGGCGACCGACAACATACTCATCGTCTATCTGCTCGCTGGAGCCTGACGGTATTTCTCGCCTCGTAACAGCAGCCCGTTCACGTGCCGCTCCACACTGCCTTGGGAAGGGCCCCAATGATTCGTTTCCAGCTCGTGATGATCGCATGCGTCATCGGCGTTTCGTCGATCTGGGCGCCCCCAGCCGCTCGCGCCGCGGACAACGTCACCTACGAGATCGTCTCGAACGACGTCGCGGCGGCGAATATCGAGTACTTCGACTTCTCTGAGCGAAAGATGCTCTACGCAGTACCGCTGCCATGGCGAATGGACGTGACGGTGCCCGACGCCCGCACCCCATCAACCGACGGCGCAGAAGTTCGTGCCGACTGGCGCCCCCGCGTATGTGATGGGCGTGCTTTATGCCCGGAGGCCAGGCCCAACCATTGGGTCACGGTGCGAATCTACCTTCGCGGGAAGATCATCTGCGAAAGCACTCTCGACGTGGGAAATGCATCCTGTTACGGCAGTACGCCGTTCAAATCTGATGGCTAACGGAGGCTTACCCGTCTACGCCTGGCGCGCCCCCGCCGAGCGCCGTAGGCAGACGTTCGCCGTCGGGTAGTGCTTCCCCAGTCCTGACCGTGATGTGCTCGGACAAAAGCCAGCGACCCTCCTCGCGCCGCAGGTGATCGTGATATCGCCCCACGAAGGACATCTCGGCTGGCCCGTCCTGAGGCACCAAGGACACGATGACGTCGCTCCAAGCTCTGGCCTCATCGTCGTGTATCTCGATTACCGGCGCGAAGACGAAATGTTTGATCCCGTGTGGAGTGGCGGGTTGAGTTGCAGGTAGCCCGTCGATGATCGCCTGTCGCCCGCGAAACGTTTGACCCGCCCACGGCAGCACACCGTCGCTGCAGAACAATCCCGCAAGGTCGGTCCATCGGCGCTCGTCAAGGAACTGAGCGTGCAACGCAATCAGCTGCCGGATCTCTTCGTGATCGTCCACTGTCATCCTTCCGTCCGCCAGCTGCACGGCGTCTTCGTAGACGACCTCCGAACGGCGGCGTCTGCGCAACCCGATCGCGTTGAGCATCGAGTGCCGCGCGGTGCGAAGTGCTAGGCCTCGCCTCATGGCAGCACCGGGAAGCGGTCGATGGCCTATCTCGAGCAGCTCACGCTGTGATTGCTGAGTCATGTTGAACGCTAGGCGATTACGCGTTTTTTGGCAAGGTCAGGCGCGGCGTATTTGGCGGCAGTGATCCGCCGCAGTTCGGCGTCGCCGGATACGGTTACGGCGTACCGCCTCCTGCGTTCGACCGCGGGGACCGGGTTCACCTACGTCACCCGCAAGAATCGGCGCAACGATCCCGTCCGGTTGGTGCTCAGGAAGTACGACCCGGTGCTCCGCCGTCACGTCGACTTCTGCGAGGAGCGGTGATTTTGTCGCCAAATGGTGGGGATCGAATCGCGGACGTTCCGCTCCGACCGACTCGACGAGATGAACTGCGGGACCGTCGAACTCAGCGTGCCGCTGCACCGCGACGTCATCCAGATCGGAGCCGGCGGCGACGCCGAGATCGGGAGGATCCGGGTCAGCAAGGGCGGCGGACGATCTCGGTGATCCGTGTCGACGGCAGGCCCATTCAGGTCGACATCGCGGCAGACGGTGTGGCAGCCTCCCACGTGTTCGACGAGCCGGTGTGCGAGCTGAAGCTCACGCGAACCGCCGACCACGGCGGTGGAGCGCGCTGGGGGTCCGTCGGTAATTTCATTGCGGCCAAGCACATCCCGGACGTCAAACGGTTCGCCGATATCATCAGGACCTTCGCCATGGCGAAGCAGCGGAGGGCTCAGCACTCGCACCGCGGGTGACGCGACCACCGGCGGCTGGTCGTCGAACCGGTGCGGACGTCGAACTCCAGGGTGGTGTCGAGGGTGGGCGGTGGATCGCCCGCACTGCGCGGGTCATCGGACTCGTGGACGGCCCGGATGACGCGGTCGACCTGGCTCAAAGCCAGTGCGGCGGTGCCGAGCATGGTGGCCCGGTCTGCGCTACCGACCGCGTCGCGCAACTGGGCGGCCACGGCGGGCCATGCCGCGTCACGGTCGCTGCGATACAGGTCGGCGCAGCCAAGACAACTGGTGACGCCGGGGATCACCAACGGGCCGACCAGTCCCGTCCCGTCCCGTACGCGCACCGGCAGATGCGGTATCCGCGCCAGGTGCAGGTCCCGCAGCAAGTGGGGATCGGCGATCAGGAAGTCCGACAGCACGACGAGGTCCGTCGTCCCCGGCGTGACGCCCGCGTGGTTCAACCTGCTCTGCCTGACCCGTGCGCCCGAACACCGCAGGGCGCTCGCGAGCAGATCCGACAAGGGACCGCGGCCGTGGATGCGGATGGAGGCCGACCGGGTGTGGGGAGGCGTGGCAGTCGCCAGGCCGCCCTCGACGAGGGAGGTCACCAAATCCGTCATCGCCGAGGCGTCGACGACACCGCGGTTCACGGCCAGCGCTCGCAGTTCGGTTGCCGTCACCCCGGACTGCATGGCGCGCAGCAGATCGGCGAGGGCGGCGGCCGACAATCCGTCGGGCGGCTCGACGAGCATCGCGCGCCGCGGGTCCCAACCCACCTGCACGACGCCATCGGGCCTGACGAGCACCGGCATGGCCGGGTTGAGCGTGTGGCTCGACATGCGCCGACTGTGCCACGGGAGGCCGGTGGCGCGTTTTAGTTATCCACAGGGCCTGCGTCGGGGCCCTTCTCGTCGTTGAAGTCCTTCTCGAGATCGGCGAGCGCCTGGTCGATGCCACTGGTGTCGCCGCCCATGACGCGGTCGATGAAGCCCGCGGGTTCGTCGAGATCCTCCGCGCCGGGCAGCAGATCGGGGTGCTGCCAGACGCCGTCGCGGGCGTCCGCGCCGACCGCTTCGGTCAGCCGCTCCCACAGCACGGCGGCTTCCCGCAGCTTGCGGGGCCGCAGTTCCAGGCCGACCAGTGTGGCGAACGTCTGCTCGGCTGGGCCGCCCGTGGCGCGTCGGCGGCGCAGCGTCTCACTGAGCGCGGAGGTTCCCGGGATCCGGTCGCCGAGCGCATCGGACACGACGGTCTGCACCCAGCCCTCGATGAGGGCCAGCAACGTCTCGAGGCGTTCGAGCGCGGCGATCTGTTCGGGTGTCGACTTGGGCTCGAAGATGCCCTGATTGAGCAGTTGCTCCATCGCCGTCGGGTCGGTGAGCGACGCGGGGTTGAACCCCTGCGCGAAGTCCTCGATGCCGCTCATGTCGACCTTCATGCCGCGGGCGAAGGCCTCGACGGCGTTGAGCAGCTGGGTCGACAGCCACGGCACGTGACTGAACAGGCGGTGGTGGGCGGCTTCTCGCGCGGCGAGGAACATCATGATCTCGCTGCGCGGCTGCTCGAGCCCCTCGGCCAGGGACTCGATGGCCTCTGGCATCAGGGCTGCCACGCCCTTGGGGCCAAGCGGTAGTCCGATGTCGGTGGAGGTCAACACTTCTCGCGACAGCGTGCCGAGGGCCTGGCCGAGTTGTGAGCCGAAGGCCATGCCGCCCATCTGCGTCATCATGGCCAGTAGCGGCCCCGCCATGGCCTTGGCTTCCTCGGGCAGGGCCGAGGCCCACACCGTCGACATCTGTTCGGCCACCGGGTCACAGAGCCGCTTCCAGGTGGCGAGCGTGTTGTCGACCCACTCGCTGGGCGTCCACGCCACGGAGGTCGTCGTGCCAGAGGGCAGGGGAGTGACGCCGTCGAGCCACGTGTCGGCCAGGCGCACTGCGTCGGCGATCGCCGCACTGGTCTGTTCGGGCACCGGTTTGACGAACCCGATCGAGCTGGACGCCAGCTGGCGAGCAAGGTCGTAGTTGACGGCCCCGCCCTGTGCCCCGCCCGCCATCGAGGTGCCTGCCCCACTGAACATCTCGCCGAGCTTGGAGAAGATCTGGCCGAGGTTGTTCATGTCGAAGTCGCCGCCGCCGAGTCCGAACGGATCCGATGGCGACCCCTTGCTCGGGTCCTTCTTGCGGTCGTCTCGTTCGGGGTCGTCTCCCGAGGAGAAGCCGAAAGGCAGGTCAGACATGGCATCCACGGTACTCACCCGAGCGCCTGTTCGCGGGTTCGCGGGTCACGCTGAGAGTGAACCGATTGGCTGGCCCTAATGTGGGCACCGTGATGGCTGGATTGAACAGACGCGTGTTGACGCTGGTGGTGGCGCTGGTCCCGATCGTTGCCTTCGGTCTGCTGCTGTCCGTGGTGACGGTGCCGTTCGTGGGTCTCGGTCCAGGTCCGACGTTCAACACCCTCGGCGAGGTCGAGGGAAAACAGGTCGTCGACATCAAGGGCACCGAGGTCCATCCCACGTCGGGCAATCTCAATATGACGACCGTCAGCCAGAGCGACGGTCTCACCCTTGGCCAGGCGTTGCGGTTGTGGATGTCGGGCACTGAACAACTCGTTCCCCGTGACCTGGTCTACCCGCCGGAGAAGTCGAAGGACGACATCGACAAGGAGAACACCACCGACTTCAAGCAGTCCGAGGACAGTGCGGAGTACGCGGCGCTGGGCTACCTCAAGTATCCCCAGGCCGTCACCGTCCAGAACGTCACCGATCCGGGGCCGTCGGCGGGAAAGCTGAAGGATGGCGATGCCATCGATCTGGTCAATGACAAGCCGGTGGCCACCCTCGACGAGTTCACGGCCATCCTGAAGGCCACCAAACCCGGCGACGATCTGGTGATCGACTATCGGCGCAAGGACGGCTCCCTCGGCACGACGACGATCACGCTGGGCAAGAACGCCGACCGGGACTACGGCTTCCTCGGGGTCGGCGTGCTCGACGCGCCATGGGCGCCCTTCACCATCGACTTCAACCTCGCCAACATCGGCGGCCCATCGGCAGGCTTGATGTTCAGCCTGGCGGTGGTGGACAAGCTGACGACCGGCGACCTCAACGGTGGCAAGTTCGTGGCGGGCACCGGGACGATCACCGGCGACGGCAAGGTCGGCCCGATCGGCGGCATCACCCACAAGATCTACGCCGCGAAGGAAGCGGGCGCGACGGTGTTCATGGTCCCCGCGGACAACTGCGACGAGGCCAATTCGGCCCACGAGGACGGACTGCAGTTGATCAAGGTCGAGAACCTCACCGGCGCCATCGACGCCTTGAAGACCTATTCCGCCGGTGGCGAACCTCCCCATTGCTGAGAAGTCCCTTTGGGGCGGATGCGTAGAGTTATGGCACGTCGAATCGCGGCGTGATGACCGACTGGAGTTGACGAGTGGGGATGCGGCCCGCGGCACGAATGCCGAAGTTGACTCGACGTAGCCGGATTCTGATTGGGATCGCACTTGCGGTCGTCCTACTGCTGCTGATCGGACCGCGGCTGATCGATGCCTACGTCGACTGGCTGTGGTTCGGTGAACTCGGATATCGGTCGGTGTTCACCACGACCCTGGTCACCCGGCTGGTCGTGTTCCTGGTGGCGGCGGTACTCATCGGCGGGGTGGTGTTCGCCGGGATGGCGTTGGCCTACCGAAACCGTCCGGTGTTCGTCCCCGCTACGGGTCCCAACGACCCGGTGGCGCGCTACCGCACCTCGGTGATGGCGCGACTACGGCTCTTCGGCATCGGCCTGCCAGTGTTCATCGGATTGCTCGCGGGCCTCGTTGGCCAGACATACTGGATCCAGGTGCAGCTGTTCCTGCACGGCGGTACCTTCGGCGTCGCCGATCCCCAGTTCGGCATGGACCTCGGTTTCTATGCGTTCGACCTACCGTTCTACCGGTTGGTGCTGAACTTCTTGTTCGTCGCGACGTTCCTCGCGCTGGTGGCAAATCTGCTGGGCCACTACCTATTCGGTGGTATCCGACTGGCGGGGCGGACGGGTGCGGTGAGCCGCTCGGCACGCATTCAACTCGTCACCCTGGTCGGCACGCTGGTGCTGCTCAAGGCGTTCGCCTACTGGCTGGACCGTTACGAGCTGCTCAGTCACACGCGCGGCGGCAAGCCGTTCACCGGCGCCGGCTACACCGACATCAACGCGGTCCTGCCCGCCAAGCTGATCCTTCTGGCGATCGCCCTGATCTGTGCGGTCGCGGTGTTCTCCGCCGTCGTACTCCGCGATTTGCGCATCCCTGCCATCGGCGTGGTGCTGTTGCTGCTGAGCTCGCTGATCGTCGGCGCGGGTTGGCCGCTGATCGTCGAGCAGTTCAGCGTCAAACCCAATGCCGCGCAGAAGGAAAGCGAATACATCAGTCGCAGCATCACCGCGACGAGACAGGCCTACGGGCTCACCGACCAGTCGGTCACGTATCGCGATTACAGCGGCGACGCCGCGACGACCGCACAGCAGGTGGCCTCTGACCGGGCGACGACGTCGAACATCCGGCTGTTGGACCCCACCATCGTCAGCCCCGCGTTCACTCAGTTCCAGCAGGGCAAGAACTTCTACTCCTTCCCCGACCAACTGTCGATCGATCGATACAACGGCGCCGACGGCAATCTGCGCGATTACGTCGTCGCGGCAAGGGAACTCAACCCCGACCGACTGATCGAGAATCAGCGGGACTGGATCAACCGGCACACGGTGTACACCCACGGCAACGGCTTCATCGCGTCGCCGGCCAATACGGTGCGCGGCGTCGCGAACGACCCGAACCAGAACGGCGGCTACCCCGAGTTCCTGGCCAGCGTGGTGGGGGCCAACGGCAGTGTGGTGTCGCCCGGACCCGCACCGCTGGATCAGCCGCGCATCTACTACGGCCCGATCATCGCCAACACGGCCGAGGACTACGCGATCGTGGGCAGGAACGGCACGGATCGCGAGTACGACTACGAGACCAATACCGACACGAAGAACTACACGTACGGCGGGACCGGCGGCGTGCCGGTGGGGAACTGGCTGTCGCGAAGCGTGTTCGCGGCGAAATATGCCGAACGAAACTTCTTGTTCTCGAACGTGATCGGCGACAACAGCCGGATCCTGTTCAACCGTGACCCGGCGCAGCGCGTCGAGGCGGTCGCCCCGTGGCTGACCACCGACACCAGCGTTTACCCCGCGATCGTGAACAAGCGGATGGTCTGGATCGTCGACGGTTACACGACGCTGGACAACTACCCGTACTCGGAGTTGACGTCGCTCTCATCGGCGACCGCCGACTCGACAGAGGTGGCGCTGAATCGGTTGGCCCTTGACAAGCAGGTGTCCTACATCCGCAACTCGGTGAAGGCGACCGTCGACGCCTACGACGGCACCGTCACGTTGTATGCGCAGGACGAGACCGATCCGGTGCTCAAGGCGTGGGAGTCGGTGTTCCCCGGCACGGTCAAGCCGAAGTCCGACATCTCGCCCGAGTTGCAGGAGCACCTGCGCTACCCCGAGGACCTGTTCAAGGTGCAGCGCGCGCTGCTGGCGAAGTATCACGTCAACGATCCGGTGACGTTCTTCTCGACGTCGGACTTCTGGGACGTGCCGTTGGACCCGAACCCGACGGCCAGCAGTTTCCAGCCGCCGTACTACATCGTGGCGAAGGACATTGCGTCCAACGACAGTTCGGCGTCGTTCCAGCTGACCAGTGCGATGAACAGATTCCGTCGTGACTTCCTTGCGGCGTACATCAGCGCGAGTTCCGATCCGGCGACGTACGGCAAGATCACCGTGCTGACCATTCCGGGTCAGGTGAACGGGCCCAAGCTGGCGTTCAACGCGATCAGCACCGACACCGCGGTCAGTCAGGACCTCGGCGTCATCGGGCGCGACAACCAGAACCGCATCCGCTGGGGCAATCTGTTGACGCTGCCGGTGGCGCAGGGCGGATTGCTGTACGTGGCGCCGGTCTATGCGTCGCCTGGCGCCAGCGATGCGGCGTCGTCGTATCCGCGCCTGATTCGGGGGGCGATGATGTACAACGACATGGTCGGTTACGGTCCGAGGGTCAGCGACGCGCTGGACGAGTTGTTCGGCGCCGGCGCGGGAGCGACGGCGACCGGCCCCGCACCGACGGATCTGCCGAGCGGTCAACCACCCGCGGCGAACCCGCAGCCGGGCCAACCCCCGGCCACCCCGCCGGCCAACCAGCAGGGGCGTGCTCCCGAGGTGCCCGTCCCGGTGGCGGTTCCCGGTGCGGTGACTCAGCTGACCGCGGCGAAAGCTGCCGCACTGCAAGGGGTTCAGACCGCTCTGGACGCGATGCAGGAGGCGCAGCAGACCGGCAACTTC
>NZ_JAVRQA010000298.1:0-9755 GCF_032161845.1 Mycobacterium sp.
CCAAGCTGGTTCCGTTCGGTGCGTTCGTCCGCGTCGAGGAGGGCATCGAGGGCCTGGTGCACATCTCGGAGCTGTCCGAGCGCCACGTCGAGGTCCCGGACCAGGTGGTCCAGGTCGGCGACGACGCCATGGTCAAGGTCATCGACATCGATCTCGATCGTCGTCGCATCTCGCTGAGCCTCAAGCAGGCCAACGAGGACTACACCGAGGAGTTCGACCCGTCGAAGTACGGCATGGCCGACAGCTACGACGAAGCGGGCAACTACATCTTCCCGGAGGGCTTCGACTCCGAGACCAACGAATGGCTCGAGGGCTTCGAGAAGCAGCGTGACGAGTGGGAGGCCCGGTACGCCGAGGCCGAGCGTCGTCACAAGATGCACACCGCGCAGATGGAGAAGTTCGCGGCAGCCGACGCGGAGGCGGCCAGCAGGCCCGCCACCGCCAATGGCTCCTCGTCTTCGTCGTCCAGCTCGGGTGAGCCCTCCACCGGCGGAACGCTGGCGAGCGACGCTCAGCTGGCTGCGCTGCGGGAGAAGCTCGCGGGCAACGCTTAACGATCAGCACGACGCGCGCCCCGGCTCATCTCGAGCCGGGGCGTTCGTCGTCTCGGCGTCCTGACAGGATGATTCGGTGCTACGTATTGGATTGACCGGTGGCATCGGCGCCGGAAAGTCAACGGTGTCCTCGACGTTCAGTGAGCTTGGCGGGATCGTCGTCGACGGTGACGTCATCGCCCGCGAGGTGGTTCAGCCGGGTAGCGAGGGGCTCGCCCAGCTCGTCGAAGCGTTCGGGTCGGAGATCCTGCTCGACGACGGGGCGCTCAACCGCCCGGCGCTGGCGGCCGTAGCCTTCAGCGACGACGAGAAACGGGCCACTCTCAACGGCATCGTGCACCCGCTGGTCGGCAAGCGGCGTGCCGAGCTGATCGAGGCGGCCGCCGACGACGCCGTCGTCATCGAGGACATTCCCCTGTTGGTGGAGTCTCAGATGGCACCGATGTTCCCCCTGGTGGTCATCGTGCACGCCGACGAAGACCTCCGCGTCGCGCGACTGATCGAGCACCGCGGCTTCAGCGAGTCCGACGCGCGGGCCCGCATCGCCGCGCAGGCGACGGAGGAGCAGCGTCGCGCCGTGGCAGACGTGTGGCTTGACAACTCGGGTACGGCCGACGAGCTGACCGAGGTCGCCCGCGCGCTGTGGCACGACCGGATCGTGCCCTTCGCGCACAACGTTCAGGCCAGGGAGCCGGCCCGGGCGCTGCCGCGGTTGGTGCCGTCGGATCCGTCGTGGCCGGACCAGGCTCGTCGGATCGTCGCCAGGCTGAACACCGCGTGCGGCCATCGTGCCGTCCGCATCGACCACATCGGTTCGACCGCCGTTCCTGGCTTGGACGCGGAGGACGTCATCGACGTTCAGGTGACCGTTCCGTCGTTGGAGGTGGCCGATGAGCTGGCCGACGCACTGCTGTCAGCTGGCTATCCCCGAATCCTCGGCAGCACCGGCGATGTCGCGCACACTGATGACATATCGATGTGGGACAAGCGAATTCACGCATCTGCCGACCCCGGCAGGCCGACCAACGTCCATCTGCGCGTCGACGGCTGGCCCGGCCAGCAGTACGCATTGCTGTTCGTTGACTGGCTGACTGCAGACGCGGGCGCGCGGGCGGAGTATCTGGAGCTCAAGCACGCCGACGACGTCTACCGCCGCGCGTGGGCGTGGGCGAAGGAAACGGGCTGGCGACCCTGAAGCTGACGCTCAGGCGGCTGGGGCGGGGTCGACGGGAGCGGGGTCGGGTACGTCGACCGGGGCGGTGTTGCCGGTCGGGAAGTTGGTCACCGAGCCGCAGCTGAGCACTCCGTATCCGGGGTCGTTGTGCTGCGGGGTCAGTCGGGGCGCGACGAACTGGTCGGCCTCGGCGATGATCTGATCGTTGACCAGGATCTCGCAGTGCAGGCTGGCGGAATACGGCCACTGAATGGTGACCTGCATGCCCGCCTTTTGCGTCTGCGTCACCACCCCCGTCGCCTCGAACGTCCGGCCGGGGATCATCGTCGGCGCGGCGGTGTTGACCTGATCGTCGGCCATCGCATAGCTGATGGTTGCGCCGCGCGACACGCCGTCGACGCGGGCCCGGTAGACGACGTTGTAGGGGCCGGGACCGAGGTCAGTGGGCTCCGCATCGGACGGTGCGGGTTGGGCGTCAGTGGACTCCAGCGTCGCATCGGGACTTGACGGACCCTCTGGGTCGGCCATCGCGATGGCCGGCGCGAACTGTGCGACGCAGAGCAGGATTGAAGACGCCACTGCCGTCATCAGCCAACGCTTAGTCAAGCTCATAAGTACAGATATTAGCTTGCTCGCCAGGTGAGAACCATTTCTTTCTCCGCCAGCCACTGGCCGAGGTCATAGTCGTGGCGGGCCAACCCCTCGATCGCGCCGACCGCCGTCTGGATCGCCAGGCTGGCGGTTTCCGTCGTCAACAAGCCTTGCTGGACGGCCGCGAACAACTCGTCGACGTCGATGAGTTCGACGGAGGAGCCGGTGCGAAGGACGAGGTCCAGATAGTGATCCTCGGCATGCCAGACGTCCCCGTCGATGGTGATGGGTCCGACGTCGAGGTAGAAGTCCTGATCGCGCTCGTACCCTGGGCTGAAGTGAAAGACCGAGACCCGCAGACTGAGCGACGGCAGCAGCCACGACTCGAGGTAGTGGAACTGCGCGCGACCCGGCGTCGGCCTGGCCATGTAGAGGCCCCAGGGGTGCACCGTGTAGACGCCGACGTCCCGCACGATGCCCTTGGGATCGGTGTTTGTGCGGGCGGGGACGTCGAAGGTCTCGTGTTTGGGGGGATGGATGTCGTCAGCCTAGTTATTCGGAGGGCAGGAGCGGAGCGACCCGGGAATCGAAGTTCGGAGGGCAGGAGCGGAGCGACCCGGGAATCGAAGTTGTCGGTGGTTGGTTCTAACCTGGTGAACATGGCATTCGCTACCGAATATCCCGTCGTGGCGCACTCGGAGTACCGAGCCGTCGATGAGATCGTGCGCGTTGGCGGTGAGTTCGAGGTAGTCAGCGAGTACTCCCCGGCCGGTGACCAGCCCGCAGCCATCGCTGAACTGGAGCGGCGCATCAACGCGGGGGAGCGCGACGTGGTGCTGCTGGGTGCCACGGGTACCGGCAAGTCGGCGACGACGGCGTGGCTCATCGAGAAGCTGCAGCGGCCGACGCTGATCATGGCGCCGAACAAGACGCTGGCGGCCCAGCTGGCCAACGAGCTCCGAGAGATGCTGCCCAACAACGCCGTTGAATACTTCGTGTCGTACTACGACTACTACCAACCCGAGGCGTACATCGCGCAGACCGACACCTACATCGAGAAGGACAGTTCGGTCAACGATGACGTCGAGCGACTGAGGCACTCCGCCACCCACAATCTGCTGTCGCGTCGCGACGTGGTCGTGGTGGCATCGGTGTCGTGCATCTACGGCCTCGGCACACCGCAGTCCTACCTCGACCGGTCGGTCGAACTGAAGGTCGGCGACGAGGTGCCGCGCGACGGGCTGCTCCGACTGCTGGTCGACGTGCAGTACAGCCGCAATGACATGGCCTTCACCCGGGGATCGTTCCGGGTCCGCGGCGACACCGTGGAGATCATTCCGAGCTACGAGGAACTCGCCGTTCGCATCGAGTTCTTCGGCGACGAGATCGAGGCGTTGTACTACATGCACCCGCTGACGGGTGACGTGGTGCGCAAGGTCGACAAGCTGCGCGTCTTCCCCGCCACCCACTACGTGGCGGGCCCCGAGCGGATGGCGATCGCCATCTCCAGCATCGAGAAGGAACTCGAGGAGCGGTTGGCCGAGCTGGAAGGCCAAGGCAAACTTCTTGAGGCGCAACGGCTTCGGATGCGTACCAACTACGACGTCGAGATGATGAAGCAGGTGGGCTTCTGCTCCGGCATCGAGAACTACTCGCGGCACATCGACGGCCGGGGGCCGGGCACGGCGCCCGCTACCCTCCTGGACTACTTCCCAGAAGACTTCCTGATGGTCATCGACGAGTCACACGTCACGGTGCCTCAGATCGGCGGCATGTACGAGGGCGACATGTCACGCAAGCGCAACCTCGTCGACTTCGGTTTCCGGCTGCCGTCAGCGGTCGACAATCGACCGTTGACCTGGGAGGAGTTTGCCGACCGCGTCGGGCAAACGGTGTACCTCTCGGCCACGCCCGGGCCCTATGAGCTCAGTCAGTCGGCGGGCGAGTTCGTGGAGCAGGTCATCCGGCCGACCGGCCTGGTGGACCCGCAGGTAGTGGTCAAGCCGACGAAGGGGCAGATCGACGACCTGATCGGCGAGATTCGCAAGCGCACCGAACTGGACGAGCGGGTGCTGGTCACCACGCTCACCAAGAAGATGGCCGAGGACCTCACCGACTACCTGCTCGAACTCGGTATCCGGGTGCGCTACCTGCACTCGGAAGTGGACACCCTGCGTCGGGTCGAGCTGCTGCGCCAGTTGCGACTCGGCGAGTACGACGTGTTGGTCGGCATCAACCTGCTCCGTGAGGGCCTCGACCTGCCTGAGGTGTCGTTGGTGTCGATCCTCGATGCCGACAAGGAAGGCTTCCTGCGGTCGGCGCGCAGCCTCATCCAGACCATCGGCCGCGCGGCTCGCAACGTATCCGGCGAAGTGCACATGTACGCCGACAAGATCACCGATTCGATGCAGCAGGCGATCGAGGAGACCGATCGCCGCCGAGCCAAGCAGATCGCGTACAACGAGGCCCACGGCGTCGACCCGCAACCGCTGCGCAAGAAGATCGCCGACATCCTCGACCAGGTCTACCGCGAGGCCGACGACACCGACGCGACCGTCGACGTCGGTGGCTCCGGCCGCAACTCGTCACGCGGTCGGCGGGCTCAGGGTGAACCCGGTCGCGCGGTCAGCGCGGGCATCCGAGAAGGGCGGGACACGTCGAACATGCCGCGGGCCGAACTCGCCGACCTCATCAAGGACCTCACCGCGCAGATGATGGCCGCCGCACGGGATCTGCAGTTCGAGCTGGCTGGACGCATCCGTGACGAGATCGCCGACTTGAAGAAGGAATTGCGCGGGATGGACGCCGCAGGCCTCAAGTAGTGCCAGCTTGACGAGGAGTTGATCTCAACCATGGTTGAGCTCGTACGGTTGTCCGCGTGACGCAGACTGACAGTACGAAGACGGGCGGGTGGGGCGAGCTCCTTGGGCCGAAGAATCTCGGCGCGTCGACGGTGCTCGCCGGCGGCGTGGCTCTCTACGCCATCAACGAATTCCTCACCATCAGCTTGCTGCCGAGCACCGTCGCCGAGATCGGCGGCCAACGGCTATATGCCTGGGTGACGACCGTCTACCTGGTCGCGTCGGTGGTGGCGGCGACCACGGTGAGTGCGGTGCTGACCAAGGTCGGGCCGAGGTGGGCCTACGTCGGAGGCCTCAGCGTGTTCGGGATCGGCAGCGTGCTGTGTGCCGTGGCGCCGACCATGGAATTCCTGCTGCTGGGTCGCGTGGTGCAGGGTGCGGCGGGCGGGCTACTCGCCGGCCTGGGCTACGCCGTCATCAATTCTGCTCTGCCGCAGTCGTTGTGGACCAAGGCGTCAGCGCTGGTGTCGGCGATGTGGGGCGTCGGCACCCTGGTCGGGCCGGCCGCTGGTGGGCTGTTCGCGCAGTTCGGTTCGTGGCGTTGGGCATTCGGCGTGCTGGCGCTGTTGACTGCGGCGATGGCGGCGTTGGTGCCGTTTGCGCTGCCCGCAAGGGCGACCGACGCCGACCGGCCCGCGGCCGACCGCATTCCGGTGTGGTCGTTGCTGCTCCTCGGTGCGGCGGCGTTGGCGATCAGCGTTGCGGGTATCCCGCGCAACGTCGTCGTGACCGCGGGCCTCCTGGCCGCGGGCGCGACACTGGTCGCGGTGTTCCTCGTCGTCGATCGCAGGACCAGCGCCTCGGTGTTGCCGCCCCTGGCCTTTCGGCCTGGCCCGTTGAAGTGGATCTACCTGACGCTCGGTGTGTTGATGGCCGCGACGATGGCGGACATGTACGTGCCGCTGTTCGGTCAGCGGCTGGCACACCTGGTGCCGGTGGCCGCCGGCTTCCTCAGCGTCTCGCTGGCCGTCGGGTGGACCATCAGCGAGATCATCAGTGCGTCGCTGACCAGAGTCCGCGCCGTCGTCGGCGTGGTCGCAGCAGCACCACTCGTGATGGCCGTCGGGTTGGGCATTGCCGCGGTGAGCCAACTCGAAGACGCCCCCGGGCTGGTGGTCGCGGTGTGGGTGGTGGCGCTCCTGATCACCGGCACCGGCGTGGGCATCGCATGGCCACACCTGTCGGCATGGGCGATGGGCAGTAGCGACGACCCCGCCGAGGGACGTACCGCCGCGGCCGCCATCAACACCGTGCAATTGATCTGCGGTGCGTTTGGCGCCGGGCTTGCGGGCATCGTCGTCAACCTCACCGACCGGGGTGATGCGACCGCCGCCAGATGGATGTTCGCGGTGATGGCCGTGCTCGCCGCCGTCGGCTGCGTCGCCTCGTACCGTGCGAGCCGCGGTCGCACCGCCGACTCGTGACCGACGGAATCGCGCCGCCGATCATCGTCGCGAGGGGTGACGACTGTGCGTTCTACCGGACTGAAGGTGACGCCGTGCAGTCCGGCATCTCGGCGGATGCGAGGGTCTTCGACGGGCACGGCAGACGGTTGGTCGTCGGAGGCGACGGGCTGGACGTCGCTACGGTCGCCGACGGTGCCGATGAACTCGCCGAGTTACTCAGCACTTGGCTCCGAGCGATGGATGCCCTGCGCGAGTCCACTGCCAACTGGTCGCTTGAACTGTTGGTCCGTGCCTCGGTGGATCATCTCGGCTTCAGCTAGTCGGGATCGTCGTCGAGCTGGCGGATCGCGGTCACGCCATCGATGCCGGCGAGCAGGATCGGTGCGTTGAGGATGCCGTTGCCCGACAGCGTCAGGAGCACCCCACCGGTCGGGTCCGACTCGAGCGCTGCCAGCTGCCAATTGCGTCGGTCGCATGCTTGCAGCAGTGCCGTCATGACGCCGCGCCCCTCCTCATAGGTGACGTGCACGCGGATTGAGCCACTCAGCCGGGCGGCCAGTCGCCTGGCCAGCGGCATGAAACCCAGAATGATGAGGAAGTGCATCACCGTCACGGTGCACGCCAGCAGCAGAAGGCCGGCGCCTGCCGCCATGCCGATCGCCGCGGACTCCCAGACCGCTGCCGCCGTCGTCAGTCCGTGGACCGAGCCGCGCCGGAAGATGATGATGCCCGCACCGAGAAAGCCGATGCCCGAGACGATTTGGGCCGCTACCCGGGACGGGTCGACGACGACGAGCCCCTCGACCAACACGTCCTGGAACCCGTACTTGCTGACCAAGAGGATCAGCGCCGCCGCCGTGCCGACGATGGTCTGTGTCCGCAGTCCTGCGCTCTTGCCCTGGATCTCGCGCTCGAGACCGATCAGCGCCGTCAGCCCGAATGCCACGAACAGCTCGACGATCTGACGGGTGCCCTGACCCGGTCCGCCGAAGAATGGTGAATCGGCGAGCCACAGATACATGCGGACAAGGTATCGCGACCGGTGTCCGCCGCGATGAACCTTGGCCTAGCGATCACGCCGATCGAAACGCTGGGGCATCTCCTTGCCCAGTGGCATGGTCGGTATCAACGCGGGTGTGGCTGAGTGGCTAGGCACCGGCCTGCAAAGCCGTTTACACGGGTTCGAATCCCGTCATCCGCTCGCGTGTCGATGAACGGGATGGATGGTCACAACGGCCGCTACGGCATGATGCCGGGGTGACCTACCGCCCGCCGTCGCTGGCCGACGTCGTCGCCACCCTGCACGTCGATCAGATCGACGACGACAGCTTCGTGGCCACCCAACTCGACAACCCGGCCCACCACATCGTCGGCGGTCACATCGCCGGACAGGCCCTGATGGCGGCGAGTCGCACCGTGCCGGGGCGCAGCCCACACAGCGTGCACGTCTACTACCTGCGGGCAGGTGACGCCAGGCGGCCCGTCGACTTTCAGGTCGTCCGGTCCCGCGATGGAGGCACGCTCTCCACCAGGCAGGTCACCGCCCGCCAAGACGGGGAGGTGTTGCTCGAGGCGCTCGCGTCGTTCAGCACGCCGGTGGACGGCGTGGATTACCACGCCGCCATGCCCGAGGTGTCCGGGCCGGAGACGCTTCTGCCCGTCGAGGAGCAGTTGGCCGCGTACGCCGACGAGCATCACGGCCACTGGGTCCGGCCGCAGCCCTTCGAGCGGCGCTACGTCGACCCGCCGCCCCGCTTGGCGGTGGACCTGCCCGAGCCATCGCCACGGATTCGGATGTGGTGGCGACCAAGGGAACCCGTGGTCGACGGCGAGGTGCTGCACAGCTGCCTCCTGACGTATCTGTCGGGCACCACGATGCTCGAGACGGCCATCGCCATGCGGCGCGGCACTCCCGTGTCGACGTTCTCCGCACTGATCGACCATGCCCTCTGGTTCCACCGGCCGGTCGACCTGTCGGACTGGGTACTGGCGGATCAGTTCTCGCCCAGTGCAATCGGTGGACGGGGCCTCGCCACCGCGACCATGTACAACCGGACCGGCGAGGTGGTGTGCATCGCCACCCAGGAGGTGTACTTCGGTCGGGCGTGACCCGGTGCGTTGTTGGCCGGTTGGCGAGCCGAATGTGGCACGATCGATCGTGGTCTGCCGGCCACCTCCACCCAGGAAAGTACGGGGCATCCCACTGTGCCATTCCAGGACTTCCGCGAATTCCTCGACGCGTTGCGTGCCCAAGGGCAGCTCATCGACGTCGACCGCCCCGTAGCGCTCGAACTCGAGGTGGCCAAGGCCATGCGCAAGAGCGCCTCGGTGGCTGGCCCTGCAGTCGTGTTCAAGCAGAACGGCACCCAATTCCCGCTCGTTGGCGGCGTCTACAACTCGAACGCCAAGGCGCTGATCGCCTATGGCTGCACCGGGGAGAACGTCTTCGACGAGATCGTGAAACGTCTGAGCACCCGCATTCCGCCGACCTACGTCGACGACGGTCCCGTGCACGAGAACGTCATCCTCGGTGACGACATCGACCTATCGATCCTGCCCGTCCCGCGCTACAGCCCAGATGACGGCGGCCCGTACATCACTCCGGGATTCGTCGTCAGCCACGACCCCGAGACCGGCGTCCCGGACATCGGTCACTACCGCTGCGAGATCATCGACGACAAGACGATGACGCTGATGGCCATTCCCAACCACCGGTTCGCAAAGAACCAGGCCAAGGCACAGCGGATGGGACACAAGACTTTTCGGGCGGCGCTCGTCATCGGCGTCGACCCGATGATCGCCTACTCGTGCCCGGTCCAGGTTCCGGAGGACACCAACGACTGGGAGGTCGTCGGCGGCATGCGCGGCGCGGCCGTCGAGCTCGTCAAATGCCGCACCAACGACGTCTCAGTGCCCGCACACGCCGAGGTGGTCATCGAGTTCGAGGTCGACTTCACCCAGACCGTCGTGGAGGGGCCGTTGGGTGAGTACACCGGCTACTACACGCCCGCCTCGCCGAAACCGGTGGTCCGGCCGACCGCGATCACCCATCGCAACGGTGCGTACTTCCAGGCGTTGCTGACCGGCCGCCCCACCACCGAGAACCACATCCTCAAGCAGTTGTCGTTCGAGGCGTCGTTCTACGACATGTTCCGCCAGCAGTTCCCCA
>NZ_JAVRQA010000299.1:0-25895 GCF_032161845.1 Mycobacterium sp.
CGCGCTCTACGCTCGACCGTGTGATCGTGCCCTCGCCATCGACAGTTCGTCAGGCGGCCGCCTTGGTGGCGTTGGAAAGCGTCGCGCTGATGGTCGTGGCGGTGGTACTCGTCGTGCGCGCGGTCGGCGGCGCCCACGAGGTGTCGATCAGCGGTTACGGCACTGCCGGCTGGTTCGTCGTCATGGGTGGCGCCCTCTTCACCGCTGCGTGGGCGCTGTGGACGGGCCGGAGGTGGGGCCGTGGCATCGCCGTGTTCGCGCAACTCCTGCTGCTTCCCGTGGCGTGGTACATCGCCGTCGGCTCTCGGCAGTGGTCCTACGGCGTCCCAGTCGCTCTGGTCGCGGCCGTCGGGTTGGCGCTGTTGTTCAGCCCGTCGGCGGTGCAGTGGCTGACTCAGGATCCTGCTGCGAGAGCGGACAACTCGTCCCCGGACACCCGGTAGGTGATCCACTCGTTCTGTTGGTGGCCCCCGACGGCGTCGTACAGGGCGATCGCGTTCGAATTCCAGTCCAGCACCGCCCAGGTCAGCCGGGTGTACCCGTGGTCGACGCACTCCTTCGCCAGCGTGGACAGCAGCGCTCGAGCCAGACCGTGGCGCCGGAACGCGGACTTGACGAACAGGTCCTCCAGATAGATGCCCGCCACGCCGTCCCAGGTGGAGAAGTTCCTGAACCACAGGGCCATGGCCGCGGGTTCGCCGTCGACCTCCGCCAGGTGGGCGTACACCGTCGCGTGTTCTCCGAACAGCGCGTCACTCAGCTGCGCCTCGGTCACCGTGCACTGATCAAGGGCATGCTCGAAGTCGGCCAGCGCCCGCATCATGGCGACCAACTCGGCCTCGTCACCGGGCCGGACCCGACGGATGTTGACGGTCACGTGCTCACTCCCAACGCGCTCAGGATCGTTCGAAACTTCGTATTCGTCTCGGCCACTTCGTCGTCGGGATCGGACTCGGCGACGATCCCGCCACCCGATCTGGCCTCGGCGGAGCGGCGGTCGGCGGATAACTCCGCGCATCGGATGGACACCACCCACGTGCCGTCACCCCGACCGTCACACCACCCGACGGCGCCCGCGTAGAAGCCGCGATCACCCTCGAGCGTGCCGATCAGGTCGACTGCCGCCCCGGTCGGCACCCCACCGACGGCGGCGGTCGGATGCAGCGCCACCGCGAGATCCAAAGCGGTGGTTGACGAGTCACGCAGCCGGCCGGTGATCGGCGTACTCAGATGCCACACCGCCGACGTGCTACTGAGCTCGGGGGTGGATGCGATGTCCAGGTCGGCACACAAGGGCTGCAGCGCCGCGCGCATCTGGTCGACCACCAGTTGATGCTCGTGCAGGTTCTTCGCGGAGTCGGCCAAGGCCGCGCCGTTGGCCAGATCCGTCGCGGCGTCGGCCGCGCGCGGCGCCGAACCCGCGAATGGTCGGCAAGTCAGCACGTCGCCGCGGCGCGCCACCAGTAGCTCGGGACTGGCGCCGATGAGGGCGGTGCCCTCGTACTTGCCGCCTGCCGGGCTGAGATCAACGAAATAGGTTGTCGCCGAGGCATCCTCGGCGAGTCGCCGGACGATGGTACCGACGTCCAGCGCGCCGTCCGCGGCCAGGCGAAGCGCCCGCGCCAGCACGACCTTGTGTAGGGCGCAGTCGGGATCGCGCAACCGTTCGAGCGCGGTGGCGATGCGGGTGCGGTGTTCGGCGGGGTCGGGCACCGTCTCGGTGATGCGTACGGCGGGCATCTCGCGTTGGTCCCGGTCAGGCAGCGTCTCGGCAAAGCGAAAGTGCTCGGGACGCATCAATGCCGTCGGCCGGGTGACATCGAAGGGCAAGGCGCCCAAGATGATCGGGGCCTCGCCCGAAGCCAGCGCGGCGCGAGCATCGTCGAGGGCCGGGTAGGCGGTGGCCACGCCCTCGGCGATGACGACGCCGTCGCGCCCGGCGAGGACGAAGGACGGCTCGACGGTCACCTGGGCAGACACGGATTGACGTGGCCGGACAGGCCGAGGGCGGTGATCTGACGGACACCGTGCTCGAATCCGCATACGCCGATCGACGCCGCCGCCATGGAGAACCGGATGCCTTCGTACAGCGGTTGCTCGATCCAGCGGGTGAGTACCGAACGGGAGAAATGGCCGTGCCCGACGAACACGACGTCGTGAAGGTTCATGCGCTCCAAGGCCATCGCGATGGCGCTGTCCGCTCGCTTGCTGACCTGGGCGACGGTCTCGCCGCCGGGACAGCCGTGCGTCCAGACCAGCCAGTCCGGTATCGCCTTGCGGATCTCATCGGTCGTCGTGCCCTCGTAGTCGCCGTAGTCCCACTCGGCCAGCAGCGGAGACACCTCGTCGACCGTCAGACCTGCCAGCTCGGCCGTGACTAGCGCACGGTGCCGCGGGCTGCTGATCACCACCGGATCGCGCAACTGGAGATCGGCCAGCGCCTCGGCGGCCAGGGTGGCCTGTTCGCGACCCTCGTCGGTCAGGTCGAGGTCGGTGATGCTGGTGTGCTTGCCCGACTTCGACCACTCCGTCTCGCCATGCCGGAGGAGGACGAGGCGGCTTCGCACCGTTCCGTTCCCCGGGTCGCTGCGCTCCTGCCCACCGGTACTCACCCCCGCGATTCTGCCCCACGTCGGAGCCGATCCCGCGCGCGCGTGCTTGGATGAACACGTTCGGGGCGAGCGAGGCAATGGGGAAGACATGACGCGGGTATTAGCGATCGCCAACCAAAAGGGTGGCGTCGCGAAGACGACGACGGTGGCATCGTTGGGTGCGGCGATGGCGGAGAACGGGCGCCGGGTGCTGCTCGTCGACCTGGATCCTCAGGGGTGCCTGACGTTCTCGCTGGGCCAGGACCCCGACAAACTCGCCGTGTCGATCCACGAGGTGCTCCTCGGCGACGTCGAGCCCGGCGCCGCGCTGGTGGAGACGTCCGAGGGCATGACACTGCTGCCCGCCAACATCGACCTGGCAGGCGCCGAGGCGATGTTGCTCATGCGGGCGGGCCGCGAGTACGCGTTGAAGCGGGCGCTTGCCAAGGTGGGGGAACAGTTCGACGTCGTCATCATCGACTGCCCACCGTCGCTCGGCGTCCTGACTCTCAATGGGCTGACCGCCGCCAATGACGTCATCGTGCCCCTTCAGTGCGAGACGCTGGCCCACCGTGGCGTCGGCCAGTTCCTGCGGACGGTCGACGACGTCCAGCAGATCACCAATGCGGACCTGACGATGCTCGGTGCGCTGCCCACCCTGTACGACTCGCGGACCACCCATAGTCGCGACGTCCTTCTCGACGTCGCCGATCGCTACGGGCTGGTGGTGCTGGGACCGCCGATTCCGCGCACGGTGCGGTTCGCCGAGGCCAGCGCTTCGGGCGCGTCCGTGCTAGCGGGGCGAAAGAACAAGGGCGCCAACGCTTATCGTGAGCTCGCTACCGCGCTGACCAAATATTGGAAGTCGGGCAAGGCTTTGCCGACGTACGCTCCGGACGTCTAGTCAGGACCCCAGCGCCACCAGGGTGTCCCCACGTTGCTCCAGCAGGGTGGAACCTGCGACGCCGGGCACCACGGCCGTCGCGCTTGGCGGGCGCTTCATGCTGATGTGGGCTTCGCCCGCGCCGGTCTCGGGGTTGAACACGTCATAGCCGGAGGTGACGGGCACCAGCAGCTTTCCCGCCATCAGCGTCGCAGGGCCGACCGGCGCCTGACCCTTGACCGGTGAGACGGTGTACTTGTATCGCATCCCGTTCGCGTCGAACACCATCACGCTGTCACCGGTCCACCAGGTGATCAGGCTGCCGGCGTGCGATTCGGTGGCCTGCACCGACGCCGGCGCGGGCAGGACGGTGCTTGCGATGGTGGTGCCCGTGTCGTCGACCACGTTGACCACGGGTTTCGGCGTCGGGACGTAGACGGCCGTCGTGGTGTCCGAGACGGCGATCACCCGTGCGCCGGAGTTAACGGACACCCCTGGCAGCTGGACGATCTTGGTGGTGGGCTCGTCTTCCTCGCTCGCGGGCACCAGGAGGGTGAGCCGCAGATCCGCCTGGCCGGGGCAGCTTTGGAGCACCGACACCGCGGCCGAACTCGCTGCCGCGGACACCAGCCCGCACAGCGGTTGAGCGGGTACGTCTGGCTTGATCCTGGCGTCCAGTGCGCCGTAGCCGATCATCCGGACCATGTCGGAGCGCCACAGCTCCAACCTGGTCTTGCCGGCCGACAGGACCGTGGAGCCGTCGGAGGACAGCGTGACCTCGGCGTCGGCGTAGGCGGTGCGGGTGTAGTGGCGGCGGCCGGTCTGCCCGTCGATCGTCGTCACTTGACCGCAGCCCCGGTCGTCGGGATACACCGCGACGGCGTCGTTGTACACGTACGTGACGCCGCAAAGTGGCACGCCGCGTGCGTAACTCCAGAGCACGTTGCCCGACGCCGGGTCCCGACCGTCGACCTCGCGTCCGTCGCCGGTGACGACGGCTCCGCCCGCGACGACGGGTCTACTGGTCTTCGGGCTGGGGGCGGACCACAGCTCCCGCAGCGAGGACGGCACGTCGCGTGCCGCCTTCAGTGCGGGAACCGGCTCGGCGGACGGCCTGCTGAGAGTCGCCCGCGCGTCACTGCTCCACCAGATCAGTCCTGCTGCGACGGCGATCACCACGACGATCGCCGCGGCCGCCATCACGTCGCCCTTGGTGCGGCGTTCGGGTTTGACCATCGCGAGGTGGGAGCCTCGTTCAGCCGGCCGTGGGCGCGGCGGTGCTCGGACGACGACGCCTACGGCGCCTGGCCGGCCCCGCGGAGTTACCGGATGGTGCACCCTCGGCGTCGGCGGGTGGGGTCGCTTCGCCACCTTCGGAGTGTCCGGTGGCCGACTTTCCGGCACCACGGGTGCGCTGCCGGGTGCGGTCCCGGTTGCGGGCCGGCTTGTCCCCGTCTCGCTTGTCTCCGTCGCGCGTCTCGCGCTTCGGCCGGTCCCGTGACTCGGTGGAGCGCGTGGCCTTGCCGATCGATCCGGTGGCCCCGGCGGGGATGCTGAGTTCCTCGTAGAGGTGCGCCGAACTCGAGTACGTCTCGACGGGATCGGGGGTGTCCAGACCGAGGGCCTTGTCGATCATCGTCCAGCGCGGCAGCTCGTCCCAGTCGACGAGGGTGACGGCGATACCGGTCTTGCCTGCGCGACCGGTGCGGCCGATGCGGTGCACGTACGCCTGCTCGTCCTCGGGGATCTGGTAGTTGATGACGTGGGTGATGTCGTCGATGTCGATGCCGCGGGCGGCCACGTCGGTGGCGACGAGGACGTCGACGTCACCGTTGCGGAATCCCTTGAGCGCCTTCTCGCGGGCAGCCTGGCCGAGGTCGCCGTGCACGGCGCCGACCTTGAAGCCGCGTTCGACGAGCTCGTCGGCGACCTTCTGCGCGGTGCGCTTGGTGCGGGTGAAGATCATCGTCGCGCCGCGCCCGTCGGCCTGCAGGATGCGGGCGACCATCTCGACCTTGTCGAGCGCGTGGGCCCGGTAGGCGTGCTGCTTGGTGTTCTCGTGGGTGGCCGACGAGTGCGGCGCCTCGGCGCGGATGTGCGTCGGCTGGTTCATGAACGTGCGGGCCAGCGTGATGATGGGGTCGGGCATCGTCGCCGAGAACAGCATCGCCTGCCGGTCGGTCGGGATCTGCTTGAGGATCCGCTCGATGTCGGGCAGGAAGCCGAGGTCGAGCATCTCGTCGGCCTCGTCGAGTACCAGGACGGACAGTCCGCCGAGCTGCAGATGGCCCTGCTGGGCGAGGTCGAGCAGGCGGCCCGGGGTGCCGACGACGACGTCGACGCCCTTCTGCAAGGCCTCGATCTGCGGCTCGTAGGGGCGTCCGCCATAGATGGAGGTGACCGACAGCTTGCGATCGCCGGACCCGTCGGTACCCGTCCTGAGATATTTCGCGGCGTTGGCCAGGTCGTCGAAGACCTGCAGGCACAGCTCGCGGGTCGGCACGACGATCAGCGCGCGGGGGATCCCGGTGAGCGGCCGGGCCTCGTCGGTGACGATGCGGTGCAGGAGGGGAACGCCAAAGGCGAAGGTCTTGCCCATGCCGGTGCGGGCCTGCCCGATGAGGTCGTCGCCGGTCATGGCGAGCGGCAGGGTCAGCTCCTGGATCGCGAAGGTGTGTTCGATCCCGCCCTCGGCCAGTGCGCGCACGATCTCTTCGCGCACGCCGAGTTCGGCGAAGGTGGTGGTCTTGGGGGCGTCCTCAGGTGCTTCGACGACGACGTCGATGTCCGGGGTGAATGAATCGGAGGTTGTGGTGATTTCAGTCATGCGTTGCCGACGTAACCTTTCGTTTGTCAATCTCGCGGCGTCCACACGCGCACACGAGTTCGACGAAAGAACGTTGGGGGCCTCGGCTTCGGGAGAAGCGGACCGACACGGATCGAGACTGTGCACGCACATTTCTTGAGAGTGGCGGAGGAAAGACGTGCCACTTCCGCCTTACATGATAGCTGGCCCCGTTTTTGGGGCGGTCGCCGCGCCGATCGGGGTGCGGAGAGTCCGTCTAGAGTTGCGTCATGACTTCGACGCAGCCGGCGGGCTCGCCCGAGCAGACGGTGATCCCCGCGGCGGAGCATGCCGGCGTGAATCAGCTCTTCGCACTCCTGGCATACGGCGAGGTCGCGGCGTTCTATCGGCTGACGGAGGAAGCGCGGATGGCGCCCAATCTGGCTGGCCGGATCAACATGGCCAGCATGGCCGCCGCTGAGATGAATCATTACGAGCTGCTGCGGGAGGCGCTGGCCAATCGGGGCGTCGACATCGTCGCGGCGATGACGAAATATGCGTCCGCACTTGAGAACTACCATCGGCTGACCACGCCGAGCACCTGGCTCGAGGCGCTGGTGAAGACCTACATCGGCGACGCCCTCGCCGCTGACTTCTACCTCGAGATCGCCGACGCGCTACCCGATGACGCGGCTGACGTCGTGCGAGCGGTGCTCTCGGAGACGGATCACTCGCAGTTCGTCGTTGCCGAGGTCAAGGCCGCCGTCACCGCGAGCGACAAGCAGCGCCACCGCCTCGCGTTGTGGTCGCGACGACTGCTGGGCGAGGCCATCACGCAGGCTCAGTTCGTGCTCGCCGAGCACGACGAACTGGTCGATCTCGTCGTGTCCAGCGGTGAGGGTCTTGGTCAGCTGACCGAGTTCTTCGACCGGCTGCAGAACACCCACAACACCAGGGTTCGCGAACTCGGCCTCGGCTAGGTCGGCCGCCGCTACTTGGTGCAGGTGGTGATCATCGAGTTGGTGTTCTGGGCGACCACGGTCGCGCCCGTCGAATCGGTCACCGCGCAGTTCAGCTGACCGGTGAGGCTGGTCGCGGTGACCGACTTCAACTCGACGCCGGGATCCAGCGTCACGGTTCGCGTCCACGGCAGCGCCACGTTGAACTCGGTCTGCAGGGCGCCCTGGGCGTCGGTGTAGACCACGGTCACCAGATCCAGGAGCTGCCGGGTGCCCCTCACGTGATAGGTGACGACTTGCGGCGATGGTGGGGCCACCTCGGTCGGAGCAGGGACGGCGTTGGCCGTCGGACTTGGCGCGACGGTGGTCACGGTCTCCGGTGACAGCGGGGCCACGGGGGCCGGAGGCGCGGCCGACGTCATTGCGGGCGGCGCGGTGGTCGTTGCGGCCTGAGCCGTCGTAGAGGTCGGCGCAGCGACCGTCTTGGACACCGGGCCGCTGTCGCCGCCGCCGAGGATGACCACGGTGCAGATGACGGCGATCAGCAGGATCGCGCCTGCGACCCCCGCGACCCAGATCCACCGACGGTCGATGGCGTCTTCGTACTCGTAGATGTCGTCGTCGTCATAGGCGTGGTAGTCCTGGATGTCGTCGTCCTTGACGTCGGAGTCGCCGTACCCGGACTCGGCGGCGCGCCGTCGGTACGCCGCACCACCGTCGACGACGTCGGTCTCCACGTCGGGGTAGCCGCCGGCGCTGGTCCCGCGGCTGCCCGCGTTGCGCGCTGTCGTCGAGGTCCTCGAATACGTTGCGTAAGTCCTGTCCATACCGCTATCCCGTGAGTCGTTTTGGGTCTGTTCAGCGATGCTAACGAGGCTGAAGTGACGCACGAGGTTGACGCGCTGATGGCGAGGTCACGGTCCGGACTCGGTTGGCTCGAGGCCTTTCGGCCGCGCGCGTCCGGTTCGACGCCGCTGCGCTGTCCGCGAAGTGGCGGCACCGCGGACGCGCGCGCCGTGGCCCGTCCACTAGCCTGCTCAAGAGAACGAACATCGAAGGAAGGGTTCAGCGTGGAGGTCAAGATCGGCGTCACCGACAGTCCGCGCGAGCTGGTGCTGCAGAGCGCACAGACACCCAGCGAGGTGGAGGACTTGGTGACTGCGGCACTGGGCAAGGAGTCGGGCGTACTCGCGCTGACCGACGAGAAGGGCCGCCGGTTCCTGGTGCAGAACACCCGGATCGCCTACGTGGAGATCGGTGAGGCCGACCACAGGCGAGTCGGCTTCGGCATCGGAGCGACGGCCTCGGCGATTGCCGACAAGCTCAGCTAGAAGCGGGTCAGCGGCACGTGTGACAGTCCGCCCCAAGCGAACTGCACCGTGCCGTCGACCGCAGCCTCCTTGGAGATCGGCCGGTCGGAGTTCAGCCAGTAGCGCGCACAGTCCACGCTCGTCGCGACCAGCCCGACCGCGATCATCCTGGCCCGGTGCGCTTCGAGACCGGAATCGCTGCTGATCAACTCGAACACGGCATCGGTGCATGCCTCGGTGGCGACCTTGACCTGGGCCGACACCTGAGGCTCGGTGACGTAGTCGTTCTCGAAGATCAGGCGATAGCCCTGGCCATCGTGCTCGATGAAGTCGAAGAACGCCCCGATGGCGGCGCGAAGCCGTTGGCGGTTGTCGGTGGTGGTGCGCAGGGCTTGGCGGACGCCGGACACCAGATTGTCGACGTGGCGCTGCAGGACGGCCAGATACAGCTCGAGCTTCGATGAAAAGTGTTGGTACAGAACGGGTTTGCTGACGCCTGCCCGGTCGGCGATCTCGTCCATGCCCGCGGCGTGGTAGCCGCGATCGACGAAGATTTCGCTGGCTGCGACGAGTAACTGCCCACGACGCTCGTCGCGGGGCAGTCGATTTCCGCGTCGGTTGCCGCCGGTCGAGCCGCCGGCCGGACCGTCACCACCCGCCGGCTGTGCACCCTTCCTTTCGGCGGTGTTGGCGATGTCGCTCATCAGTCCTCAATCTGGCTTGGGTGCTGCCGGGCCGGTGCTGGCTGGTTTACGGTCAGCCGGTCGATGCGGCTGTGCATCGAACCGAGACTACTACCGCTCACTGAGGCAGCGCGTCATCTGCGGCCGGGTACGGGTGGCGCGCCAAAGCCTGTCATCGCCCTGGCTTGTGCCATCCTGGTTCGGTGACCTACGACCCGGGGCGTCGCGGGGGCGGTCGTCAGCCCGTGCTGCGCAACGAGTGGAGGGAACCCCTGCGCGCGCAGCGCGACCCGTTGGCCGACGACGGCGGCCGGCTGCGATCCAATCGTGACGAGCACCAGCAGTGGCGAAAGCAGTCGTGGCTCGGGCGTTTCGTCTCCACCTACGGCTGGCGCGCCTACGCCCTTCCCCTTCTCGCGGTCGTCACCGTGCTCGTGGTGTACCAGACGCTGACGGGCACAGACGCCCCCAAGGCGGCCTTCGCCGACGGGCCCGTTCAGGGTCCGCCCACCATCGGTGCGGCGAGCACGGGGATCATCGGCGCCCCACCCAAGGGCATGACGCAGTTCGACGCCAACCTGCCGACGGGCATCCTCCCCGAGGGAGGTCCCTTCACCGAGGCGGCGGCCAAGACCTGGCACGTGGTCCCCGGCACGTCGCCCAAGGTCGGTGAGGGCACGACGAAGTCCTTTACCTACACGATCGAGGTGGAGGATGGCGTCGACACCACGTCGGTCGGCGGTGACGAGGCCTTCGCCCGGATGGTGAGTGAAACGCTGACCAACCCGAAGAGTTGGACGCACAACCCCCAGATCGCCTTCACCCGCATCGACGACCCGTCGCAAACCCCGGACTTCCGGGTCTCGCTGACGTCACCGATGACGGTGCGCGAGGGCTGCGGCTACGACATTCCGCTCGAGGCGTCCTGCTACAACCCGGCCTATCTGACCGACCAGCCGAGGGTGTTCATCAACGAGGCCCGTTGGGTGCGCGGTGCCGTGCCGTTCCAGGGCGACATCGGTTCTTACCGTCAGTACCTGATCAACCACGAGGTCGGGCACGCCATCGGCTACCAGAAGCACGAGCCATGTGGCGAGAATGGCGCGCTCGCGCCGGTGATGATGCAGCAGACGTTCTCGACGAGCAACGACGACGACGCGAGATTCGACCCGCTCTCGGTTCAGCCCGACGGCAAGACGTGCCGCTTCAACCCGTGGCCGTATCCGATCGCCTGACCCACCCCCGCGATTAGTGGGGAAGGTCTGCGCAACGATTGCCGTTGAATGAGTGGACCTGGTGTGATCGACACCGAGGTCCCACGTCGAATCGAGGAGCGCCCGGTGTCCACACCGCTACCCCCGCTGGTCGAGCCCGCCGCAGAGCTCACCCGCGAAGAGGTCTCGCGCTACAGCCGGCACCTGATCATCCCGGACCTCGGTGTCGACGGGCAGAAGCGGCTCAAGAACGCGCGCGTGCTGGTCATCGGCGCCGGCGGCCTCGGCAGTCCCACCCTGCTCTACCTGGCCGCCGCAGGTGTCGGAACCATCGGCATCGTGGAATTCGACGTCGTCGACGAGTCCAATCTGCAGCGCCAGATCATCCACGGGCAATCCGACATCGGGCGGTCGAAGGCGCAGAGCGCCAGGGACTCGATCACGGAGATCAACCCGCTGGTCGAGGTGCGGTTGCACGAGGTGCGCCTCGAACCCGACAACGCGATCGAGCTGTTTAGCCAGTACGACTTGATCCTCGACGGCACCGACAACTTCGCGACCCGCTATCTGGTCAACGACGCTGCGGTGTTGGCGGGCAAGCCCTACGTGTGGGGCTCGATCTACCGCTTCGAGGGGCAGGTGTCCGTGTTCTGGGAGGACGCCCCCCACGGGTTGGGGCTGAACTACCGCGACCTGTATCCCGAGCCGCCACCACCCGGAATGGTGCCGTCGTGCGCGGAGGGCGGCGTCCTCGGCATCCTGTGCGCGTCGATCGCGTCGGTGATGGGCACCGAGGCCATCAAGCTGCTGACCGGCATCGGTGACCCGCTGCTGGGCAGGCTGATGGTGTACGACGCGCTCGACATGACGTACCGCACCATCAAGATTCGCAAGGATCCCGATACGCCGAAGATCACCGAACTCATTGACTACGAGGCGTTCTGCGGTGTGGTGTCCGACGAGGCGGCCGAGGCGGCCGCGGACTCCACCATCACCCCACGCGAGCTGCGGGAGATGCTCGACTCCGGCCGCAAGGTGGCGCTGATCGACGTCCGCGAGCCCGTCGAATGGGACATCAACCACATCGAAGGGGCCGAACTGATCCCCAAGTCCGCGATCGAGGCGGGGGACGGCCTGACGAAGTTGCCGCACGACCGAACGCCGGTGCTGTACTGCAAGACCGGGGTCCGCTCCGCCGAGGCTCTGGCCGCGGTGAAGAAGGCCGGGTTCGCCGACGCACTGCACCTGCAAGGCGGGATCGTGGCGTGGGCGCGACAACTCGAACCCGACATGGTGATGTACTGACCGCTCGTTGGCCGGGCCACGCCTTAGGCTGATCCTGTGAGTGCCGACATGCCGCCTGATCACGTGCTGGCGGCGTTCGGCCTGACGGGTGTGCGGCCCGTTCCCCTCGGCTCGAGCTGGGAGGGTGGCTGGCGCTGCGGCGAAGTCGTGTTGTCGATGGTCGCCGAACATGCGCGCGCCGCGTGGTCGGCGAAGGTCCGCGAGACGCTGTTCGTCGATGGGGTGCGCCTAGCGCGGCCGGTCCGCTCCACCGACGGTCGCTACGTCGTCGCCGGCTGGCGCGCCGACACCTTCGTCACCGGAACGCCGGAACCGCGGCACGACGAGGTCGTCTCGGCGGCCGTGCGCCTGCACGAGGCGACGGCGAAGCTGGAACGCCCGCGATTCCTTACCCAGCCCCCCGGTGTGCCGTGGTCCGACGTCGACGTGTTCATCGCCGCCGACCGTGCCGCGTGGGAGGACCGCCCGCTGCACGCATTGCCGCCGGGTGCTCTGGTGTCGCCGGGCGGAGCGGACGGCCAGCGCTCGGTCGAGTTGATCGCGCAACTCGCCGCGCTGCGACGTCCGACGCGCGGCCCCAGCCAACTCGTCCACGGCGACCTGTACGGCACGGTGCTCTTCGCCGGCACCGCGGCGCCTGGCATTACCGACATCACCCCCTATTGGCGGCCTGCCTCTTGGGCGGCGGGCGTGGTCGTCGTCGACGCGCTGGCATGGGGCGAGGCCGACGACGGTCTCGTCGAGCGCTGGGCGCCGTTACCCGAGTGGCCGCAGATGTTGTTGCGCGCGTTGATGTTCCGCTTGGCGGTACATGCGCTGCATCCGCGTTCGACGTCGGCGGCGTTCCCCGGCCTCGCCCGCACTGCGGCGCTGGTACGCCTGATCCTCTGAATACGTTGGCCTGAAACGGTTCTCGAACCGCGCCGCCGGGCACGGACGCGCAGAACGGTCAATGCGGCATTCCGCTGGCGGCGCCCAAGAACGGAGCGGCGATCTCGAGGAATCCCTCCGGGTCCGAGGAAAACGGCACGTGGCCCGTCGGCAGCACTTCCAACCGTGCTCCCGGGATCGCTGCCGCGGTGGCGCGCCCCAGCCTCATGGGGATCGCGGTGTCCTTCGCTCCCCAGATCACCAGGCATGGCGCGGTGATGCGATCGGCCCGCGGGCGCAGGTTGTGTTCCGGTGCGGCGAAACTGCGCCACATGGCCGCGGTGAGAACGACGCCATCGCGGGTCTTCGCACGGGCCATCTCGCGTTGCTGAATGAGGTGGTCGGTGTCGCTCGTCGCCTTCATGTAGCTGGGGATGAACCGCGGCAGCACTCGTTTCATCACTACCGTCCTGCCCAGTAGTCGGGCGTAGGCGTTGCTGACCGGGCTGGCGATGAAGCCACCCGAGTTGACCAACACCAACCGCGAAACCCGGTGCGGGTCGGTGATCGCCAACCGTGCCGCAGCGAAGCCACCGACGGAATTTCCGATGAATGCCGCGGGTGGCAACTCGAGTGCGGCGACCACGTCGACGAGGACGTCGGCGAAGGAGGCCGCCGTCGGCCGATAGTTCGGCGTCGGGGCCGGGGATTCGCCGTGGCCCGGCCAGTCCACGGCGATGACGCGATGGTCGCGGGCAAGGATCGGTGCTATCGCGTCGAAGTCGTGCCGGTCATGCAGTGTCGCGTGTAGCAAGACCACCACGGATCCCGCTCCGGTATCGCTGTAGGCAACCTTCCCCACGCGCGTCTGCACCATGGCGACCATCGGACTCCCTTTCATTGACTGACCAGTCGGTCGACGATAGCATCGTGGGCGCCCCACCCTCAAGGAGTACCGGATGACCGCTCGCGCCGCA
Source organism: Mycobacterium sp. (assembly GCF_032161845.1). GTDB lineage: Bacteria > Actinomycetota > Actinomycetes > Mycobacteriales > Mycobacteriaceae > Mycobacterium. The sequence goes on from NZ_JAVRQA010000299.1 coordinate 13,578, forward strand.
TCAGCGGAAAGCCGCTCGCATAGGCGCAGTTACAGTGCTCCCATGACCGCGACGCCGCCCGCCACCCCAGCACCGGGTCGGCGCAAGGAAGCGAAGGCCAAAACCCGAGGAGCACTCATCGACGCGGGCCTGCAACTCGCCGAACGCACCGGCCTTACCGGTTTGAGCGTCGATCTCATCGTCAAGCACGCGGGAGTGGCAAAGGGCACGTTCTTTCACCACTTCGGTGACCGCGCCTCGTATCTCCTTGCGCTGCATCGCGAATTCCATGAACGGTTGGCTACCCAGATGCAGGCTGCGATCGTCGACATGCCCCCGGGGCGCAAGCGTCTCATCGCCGGCGCGAACGCTTGCCTCGATGGCTGCCTACGCGACCGCGGCGTCCGCGCGCTCCTGCTGGAAGCGCGCGCCGAGCCCGCAATAACCGACGAAATCGGACATCGCAATCATGCCAACGCCGAGCTGTGCCGTCCCGACTTCGCCGCACTCGCGCGCCCGCACCCCTACGAAAGCGCGCAATTGTGGGTCGGCATGGTCGCCGAAGCTGCGCTCATCGAATATCAGGCGGCGACAGCACTTCCCGCCATCCGAAAAGCACTTGCACAGTTCTTGAAGTGACGTGCCCGATCTGCTCAGGTCCTAGAACTCGTGCCGGACCTCGCGCAGCGGCACCCGGCCGTCCTTGGCGAGCACACCCTCGGCCCGCAGGAGCTCGAGTTGCCTGGTCGTCAGGTGGTGAGCCGGCCTGCCGGACGCGCTGATGACGCGGTGCCACGGTAGATCCGAGGAATCGGTTCGCATGATCCAGCCGACGATGCGTGGGCTGGAAAGGTCTGCGGCCGCGGCGATGTCGCCGTACGTCGAGACCTTCCCCGGCGGTATCGAGGCGACCAGCGCACGTACGGCCTCCACCTGCTCGTCGGTGATCGCGGCCACGGCTCAGCCCACGCGTTCGCGGATCAGGGCGGCACACTCGGCGGGCTTGGCGTTGGCAACCATGTGCTCGCACTCCAGGTCGACCAGCGTCAAGTCCGGTCCCAGACGGGCGGTCATCGCCGCGATGAGGGCGTCGTCGACGTACGGCGGGTCGGTCCACCTGGCCCGCACCAGCGTCGTAGGGATCCCGGCGGGCGGCAGCACGGCAGCGCGGGCCAGCTCGCTCCAATAGGACGTCATCGCAGGCAGGCTGATCCGCCAGCCCAATCTCCCGTTGGGCAGGTCGATGAGGTGCTCGTCGAGGTCGGCGTCGAGGTCGGGAAGGGGGACGTCTGACCAAGAGCCCCCGATCTTCTCGTTGCGGGCCTCCTCGCGGTCGGGGTAGTCCGGCGATTCCAGCATCGCGTCGGCGAGGACGCGCATCCACTCTCCGTCCAGTCCGATCGCCGGATCGAGCAGCACCAGTCCCGCGATCAGATCCGGTCGCACCGCTGCGAGGTTCATCGCGATCGCGCCGCCGAACGAGTGTCCGACCACCACGACCGGTCCTGCACCGTCGGCGTCGAGTAGGCCGGCCAGCGCCGCTACGTTGGCGTCGATCGTCCACGGTGCATTCCACGATGAGTGGCCGTGGCCGAGTAGGTCGGGGGCGGCGATCGTGAACTCCGCGAGGTGCCCGGTGGCCAGTGAGGCCCACCGTCGGCCGTGTCCCGTCAGCCCGTGGATCGCAAGAATCTGGATGGGGCCCGGCGGTCCGTAGCGGTGCACGTTCAGTAGGTCGTTCACGGTGTGAATGCTGCCAGCACGCGCGGAACGCTTGTTGTCGTACCCCCGTGGTGACATGTCTTCATGCCCGCACCGCGCACCGCACTGTCGCCCACCGTGCTGACCGAGCCGGGTCTGCGTGGCACAGTGCGGGTGGTTGGCGGCCCCGGTACGGGGAAGAGTTCGCTGCTGGTCGATACCGCGGCGGCGCGCATCGCCGCGGGCACAGATCCGGAATCCGTTCTGCTGCTGACGGGTTCGGCCAAGCTCAGCGCGCACGCCCGCGCCTCGGTGACGGCGCGGCTGCTCGGCGACTACGGCCCGGCGGCCGTGCGCGAGCCGCTGGTGCGCACCATTCACTCCTATGCGTTCGCGGTGCTGCGGCTCGCCGCCCAACGCAACGGTGACCCGCCACCACGGTTGATCACCAGCGCCGAGCAGGACGGCATCATCCGCGAGCTGCTCGCCGGCGATCTCGAGGACGGTCCGAACGCCGCGGTGACCTGGCCCCGGCACCTGCTGCCCGCACTTGGCACCGTCGGGTTCGCCAACGAACTGCGTGACCTTCTGGCCCGCTGCACCGAACGTGGGGTGGAACCCGCTGCGCTGCAACGCATCGGCCGTCGGGCCGGTCGTGGGGAGTGGGTGGCCGCAGGTCAATTCGCGCAGGTATACGAGCAGGTGATGCTGCTGCGATCCGCGGTGGGCATGGCGGCGCCACAGGCCACGGTGCCCGCGCTCGGGGCCGCGGAGCTCGTCGGCGCAGCGCTCGAGGCCTTCGCCGCCGATCCCGACTTACTGGCCGCCGAACGGAGCAGGATCCGGCTGCTCCTGGTCGACGACGCGCAGAACCTCGACCCGCAGGCCGCGCTCTTGGTCCGGGTGCTGGCCGCAGGCGCCGAACTCGCCATCGTCGCAGGCGATCCGAACCAGTCCGTCTTCGGCTACCGGGGAGCCGACCCGGCCCTGCTCAGTGCCGGCGACCACCCGACCATCGTCCTCACCGAATCGCAGCGGTGCGCGTCCGCCGTAGCCCGCGCCATCACGGGCATCGCGACTCGGCTGCCGGGTGTCGATGACGCCAGGCAGTTGAGTGCTGCCAGCGATCGGACCGGATCGGTGGCGGTTCGGATCGCCGCGTCGGAGCGGGCCGAAACCGCCGTGATCGCCGATGCGGTGCGCCGTGCCCACCTGGTCGACGGCGTGCCGTGGTCGCAGATGGCGGTCATCGTGCGGTCAGTGCCCCAGGCAGGGGCGGCGCTGGCCCGCGCACTCGCCAGCGCAGGCGTGCCCGTCGACCAGCAGGCGTCGACGGTTCCGCTCGCCGAGCACCCGGCGGTGGCGGCCCTGCTGACGGTGCTCGACGTGGCCGCCGACGGTCTCGACGGCGACCGCGCGCTGTCGCTGTTGACCGGTCCGATCGGCCGGGTCGACCCGGTGTCGCTGCGGCAGCTGCGTCGAACGCTTCGTCGCGCGGACGCAGGCAGCCCGCCACGCGAGTTCGCCGACCTGCTGGTCGACGCCGTCAATCCCGAACGCTCCAACGGCGCTGACATGCCGGATCAGCTAGCCAGGGCGTTGACGCGGGTGCGCAAGGTGCTGGCCGCCGCGGCCCGCAGCCAGGCCGATGGGCTCGATCCCAGGTTCACGCTGTGGCAGGCGTGGCATCAGACCGGTTTGCAGCGACGCTGGCTGGCCGCGGCCGAACGGGCCGGGACCGTCGGCGCTCAGGCGGCCCGTGACCTCGATGGCGTGACGGCGCTGTTCGACCTGGCGGAGCAGTACGTCACCCACACCACGGGAGCGTCGCTGACCGGCTTCGTCGATCACGTGCGGGCGATGGTGCTGCCTGCCTCGGGCAGCCAGCCGGCACGCCCCGGGGAAGCGGTTGCGCTGCTCTCGGCGCACGCCGCGCTCGGCCGCGAGTGGGAGTTCGTCGTCATCGGCGGGTTGCAGGAGGGGTTGTGGCCCAACGTCGTTCCGCGCGGGGGAGTGCTCGCCACCCAGCAGCTCGTCGACGTTCTCGACGGCATCGCCGACGGAACCTCCACCAGAGCGCCGTTGCTTGCCGAGGAGCGCAGGCTGTTGATCGCCGCGCTGGGCCGGGCGCGCTCGCGGGTTCTGGTGACGGCCGTCGACGGTGACGAAGGCGACGACGCCCTGCTGCCATCCCCGTTCTGCGAGGAGCTCGTCGCGTTGGCGACCGAGCCGCCGGACGAGAACGCCGAGCCGGTCCGCGCGCCGCGAGTGCTGTCGACGTCCGCGGTGGTCGGCAGGCTGCGTGCCGTGGTGTGCGCACCCGACGGCGCCGTCGACGACGCGACACGGCAGTGCGCAGCAACGCAATTGGCGAGGCTGGCCGAAGCCGGGGTGCCCGGCTCGGCTCCGTCCCAGTGGTACGCCACCGCGAAGGCGTCGACGGAGCAGCCTCTCTGGTCGGATGACGGGCACGTCGTGACGCTGTCCCCTTCGACGTTGCAGACGTTGGCCGACTGCCCGCTGCGGTGGTTGCTCGAGCGCCACGGGGGAAGCGATGGCCGCGACGTGCGCTCCGCGCTCGGCACGCTCGTACACGCACTGGTGTCGGATTCCGGGAAGACCGAGGGCCAGATGCTGGCCGAGCTCGAATCGGTTTGGGCGGGACTACGGTTCGATGCCGCGTGGTTTGCGGCAAACGAACTGGATCGCCACCGGACCATGCTGACGGCGTTCGTCGAGTGGCACGCCCAGACCCGTCACGAACTCACCGAGGTGGGTACCGAGGTGGACGTCGAAGGGGTCGTCGCCCCCGGGGGTGACGACGGGCCTGGCGTGCGCGTCCGCGGCCGTGTCGACAGGTTGGAGCGCGATGCGGAGGGCAGGCTCGTCGTGGTCGACGTCAAGACCGGCAAGAGCCCGGTCAGCAAGGACGACGCCCAGCGCCATGCGCAGCTCGCGATGTATCAACTGGCGATCGCCGAAGGTGTTCTGCCACAGGGCGACGAGGCCGGCGGGGGCCGGCTGGTTTACCTCGGCAAGATCGGCGTGGCGGGTGCCACCGAACGCGACCAGAACCCGATGACGGCCGACGGCCGCGACGAGTGGAGCGACCGCGTCCGGCAGGCCGCCGGCGCAACCAAGGGGCCAGAGTTCGTGGCCCGCATCAACGACGGCTGTGCCCACTGCCCGGTACGGGCGATGTGTCCCGCTCAGGCCGCGTTGGGAGGACGCGCGTGACCAATCGGTACGGCCCGGCGGAACTGGCCGATGCACTCGGCCTCTTCGCGCCGACCGAGGAACAGGCCGCGGTGATCGCTGCCCCACCCGGCCCACTGGTGGTGATCGCCGGCGCGGGGGCCGGCAAGACCGAGACGATGGCCGCGCGCGTCGTGTGGCTGGTCGCCAACGGGTATGCCCGCCCCGGCGAGGTGCTCGGGTTGACGTTCACGCGCAAGGCCGCGGGTCAACTGCTTCGGCGCGTGCGCACCCGGCTGGCGCGGCTCGCGGGCGCGGGTCTGGTCCCCACCGACCGGGCCGACGTCGACGAGCACCCGTCGATCGGCACCTACCACGCGTTTGCCGGCACGCTGCTGCGTGAGCAGGGACTCCTGCTTCCGGTGGAACCGTCAACTCGTTTGATCGGTGCAACAGAGCTGTGGCAGTTGGCCTTTCGCGTGGTGTGCGAGCACCCCGAGCTGCACACCGAGAAGTCCCCGGCCACCGTCACCGCGATGGTGCTGCGACTGGCAGGCCAGCTGGCCGAACACCTCGTCGACACCGACCAGTTGCGCGACACCCACGCCGAGCTGGATCGGTTGGTGCACACCCTGCCCGCCGGGCCCCGGCAGCGCGACACCGGACCCAGTCAGGCACTTTTGAAGCTGCTCGCCACGCAGACCGAGCGCACCGAACTCGTGCCGCTGATCGACGCGCTGCATGGCCGGATGCGCGCCGAGAACGTGATGGACTTCGGCATGCAGATGGCCGCGGCGGCCCGGCTCGCGGCAACGTTCCCTCAGGTTGGCGAGCAGCTGCGCCAGCGCTATCGGGTGGTGCTGCTCGACGAGTACCAGGACACCGGCCATGCGCAGCGGGTGGCTTTGTCCGCCCTGTTCGGCGGCGGAGTGGACGACGGGTTGGCCTTGACCGCCGTCGGCGACCCGATCCAGTCGATCTACGGTTGGCGTGGCGCATCGGCCACCAATCTGCCCCGGTTCACCACCGACTTCTGCCTATCGGACGGCACCCCGGCGCCGACGTTGGAACTGCGCACCAGCTGGCGCAATCCGCCAAGCGCCCTGCACCTCGCGAATGCGATCTCGGCGGAAGCGCGCCGTCGATCGGTGGCCGTCCGCGAGCTGCTGCCGCGCCCGGATGCTCCGGCCGGCACCATTCGGTGCGCGCTCGTGGCCGACGTGAGCATCGAAAGAGATTGGGTCGCAGACCAGTTGGCGGAGATCTACCACACGGCCATCGACTCGGGAGCCGACGTTCCCACCACGGCCGTGCTGGTGCGCCGCAATGCGGACGCCGCGCCGATCGCCGACGCGCTCACCGAGCGCGGGGTGCCCGTCGAGGTGGTCGGACTGTCGGGGCTGTTGTCGGTGCCCGAAGTGGCCGACGTCGTCGCGATGCTGCGGCTGACGGCCGACCCGACGGCGGGCTCGGCAGCGATCCGCGTCATCACCGGACCGCGCTGGCGGTTGGGTGCCGCCGACGTGACCGCGCTGTGGCGAAGGGCCGTGGAGCTCGACTCCGCCACCACGGTGACGGCCGACCGGTCCTCGACGACGCACATCGTCGCGTCCGCCGATCCCGATGCCGACCGGGCGTGCCTGGCCGACGCGATCTGCGATCCGGGTCGTCCGGACCGCTATTCGCCCACCGGCTACGGCCGGATCGTCGCGCTCTGCCGTGAGCTGACGGCCCTGCGGGCGCAACTCCACCACCCCGTGCCCGATCTGATCGCCGAGATTCGGTGGATGCTGGGCGTTGACGCTGAAGTCCGCGCCGCGCAGTCGGTTTCGGCCGGATGGGGCGGTACCGAACACCTCGATGCGTTTTCTGACGTGGTCGCCGAGTTCGCAGCGCGGCCGTCGGCATCGGTCGCGGGACTGCTCGCGTTCCTCGACGCCGCGATGGACGTGGAGAACGGGCTCGCGCCTGCCGAGCTCACGGTGGCGAAGGACCGCGTGCAGATCCTCACCGTGCACGCCGCGAAGGGGCTGGAATGGCAGGTCGTCGCCGTGCCCCATCTGAGCGGCCGGGTGTTCCCGTCGACGGGGACCGCGCGGACCTGGCTGACCGATGCCGGCGACCTGCCGCCGCTGCTCCGGGGCGACCGCGCCTCGGTGTCCGAACACGGCGTGCCCGTGCTCGACACGTCCGACGTGAACGACCGAAAGGCTCTGTCCGACAAGATCACCGCTCATCGCAAGACGCTCGATCAACGCAGGATCGACGAAGAGCGGCGCCTGCTGTACGTCGCCCTCACCCGCGCCGAGGACACGCTGGTGCTTTCGGGCCATCACTGGGGAGCCACGGAGGCCAAGCCTCGCGGACCGTCGGACTTCCTGCTCGAGGTCAAGGACGTGATCGACCGGGCCGCGGAGGCGGGGGCCCCGTGCGGTGAGGTGGAGCATTGGGCGCCTGCACCCGCCGACGGCGACGTCAACCCGTTGCGGGACAAGGTGATGGAACGATCGTGGCCCGTCGACCCGGCTGGTGCAGGTCGCACCACCGTCGACAGCGGAGCCGAACTCGTCGGCAAGGCCATGGCGGGCGATCTCCCTGGAACGACGGACGAGGGGGACGTAGACGGGTGGGCGGCCGACGTCGATGCGCTGCTCGCCGAGCGTGAGTTGGCGCTCGCGCGGCCCGCGCTGGTGCTGCCGCCGCAACTCTCGGTGAGTGCGCTGGTGGACATCGGTCGCGATCCGGAGGGGGCGCTGCAGCGGCTGCAGCGGCGTGTTCCGGTACGCCCCGACCCGCATGCGCTGCTGGGCACGGCGTTCCACGAGTGGGTGCAGCGGTTCTTTCACGCCGAGCGGCTGTTCGATCTCGAAGACCTGCCGGGGGCGGTCGACGGCGAACTGGGGTTGGCCGAGGCCGACCGGCTCGCCGAACTGCAGGCCGCCTTCGCCGTGTCGCCGTGGGCGTCGAGGACCCCCATCGACGTCGAGGTGCCGTTCGACATGGTCATCGGCGGGACGGTCGTACGCGGCAGGATCGACGCCGTGTTCGCCGACGACGGCGGTGGGGTCACCGTGGTGGACTGGAAGACCGGCGACCCGCCGGCCACTGCAGAGGCACTGCAGCAGAACGCCGTTCAGCTCGCGGTGTATCGGCTGGCGTGGGCGGCCACCGCAGGTGTGTCGCCCGACTCGGTGCGCGCGGCATTCCACTACGTGCGCAGCGGTAGGACCGTCGAACCCGAAGGGCTACCGGACGCCGTCGAGCTGGCGAAGCTGCTCGAGGCCGCTTAGCGAGGTGCGTTGCGATACACCTTGAGGGCCTGCGTGATCATCGGGATCTGCAGCGGCAGCCGGGCGATCGTCCCGATCCGCATGGCCCAACCTCTGTCCCACAGCACCCGGACCGAGTTGACGTTCGCTGGAAACACCCCGATGAACAGCGCGACGGCGGCGAGTGCGCCGAGGCGGCGGGTGCGCGGTGCGATCAGCAGCGCGCCGGTAGCGGCCTCTGCGACTCCGGAGGCCAGCGTGTAGAACCGCGCGCTGCCAGGCAGCTCTGCCGGAACTATCGTGTCGAACGGCTTCGGTGCGACGAAGTGCAGCACCCCCATTCCCACGAGCATCGCGCCCATCCGTTGGGCCGTGGCCTGGCTGGGGGCGTTCTCGGACGCTGGTGTGAGAGAGGTCATGGTTACATTGTGCTGTGCGACGAGTTGGGCGGATGATGGGCCCTCGTGGCCAAGGGTAGATTGCGTCGCCGTATGGAGGCGCTCGATCAGACGCTGACCACGCAGCCCGACCATGCTCTGGTCGGGACGCTGCGAATCCCCGAGACACCGGTCAGCCCGGCGCGCAAGATCGTGATGCGGGTGTTCTACGCCTTGGCGGCGCTGTTCCTCGCGGTGATCATCGTCTACCTCGACCGTGACGGCTATCGCGACGTCCAGGACAACGAACTGTCCTTTCTGGATTGTCTGTACTACGCCACGGTTTCACTGTCGACCACCGGCTACGGCGACATCACGCCGTTCACCCCGTCGGCGAGGCTGATCAACGTGCTGGTGATCACGCCGCTGCGCGTGGCCTTCCTCATCGTGTTGATCGGTACGACCGTGGAGACCCTGACGGAGGCCTCGCGTCAGACCTTCAAGATTCAGCAGTGGAGGAGAAAGATGCGCGACCACATCGTCGTCGTGGGTTACGGAACAAAGGGAAAGACGGCCGTCTCGGCCATGGTCGGGGACGGCGCCAAGGGCGGCGAGATCGTCATCGTGGACACCGACCGCTCGGCGTTGGACCGCGCCGACAAGGCCGGTCTGGTCACCGTTCACGGCGACGCCAACCGCGCCGACGTGCTCCGACTCGCGGGCGCTCAACACGCCAAGGCGATCGTCGTCGCCACCAACAGCGATCCGACCGCCGTGCTCGTCACGCTGACCGCCCGCGAGCTCGCGCCCAAGGCGAAGATCATCGCATCGATCCGGGAGTCCGAGAACCAGCACCTTCTCCTGCAATCGGGTGCGGATTCGGTCGTGGTGTCCTCGGAGACGGCGGGTCGACTGCTCGGGATGGCGGCCAACACCCCGACGGTCGTGGAACTCATCGAGGACCTTCTGACCCCGGACGCCGGATTCGCCATCGCCGAACGCGATGTGACGTCCAAGGAGGTTGGCGGCTCTGCGCGGCACCTGCCCGACATCGTGCTGGGGGTGGTGCGAGAAGGGAATCTGGTGCGGGTCGACGCTCCGGAGGCTGACGCGATGGAGCTCGGCGACCGCTTGCTCTACATCCGCAACGCGGACTCCGACCGTTGACCGCCCCCGGTGCTGGGGGTCCCCCCGCTTGCGGGGGCGAGCGAAGCGACCAGGGGAATGTCACTGGTGCGTTCAACCTGCGCAACGTTCCCCTGTTGTCGCGCGTCGGCGCCGATCGCGCCGATCAACTGCGTACCGACGTCGACGCCGCGCTGGCTGGGTGGAGCGATGCGCTGCTGTTGAAGGTCGATCGCCGCAACCAGGTGCTGATCTCGGGTGGTCAGGTGGTGCTCGGCAAGGCGCTGAAGCACTCCGCCAAGCCCGACGAGCACGCGGTCTTCCTCGGCCGGTTGAAGGACGGCAGGCACGTCTGGGCGGTGCGTGGCGCCCTGGACGGGCCGGAGGATCCGCACGCCGAGTCCGAAGTTCTCGATCTGCGCAGGGCGGGAGCGGTCTTCGACGATCTCAGCGCCCAGTTGGTGGCGACGGCCACCGCCCTGCTGAATTGGCACGACAGTGCGCGCTTCAGTTCCGTCGACGGCTCGCCGACCAAGTCCCACAAGGCTGGCTGGTCGCGGATCAACCCCGTCAACGGCCACGAGGAGTTCCCCCGCACCGACCCCGCGGTCATCTGCCTGATCCACGACGGCCACGACCGCGCGGTGTTGGCCCGTCAGACGGTCTGGCCGGAACGGCTCTTCTCGCTGATCGCCGGTTTCGTCGAGGCGGGTGAGTCCTTCGAGGGCTGCGTCGCGCGCGAGGTCGCCGAGGAGATCGGCTTGACCGTCACCGATGTGACGTACCTGGGCAGTCAGCCGTGGCCGTTCCCGCGCTCGCTGATGGTCGGATTCCATGCGATCGGCGATCCGGAGCAGGAGTTCTTCTTCAGCGACGGTGAGATCGCCGAGGCGGCGTGGTTCACCCGCGCCGAGGTTCGCGCCGCACTGGCCGACGGTGATTGGAGCAGCGACTCGCCGTCGCGGCTGTTGTTGCCTGGGTCGATCTCGATCGCCAGGGAGATCATCGAATCCTGGGCGTTCGTCGACTGAGTCAGGCGGCCAACTTGGCCTGAACGGCCTTGAGGCTCGGGTTGGTCAGCGTCGACCCGTCGGCGAACTTCACCGTCGGAACGACGTGGTTGCCACCGTTGACCGAGCCGACGAAGTCGGCGGCGCTGGGGTCCGCCTCGATGTCGACCTCGGCGTAGCCGATGCCCGCGGACTTCAGGGCGGTCTTGAGCCGTGCACAGTAGCCGCACCACGACGTCGAGTACATGGTCAGCTGGACGTTGTTACCTGTCATAGCGATGTCAACGTATCGGATACGCCGCGTATTGCACCAACCAGGGAGCGTCGCCGGAGCGGATGTCAGATCAGAAATTGTCGCCGCTGGATGCCAAGATGGACGCCATGCCACCCCCGGCCGTCGTGGCCGCCAACTCAGCTCAATCTCGGCCGCTCGATCGTCTGACGGTCGACCTCGACGACGAGCAGCTCGAAGCCGTCCAGGCGCCGCGCGGGCCGGTGTGCGTGCTGGCGGGTGCCGGTACCGGAAAGACGCGGACCATCACCAGGCGCATCGCCTATCTGGTGGCTGCCGGTCATGTGGCCCCCAGTCAGGTGCTGGCGGTGACGTTCACGTCGCGGGCGGCGGGGGAGATGCGGGGCAGGCTGCGATCGCTGGACGAGCAGGGTGCCGACGGGGTCGGCACCGGCGCCGTGCAGGCGATGACGTTCCATGCGGCGGCCCGACGGCAGCTGCAGTACTTCTGGCCGCGGGTGGTCGGCGATACCGGGTGGGAGCTGCTCGACAGCAAGTTCGGCGTCGTCGCCCAGGCCGCGAACCGGGCTTCGATTCAGGCCAGCACCGACGACGTGCGTGATCTCGCCGGTGAGATCGAGTGGGCCAAGTCGTCGCTGATCAGTCCGGAGGGTTACCCGGCGGCGGTCGCCGAGGTCAGTCGCGACATTCCGCTGGACGCCGCCAAGGTCGCCGCCGTGTACGCGGGATACGAGGCCATGAAGGCCCGCCGCGACGGCACCGCGCTCCTGGACTTCGACGACCTGCTGTTGCACACCGCCGCCGCCATCGAGAACGACGCCGCAGTGGCAAGTGAATTCCGGGACCGCTACCGCTGTTTCGTGGTCGACGAGTACCAGGACGTCACGCCGCTGCAGCAGCGCGTGCTCAATGCATGGCTCGGCGACCGTGACGATCTGACCGTCGTCGGCGACGCGAACCAGACCATCTACTCGTTCACCGGTGCCACCCCCAACTACCTGCTGGACTTCTCGCGCCGCTTCCCAGAAGCGTCGGTGGTGCGATTGGAACGCGACTACCGCTCCACGCCGCAGGTGGTGTCCCTGGCCAACCGCGTGATCGGGATGGCGCGTGGCCGCATGGCTGGCAGCAAGCTCCATCTCATCGGTCAACGCGAGGCCGGGCCGGTGCCGACGTTCAGCGAGCACCCCGACGAGGTCGCCGAGGCCACCGCCGTCGCCAAGGTGATCAAGAAGCTCGTTCAGGCGGGCACCGCGGCTTCGGAGATCGCTGTGCTGTACCGCATCAACGCCCAGTCAGAGGTGTACGAAGAGGCGCTGACCGCGGCGGGGGTGGCGTATCAGGTGCGCGGCGGTGAAGGGTTCTTCAGCCGCCAGGAGATCCGTCAGGCGCTGGTGGCGCTGCAGCGT
>NZ_JAVRQA010000300.1:0-5381 GCF_032161845.1 Mycobacterium sp.
AGGTGTTCGCGCGGGGTTGGGAGGTCAGCTGCCTGCGTCCACGACTCCCCGTCGAATACCTCGGTCTGCGGGACGATCTGCTTGGCGTTCTGCCCGCCGACGACCACGAGCGTGTCACCAACCGCCGCCGCCGCCGCGCCAGCTCGAGCGTGCCCGAGGCTCGGTAGTTCCGCCCAGCTGTCTCCCCGCAACGCGAACACCTTGTTCGACGCATTCGCGAGATTGTCGCTCGCACCCCCGATCACCACCACCTGACCGCGGTAGGTTGCCGCCGTCGCATGGTGCAGTGGGATGGGCAGCGATGGCTGCGATTGCCATGCTCCGGTCTGCGGGTCAAAGCTCTCGACGGTCTTTAACGTATTTCCTGCTTGCAGACCCCCGATGATCCAGATCTTGCCGTCGAGCACTGTCCACGCCGTCATCAACCTGGCGGTTTGCGCGTCCGGCAGGGACCGCCACTGCGACGTCGGCTGGACCTTGCGCGGTGTCAACTTCATGGCTTCCGCCGACGAGGTCACCTGATCATCGCCGACGCCAGTCGAACCGCCGACCGCATACACAGATTTCCCCACCGCGGCGACCGCCATTCCGTGCCGCGCGGTGCCCATGTCCGGTAATCCGGTCCAGATTTTCGTGGCCAGGTCGAGCGCTGCCACGCTGTTGAGGACTCGCCCCGCTGACAGGCCCCCGACCGCCAGCAGACGGCCGTCGTCGACTGCCACACCGAGGTCACTGCGCGCCTCCGCAAGGTCTGGCAAAGGCGTCCAGGTGTTCTCGGCGGGGTTGTACGCCTCGACGGTCGTCAGGTCGGACTTTCCGTTGGTTCCGCCCACCGCGTACACCAGGTTGGCGTCCGACGCCGCGGCCAGCATCTGCCGCGACGTCGGTATCGGGGCGCCGAGCGTCCAGGAATTGCCGTCGAAGATCTCGGTGGTGTTCAGCAGCGCGCCGTTCGCGTTGACACCGCCGGTAACGATGATGCGGTCCCCGACTACCGCTGCCGCCGCTGCCGCCCTGGGCTGCAACATGCGCGGCAGCTCCACCCATCGACCGTTGACCACCCGCCAAACCTGGTCGGTTGCAACCTTGTTGGCTCCCGCGGTCCGCCAGCCACCAAGCACAACCGGGTTCCCCTGCCAGGTCACCGACATTGCATGCTGCACCGGAACCGGCAGGTCGTCGCCGCCCTTCCAGTTGTCGATGGCAGGGTCGTAGCCTTCGTGCCGCCCGCTGACAGCGCCATCTCCGCCAAGCCCGCCGAAGATCCAGACCGTGCCGTCGGACTGGGTGGTCGCGACCGCCGTGCGTGCGACGCGCGCGTTCGTAATCGGCTGCCAGCCAGCTTGCAGCTCAATGCTCGGTTGAGTCGCGTTACCCCTAGGGGGGCTGCTGTCTCGGTTAACCAGGAAGTACACAGTGCTGGCCCCCAACACCAGTGCTACGACGACTGCCGCTGCCACCACCAGCACCAGTGTGCGGTTCCGCTTCTTTTCCGGCGGCGAGGACCACGCCGGCGTCGGCGGCCCGGGTCGCCCCCACCCGGGTGCCGGGACATGTTGCGCGCCCGGATCACTCGGAGGGCCAATCTCGGATGTGGTGCTTGTCAGTCCCGCGGTCTGCCGAGTCGGCCCAGGTGCGCCCGACGGATTCGGAACCGGCGTGTGGGTTTCCCGGACTCGTTCAACGGCCGAACTGGAAGCCGCTCCGGACATATCAGTGTGGCCAGGAGGCCCGGTCGTCTGAGTCGCTGGACCTGCAAGGGGCCCCGTCTCACCGGAGACCTGACTAAGCGCCATCGAGTCCGGCATCAACCCGTTGCGCCGCTGCGCTGCCTGCAGTTCGCGGCCCAACTCCGCCGCCGACGCCGGCCGTTTCGCCGGATCGAGGGACATCGCCTTCTCAATCGCCGCGCACACATCGGCAGGGATTCCCTTTGGACGCATATCTGGGACAGGTGCCGAACTGATCCGCAAGTAATGCGCCATGAGATCCTCGCCGGGCTGGCGCTCATACGCAGAGGTACCGGCGACGAGCGCGTAAATGGAGGCGCCAAGCGAGTAAACGTCGGCCGCGACCGTCGGCGGTTTTCCGCCGAGGACCTCGGGCGCGGTGAAGGCGATGGTCCCGGTGAAGACCCCGGTCACCGTTTCGTATCCACCGGTGATGTGCGCGATCCCGAAATCGCTCAGTTGCGGTTCGCCGTAATCGTTCACGAGCACGTTCGCGGGCTTGATGTCTCGGTGCAAAGTGCCCGTCCGGTGCGCGGTTTCCAGCGCCGCGCAAAGCTTCACACCGATCCGCAAGGCCTCGGGCCACTGGAGCGGCCCGATCCGGCGCAGTCGCAGCGCCAGGGAGTCCGCGGAAAAGTACGGCATGACGATGTATGGCCGGTTGCTCGCGGTTACTCCGACCTGCAGGATGTGCACGATGTTCGGGTGGCCCGAAAGGGCGCCCATCGCGTAACCCTCACGCAAGAATCGTTCCCGGTTCTCAGGGTCGATATCCGACGCCATGACCTTGACCGCGACGCTTCGCCCCAGAGAAGTCTGATTGCAGCGATAGACCACGCCAGAACCGCCTCGGCCGACCTCGCGGGCGTCCGCGAATCCGGCCGCGGCCAGCTCCGCGGTGATCCCGCCCGGTTCTGTGGTCGGTGTGCTTTCCATGCGTTCTCCGGCCATTCTGCCGCTTGACCTCCGGTGTGAGGCTCATGCGTCGCGATGTTCAACAGTATCGATGACTAACTCACCAACGTTGGATTTGGTGGGTTTTGTTGGTCGTGAGGGGTTTCCCCGGGGTTGCGGTCTGGATGTGCAGCCAGTGAGTACGCACCGCCGTCCGGGCCCCGTCATGGCGGCCCTTCGGGTCAAGCACTGCGCGACGCGGTCTCGACCGGCTCGGAGTCGGCGTTCTGGCGGATTCCGGTCTTCAGCAGTGACCGCAAGAGGTCTTCGCTATATTCGGCCGGTTCGGTCGAGTCGATGAACCGCTCCACGACTTCGATGAAGCGGTCGGGGTGATCGTGAAACGGCGTGTGCCCGGAGTTCTTGAAGATCTCCAGATGCGAATCAGGGAGCGCCGCGTGTGCCGTCCGAGCATGACTCACCGGGATCACTGAGTCGTCCTCGCCCCAAATCAATTGCACCGGCACGGATTGCATCAGATAACTTCGGTCCAGTCCGGTGACCAGCTGGCCGCGCCCGTCCACCACCGCCCGCAGCGTGCGCGAGAATGCCGACAAGGCGGCAGGGTTCTGCAGCCTGGTGACCACGCGCACGAAGCCTGGCAGGTCGCGCCCGAACTTGGTTGAACCCAGCACCGTTTCTGCGGCGCGGCCGAACAGTTGCAAGGCGGGTACCACTCCTGGCACGCGCAGCATCGCCAGCGCCTCGCTGACCATCGGCAGCGCTGCCAACCGCAGCGCGAAGCTCACGTCCGTCGTGACACCGCCGGCGGCAACCAGCACGATGCGTTCGACCAATTGCGGGTATTGATAGGCGAATTGCATTGCGACGCCGCCACCAAGCGAATGGCCCACGACGGTGACACGGTCGATATCGAGCACGGCGAGCAGGTCGCGCATGCCGTTCGCGAAGGCCGCCACCGAGTAGTCGGCGCGTGGCTTGTCGGACTCGCCGTGGCCCAGCAGGTCAGGTGCGATGACCGTAAACCGTTGCGCGAGTCTGGTTTGCACGGCCTCCCATGTCGTGGAGTTGTCGCCGACGCCGTGGATCAGCAAGATGGCTGGTCCAGACCCGGAGACACGGAAGGCGCGTCGGTAGCCGTGGATGGTGCGGTACTGAAGCGACGGAGGCGCGACTTCGTGTACTGGCCGCAAGTTGGGCCTTGAATCGTTCCCCATCGTCTTCTCCCTTGCGTTCGGCGTGCCTTGCTCGGACCGCCGAGGCGGTGCGCGCGTTGGAGAGAAGGTTCTCTGGGAGTGCTTGGGAAATCCTTGGAACGGCGCCGCGGCGAATCAAATGGCGGGTCATGCACCGTGACCAGGGCCGATACTCGCTCGGCGACGAAACATATGGCCCTATCGCGCCCAGGCAACCGTCGAAGATGAACCGCGGGAGTCATCCGTCGAATTCGCAATATCTGGATAGGTGCACCAAACCCGGGGGTTCGGTCACCGCAAGCCGCAGGAGATCACATCATTGGCCGTGCAGGTGTGACCCGATGTCCAGCACCAGAACCATCGACCGTGTCGCCACCGCGACCGGCCGGGGCCAGGGCCGCCAGGGTTCGCCGGGTCCGTCCCAAGAATCCGCCAAGGCACCCGTTCGACTCTTACCTCAGCCGCCAGAACGCCCGCCCGGGGCTACTCGCAGGCCAAAGGAGATGACATCATTAACCGTGCCCGTCTGACCCCGATGTCCAGTACCAGAAGCATGGACCGTGTCGCCGCCGCGACACGAGCACTCGATCCAACCATCCGAGCTCTCGTTGAATCCGCGATACGTTCCCCCTCAGCGCACAACACTCAACCATGGCAGCTTCGGGTTCTTGACGCGAACTCCATTCAGTTGGTTCACACGCGGGACGATCGACTTCCGAACGACCCCAATGATCGAGATGTGTATCTCGCCCACGGCTGTTTCGTCGAAAGCCTCATACTTGCAAGTCAACTCCAATCGGTCGACGTGCAGTTCTCGCCAGAGTTTACCCAAGAACGCGATTCGATCATTAGCGGGACCATCCATTTCTCACCCTCGACGAGCTCGCCGCTTGTCGATCCACTCGCCCACTCGCTTGCACATCGGCACACCAATCGTGGCCCCTATAGAAAGGGGCCCGCCCCCACACGCCTGACAGACGACCTGCTGGCCCTCGGAAACAAGCAGCTCGGCGGGCAACAGATTCGACCCCTCATCATCTCCGCATACGTTGCTTCATTCAACGATCCCGAGTTTCTCAATGACTTATCTGAGTGGCTGAGGTCCAACTCCACCGCTCCCGACGGGCTCACCCGGCAGAGTTTGCGCCTCACATGGATCAAATGGCTGGCTCTGATGGCCACCATACGAATAGGGCGAGTATCGAGACCAGCCGGTCGGATACTGTTCGCTTCTGAAATGAATCTCTTTGGCTCCGAAGACGCCGCCATTTACGTCCTCGGTTCGGCGTCCCTCGCCCCTAGTGACTTGTTTGAATCGGGACGCAGAATGTTTCGGTCATGGTGCGCTATCGCCAGCCACGGCTGGGCAACGCATCCAATGTTCGCTTTGATCGATAGGCCTGAGACAGCTAGCGAAATTGCACGAATATCAGAGCAGCAGTTTCCGGTGGCAATATATCGGGCAGGCTCGCCGCTGCACGCCGCGAAACCCTCTAAAAGGCACGGCATCGAACACTTCTCAAGCCGAAGTTAGGCCGCG
>NZ_JAVRQA010000301.1:0-11392 GCF_032161845.1 Mycobacterium sp.
GCATGGATTCGACGCGAACGTCAGGGGTTTGGGTGGAACAGCTATCGGTGTGGGCGGGGGCGGGACTCGTCACCGCCGGAGTGTCGGCGGCACTGCTCGCGGGCGCAGGCGTGGCAGGAGCGGAAACCGGCACCGGTGCGGAGTCCGCGAACTCCTCGTCGTCGGATTCGACGGGATCGGACGCACCCAAGCCAGGGCCGAAGACCACCCCCGACAAGCCGGACGCAGACAAGCCCGACACCGACAAGCCGGACCCGGACACGACGGAGCCGGACACGACGGAGCCGGACCCCGCGGACGCCAAGAAGGACGGGGTCAAGAACAACGACGACCACACCTCTAAACGAGGTACGCAGGCAGGCAGCGCCCCGCGAAGGAAACAGCCGGTCCCCGGCACCGCCACACCCGAGCCGGCACGCGTCGCCAAGCAATCCGATCCGGTCGCGAAGAACGTCGTCACCGAAGTCGTTTCCGCGAAGTCCGAGGCCACCCCTAGCCTCGTCAGGGCCACCACCGAGGCGCCAACGACACCCGCTCCGCCCTCGGTCCTCGGCGTCATCCAGGCCGTCGTCAGCGCCGTCGTGGTCAACGTGGGATCGCTCGTCTTCAACACCGTGCAGGCGATCGAAGCATTGGTCACCGGTCCGCCGGTGTTGCCACCGGCGAGCACTGTCACCGTCCGAAGTTCGACGATCCTCCTCGGCAACGGACAGCGGGTCGCGGCCAACTGGTACTACCCCGAGGGCACCGACGTCCCCGAGCACATGATCCTGCTGCAGCACGGCTTTCTGGCGCTGGGCCCGATGTACAGCTACACCGCCGCAAACCTCGCCGCGAAGACGCAGAGCATCGTCGTGACCCCGACATTGTCGTCGAATCCCTTTGCAGGCGACGCCAACTGGCTCGGCGGCACCGAGATGTCGGCAGCAATCGGCGACCTCTTCGAGGGGAATCGCGAGGCACTCACCCAAAGCGCAATCGACGCCGGCTTTGCCGCCAGATATGGGTTGGAAGCCGTACTGCCCCGGAAGTTCGCGTTGTCGGGCCACTCGCTGGGCGCCAACCTGGTGTCGGGCGCGGCGGGCCACCTCGCCGACGACTGCACGGTCGCCACTTGCGCCGCCGCGGATCTCGTCGGGGTGATCTTGCTCGACGGAGTCCCGTTCGCGGACACCCTGCCCAACGCCTTGACCGCGTTGAACGCCAAGGAGGCGCTGACCGGATTCATCCCGGTCCGCGAGATCGGTGCCCCCGTGAATCTCTACAACTCGACGAGCAACGTCAACGAAGCCCTGACCGCTGGCCGGCCCGACCGCTACAAGGGCGTCGTGCTGGACGGCGGAGTGCACTCGGATTCCATGCAGGGTGGCAACCCCCTCATCCAGTTCGCGCTGTACGTGGCCGCGGGCTTCCCCCAACCGCAGAACCCGCCGGCCGTCGACGAGTTGTCCGTGCAGTGGTTCAACGAGTGGTTCGCGGGCGACACCGACGAAGGCGACGACTTCGTCGCAGGCACGACCATCGACATTCCCACTCCGCGGGGCACGGCGCACGGCGTCGTGATCGGCAACGCGCCAGAAGTACGGCTGTTGCGAGGACCGGTCACCATCGAGCCGACGACACCTTCGACGATTCCGCAGGCGAATCCGAAGTTGGCCACGCTGGCCGCCTAAGGCGGGCCAACTTAGGCGATCCTTTGTCGACGCTCTAGGGTGAGAACGTCATTACCGTGCTCGCCGAAGGTGGTTTCCAGTGAGTGGTCAACACGCCGATGCCGAAGGGTTGCGGCTGCTGGTGGTCGGGGCGTCGTCCGGGATCGGCCATGCGGTGGCCATCAGCGCGGGCGAGCGCGGTGCCAAGGTGGCCGTTGCCGCAAGGCGGATGGACCTGCTGACCAAACTGGCCGACGACATCGGCGGCTCGGCGTTCGAGCTCGACGTCGAGGACACGGGGGCCATCAAGCGCGTCGTCGACGCCGCCGCCACCGCGCTGGGCGGGCTCGATGCCGTCGTCTTCACCAGTACCGTCGTGCCGTTCGCCCACATCGAGGACACCGACGTCGCCACGTGGGTGCACGCGTTCAGCGTCAACACCCTCGGCGCCAACAACGTCCTGCGGGCTGCGTTGGCGCACCTCTCGGAGAACGGTGTCGTGCTGGTCGCCTCGAGCAACGACGTCGGCCGCCCGCGTGCAGGCGTGGCCGCCTACGACGCCAGCAAGGCCGCCCTCGACGAGATCCTGCGGTCGTGGCGCAGCGAGCACCCCGAGCTGTCCATCATCAGAGTCGGCATGGGGCCCACCCAGGACACCGAGATTCTCCGCGGGGCCGACCGCGACCTACTGGGCCAGCTGTTCCAATCGTGGGTGGAGCACGGTCAGCTTCCGGCTCAGATGTCGGCGCTCAGCGATGTCGCCAACACCTTGGTATCGCTGATCACTGTGTCTCGCGAGAATCCGACCGTCGTCCCTGAGGTCGTTCAGCTGGCGCCCCGGATCATCAAGACCGCCGACTGACCCGCGCGCCGCGTCAGAAGCAGGGGTCCGAACCGGGCGTGTAGTACGGCACCCCGGACGGGGTGTAGCAGGGCGGCTGACCGCTGGCTTCCTGCGTGGCCCAATCGTCGTCGTTCGCCAACGCGACTCCCACCGCCACGTCGCCGACGATGTGCGTACATCCACCCACCGCGACGTGGCGACCACCGACGCCGCCGCATATCTCGGCGTTGGACGCCGGCGCGATGGCCACCGCCACCACCACCGTCGCACCAGCCGTCAAAAGCGTTGCTAGCAATTTCCTCATCGGCCAACTCCCCTTGCTGAAACGGTGATCGTCAGTCAAGGCAGACGCTATCCGCGCCGAGCGTGGCCCAACGGAGATTCCCACCATTCGTCGCACCGAGGCCCAATCGCGAGTAGGTTACTGGCACAGCACGTCAGTTAGACCACAACTCAATACGCTGTCGACGCGCGGCGGGAGATCCCCGGATCACGGGGTGCCGTAGGAGCAACATCCTCCCCAGGAATCTCTCAGGCCCAATACCGCCGCACCGAGGCAACTCTGGAGAAAGCGCGGCGAACTCGCGCTTACCGAAGGTGAATGGCACGCCTCTTGGCGTCGCCGAAACTCTCAGGTCTCAGGACAGAGCGGGGAGGTGACTCGTCCCGTCATCCGCCGACTAGAGGTTCGCCGTGTGTATTCAATTGTTCAGCCCGACGTCATGACCATCAGCGTCTTCGATCTGTTCTCGATCGGCATCGGCCCATCGAGTTCGCACACCGTCGGTCCAATGCGCGCCGCGGCGCGCTTCGCCGACGAGCTCATCCAACGTCGCCAACTCGACGCGACGGCCACCGTGCGGGTGGACCTCTTCGGCTCGTTGGCCGCCACCGGGTCCGGCCACGGCACGATGGACGCGATACTGCTTGGGCTCGAAGGATTTCAGCCCGAGACCATCGACACAGACGGAAAAGAACGTCGGCTCCGGACCATCCGGGAAGAGCAGCGGATTCTGTTCGGCGGCCGGCGGCCCATCGTCCTCACCGAGGACACGATGGTGCTGCGTCCCTTGACCGTTCACCCACGGCATGCCAACGCGATGACGCTCACCGCGACCGACGAGCACGGCGCCGAACTGTTCACTCAGACCTACTTCTCGGTGGGCGGCGGATTCATCGTCACCGCGGACGACGACGACCGTGGCGGGCCCGAAACCGTTGACGTCCCCTTGGCATTCGCAAGCTCAGCAGAGCTACTGCAAATCGCAGACACGCACGACCTGTCGATCAGCGAGATCATGCTCGCCAACGAATGCGCCACCCGGACCGAAAGCGACGTCCGCGCAGGGCTTTTGCACATCCACGACGTCATGCTGCAGTGCCAGCGAAAGGGCATTGAACGCACCGGTCACCTGCCGGGCATGCTCGAGGTACGCAGGCGCGCACACGACTGGCACGAACGCCTCGTCCAGGACGATCCCGACCGTGACGTCGCTTTCGCCGAGGATTGGGTCAACCTCGTCGCGCTCGCGGTCAACGAGGAGAACGCCTCGGGCGGGCGCGTCGTCACCGCGCCGACCAACGGTGCGGCCGGAATCATCCCCGCCGTCCTCCACTATGCACTGCACTACACACCGCGGGGTCGGCAGGATTCCGACGACGTCGTCGTGCGGTTCCTGCTTACCGCGGGTGCCATTGGATCGCTGTTCAAACAACGCGCGTCCATCTCGGGCGCCGAGGTCGGCTGCCAAGGAGAAGTAGGGTCCGCAGCGGCGATGGCGGCGGCCGCGCTGGCCGAAATCCTCGGCGGCACACCGCAACAGGTCGAGAATGCCGCCGAGATTGCCATGGAGCACAGCCTCGGGCTCACCTGCGATCCGATCGCGGGCCTGGTGCAGATCCCGTGCATCGAGCGCAACGCCATCTCCGCGGGAAAGGCGATCAACGCCGCACGAATGGCTTTGCGCGGCGACGGCGTGCACCGGGTCAGCCTCGATCAGGTCATCGAGACGATGCGTTCCACCGGCCTCGACATGAACTCGAAGTACAAGGAGACCTCGACGGGTGGACTGGCGATCAACGTCCCGGTGAACCTCGTCGAGTGCTGAACGGCGCGCGTCACCTGCCGTGCGCGGCGAAGAACTGGGCGCTGGCCAACGACGCGTCGGTCGCCGTCGTGGTCAGCCCGGCATCGGGCAGGGCGAAGTTCCCGGTGGGCCAGGTGTGACCGCCGCCGTTGACCTGGAGCAGGACGACGGCGGTGCCGTCTGCGCATCCGACTGCGGTGACACGGTGCACCGACGTGCCGTCACCGGCACTCGGCAGGTCGTCCTCGATCGGCGCACCCGCGCATCGGTCGATGCCGCGCCATCGGGCTGCCATTTCCGGCGCGGAGAGGATGTTGCTGGCTCCCCCGCGGCCCAGCATGCCGCCGCCACCAAAGGGCACCACGGGATCCGCGGTTCCGTTGAAGGCCAGGACCGACACCGGCCGCGACGGGGCGCACGGGACACCCGATCCCAGGGTGCCTGCCACCGGCGCGATGGCCGCGACGACGTCGGCGCGATCGCACGCCAACCGCGTCGCCATGAAGGCTCCGGCCGACATTCCTGTGGCGAAGACACGGCCAGGGGGGATGCCGTAGTCGCGGACGAGTCGATCGATGAGTGCGGTCAGGAAGCCGACGTCGTCGACGCCCTGGCGGTCGGGTGTCGAGGCCCCGCGCCCGTCGGCCCAGCTCTGGTCGATGCCATCGGGATAGGCGACGACGAAGCCGAGCGCGTCGGCGGCCCAGTCGTAGTGCGTGATCGCGGCCTGCGCGCCACCGTCGGCGCCCGCGCCATGCAGATTGATCACCAGTCCCGACGGATGATCGTTGCCGGCGGGCGCGTGCACCAGGTAGGTGCGTTGCAGGCCCCCGAACGTCAGCGCCTGAGCCGACGCGGTGGCCGCGGGCCACAGGAGGAAGGAGGCGACGACGGTCACCACGACCGACAAACGAGCGAAGACGTTCACGATCGGTCAGTATTCGCACAGAAGCTTGACAGCGGGTGAACTTCAGACACCTTGCCGGATTTCGTCACCGAATCCGCCGAGCACGCTACGGACGAGGGCGACGATGAACTGCTCGTCGACCGGCTCGCGCGCAAACCACCGGCGGTAGTACAACGGGCCCATCAGCGCCGCGGTCACGAAAGACCGGTCGGTGCTCGCCGGGATGTCGCCGCGCTCAGCCGCGCGGTCGAGGACCTGACCCAACGGCGCCGCGTGGCCGCGCTGGATCGTGGCGTGGACGCCCGCAAACTCCGGATCGCGCTCGGCGACGTCGACGAGCGACGGCACCACCGAGGACCATCGAGCCGTGAAGAGCAGTTCGCCGATGTTGACGAGCATGGCGACCAGGTCCGCTTCGAGTGAGCCGGTGTCGGGGATGTCCTGTTCGGCGCTGATGCGCGCGGCCGCCTCCAGTACCAGCGCCTCGCGAGTCGGCCAGTGTCGATAAATGGTCGTCTTGGCCACGCCGGACCGACGGGCCACCTCGTCAACCGTGAACCCGATGACCCCGCTCTCACTGAGAAGCTCGAAGGCCGTCCCGAGCACACGATCGCGCGACCTCTGGATCCGACCGTCGATGGGCGTCATCCCCAGATCTTGTCACAACGCTACGCTACGGTAGCGTAGCGCTTCGGCGACTCGCGCCGTTCCCGCAGAAGGGACAGTCATCATGAACCTCGTTTCGATCCGAATCATCACCGACGACCTGGAGAAATTGGTGGGGTTCTACGAGCGAATCACCGGCGTCGCGGCCGTGCGGTACCCCCCGGTCTTCGCCGAACTTCGGCTGGACACCTTTACGCTGGCGATCGGACACAGCCAGACCACGAAACTGTTCGGCGAGGATTCCGCGCGGGCCGCCGAAAATCGCAGTGTCATCATCGAGTTCAAGGTCGACGACGTCGACAGCGAGTACCTACGGCTCGCCGCCATGGTTGACGAGTGGGTGCAGCGGCCAACCACCATGCCGTGGGGGAACCGGTCGATCCTGTTCCGCGACCCCGATGGCAACCTCGTCAACTTCTTCACCCCGGTGACCGATGTCGCCGAAGCCGCCACTCAGAGGTGATGCGCGAACCTACTATTTTGACGACCGCATTGATGCGGCTCCTGTGAGTGGGGGGAAGTCGCCATGGGTCGAGCGAGGTACGTCGGTCGCGTCGGCGCCTTGGCCGTCGCGATGGGGCTGGGTTTCGCAGTAGCGACCACACCGGGGATCGCATGCGCATCCCCGTCGGATTCGATTTCAGAGCCCCAACCCGCAGGCGGTGCCCCCGCAGCCGCGTCACCGCCTGCGAATACTGCGCCCTCTGTGTCGTCGCCCAGCACCGAGTCCACGGACCCGAACCCCACCACGGGAGGCGACGGCACGTTCCGACCCACCGAGGGGGTGCCCTCGTCGGACTCCGCCGGTCCGTCGTCGGCGACCGTCGTCGTGAACGACGACGGGCCCGTCGTGACCGTCAGCAGTTCCGGCGGCGCGCACACTTCGACAGACACCAAGGACGCCGACGTCGACTCTGCGCCCGTTCTGAAGACGGTGAAACACGGTACGGCTGCGCCACTCGATGCGGCCACGCCGTCGGTGAGTGCGCCGACTCGAGCTGCTGCGGCCGACGACACCAACCCGCCCGCCACGACCGTCACGACCGCCCGGTCGATCCGTCCCGACGTGCAGCGGGTCGCGGCACTCAGCCCTGCCGCGCCCCCGACGGCGGTGATCCCGGCCCCGCCGCCGAGTCTTGACGAGATCCTGGAGGAGCCACACACCTTTCTGGTGAGTGCGGTCGCGGGCCTGGCCGGCGCGGTGTTCAACGTGTTTCTGGCGCCCCTCGGGCCGGGCTCGCCGCTCCAGTCGCCGATGCTCTGGACGATCCTCGCGTTCGTGCGCGACGAATTCGAGCGGATCCTGGTGCCTCAGGCGACACCCGGAAACGTGTCGTCGAGCCTCGCCCAAAGTCCCAACCTGCTGGTGAACCCCGGTGCCGAAGCCGGGGACCCGTCGCTGTCGGGTTACGCCGCAGTTTCCGTCCCTGGCTGGGTGCTGACCGGCACGCCGACGGTCATCCAGTACGGCACCCAGCGCCGTTTCCCGGTACCGACCCCGACCCCCGGCCCCGTGTTGCCGAGCTTCCTGGCGTTCCCCCGCAGTGACGGCCCCATTCCGACCCCCGCGGAGGGCGTGCAGTTCTTCGGCGGCGGTCCGGTCGCCGACTCGAGCCTCACCCAGCGTGTCGACCTCGGCGCCTCGAGCACATTGATCGACGCCGGCGACGGCGTCTTCAACCTCGGCGGCGACCTCGGCGGCTTCTTCATCGACCCGTCACGGACCAACGTGAGCGTCGACTTCCTCGACACCAACGGGGTCGTGCTGGGGACCGGCGCGCTCAGGTCCGTCACGGCATGGGACCGCTTGTTCACGACCGGTTTCATCCACCGCCAGACGACGGGTGCGATCCCGGCTGGCACCCGCAGCGCTCGGGTCGTGGTGGCCTTCGACGACCGCAACCCGGTGCTGGGCAATTACAACAACGCCTACGCCGACAATCTGTCGTTCACCGTCAACGACACCAGCCTGACCCCTGCGCCACTCGCGCCGCCGGTATCGCACGTGGGCCAGCTCGACCACGTCTTCATGGTCTATCTGGAGAACAAGGGCGTCGGCCAGATCGTCGGCAGCCCCAACGCGCCGTACCTCAACCTGCTGCTCGAGCACTACGGCTATGCGTCCAACTACTACGGCGTCACCCATCCCAGCGACCCGAACTACTACCCGATCATCGGCGGGTCGGACTTCGGGTTCAACTACAACTGCCCGTCGAACTGCTTCCCGGTGGGCACCCCCAACCTCGCCGACAGCATCGAGGCGGCGCACCTGCGGTGGGCCGGGTACGCCGAGGGTGGCGGTGGCTACACCTCGCCCACCGACCGGCTTCCGTTCCTGGCCTTCAGCGACATCTACGGCAACCCCGATCGGGTGGCGACCCACCTGTTCGACATCTCGGCGCTCGAGCACGGCCTCGCCGACCCCAACACCGCCCCCAACTTCGTGTGGTTCGCCGCGGACGACGAGACGAACATGGAGGGCCCCACCGACTTTCCGTTCGGCATCCTCAACTGGGTGCTGGGCTTCCTCAACCCCGCTCATCAATACAACGTCAAGGCGGGCGACGACTGGCTCCAAGGCCCACTGACCACGATCTTCAACTCCCCCACCTGGCAGGACCCAGGAGAGCGGAGCGTGGTCTTCGTGACGTTCGACGAGGACTACAACAACATCACGACGGGCGTCGGCAACGAGGGCAACCACATCGTCACGATCGGCATCCCGTCGCCCGGAGCCGTTGGCACCGCTGCCGGTGAGATGCGCTCCGGCGCGTTCGTTGCCGCGGACCACTACAACCACTACAGCCTGCAGCGGACCATCGAACTCGCGCTGGGCCTCGGTCCGCTCACCAACAACGACCGGTACGCCCAGCCGATGAACGAATTCTGGGTGTGAGCCGAATCGGGCCGCGCCATGATGGCCGCATGCGCTTCGGAAACTTCATGGCTCCGTTTCACCCGGTCGGACAAAATCCGACGCTGGCGATCGAGCGGGACCTCGACCTGATCGTGGCGATGGACCGCCTGGGTTTCGCCGAGGCGTGGGTCGGGGAGCACCACTCCGCAGGGTTCGAAATCATCGCCTCGCCCGAGGTGTTCATCGGCGTCGCCGCCGAGCGAACCAAGCACATCAAGCTCGGCACCGGCGTCAGCTCGCTGCCGTATCACCATCCCCTGATGCTGGCCGATCGCATGGTGCTGCTCGACCACCTCACCCGCGGCCGCGTGATGCTGGGATGTGGGCCCGGCCAGTTGACGTCCGATGCGCACATGCTCGGCATCCCTGCCGACGAACAGCGACCGCGGATGGAACAGAGCCTCGATGCGATCATGCGGTTGCTGCGCGGCGAGACCGTCACCATGCACACCGACGGCTTCACCCTGCAGGATGCGCGTCTGCAGCTAAAGCCGTACAGCGAGCCATGTTTCGACGTCGCGGTCGCCGCGTCCTTCTCCCCAACCGGACCTCGTGGCGCGGGTAGGCACGGCGTCGGCATGCTCTCGATCGCCGCCACCGCCAGGCAGGGCATGGATCTGCTTGCCCAACACTGGAAGACGTGGGAGGACGTCGCACTTGAGCACGGCCACGTCGCCGACCGTTCGAAGTGGCGCCTCGTCGGCCCGATGCACCTGGCCGAGACCCGTGAGCAGGCCGAGCGCGACGTCGAGCACGGAATCGTCGCGTTCTCCCGCTACTTCAAGCATCTGCTTCCCGCGGGCCCGGTGCAGGGCGACACCACCGCGGAGATCATCGCGAACAACCACGCGTCCGGCTTCGCGGTCATCGGCACACCCGACGACGCGGTGGCCAAGATCGAGGAGTTGATCGAGGCGAGCGACGGTGGCTTCGGGGCGTTCCTGCTCTTCGATCACGACTGGGCGCCGCCCGCCGCGAAACTGCACAGCTACGAACTCTTCGCCGAGCACGTCATGCCGCACTTCACCGGGCAACTCGCCGGACCGGCCGCCTCAAGCGACTGGGTGCTCAGCAGCGGAACCGAATTCATGGACCGGGCCGCGCACGCCATCGGTAAGGCGATCGAGGATCACGCTGCCGAGCAGGCGGCCAAGCAGACCTGAACAACGGGTTTACCCGTGCCGCCCGGCTGGACCGACGCGTCCCGAAGGCGTCGAATGCCGCGTGTGGGGAATGCCACGTGGATGGAGACCGCTGAGTACGCGCCGGGACGCCTCGTCGACCTGTACGGAGATCCCTCGGACCCGACCGTCCTGCTGTGGCATGGCATGCAGACCGATTCGCGTGGTGCGGTCGTCCTGCTCGCCGAGGCGATCGCGGTCCACCGCCTCTTCGTCGTCGCTCCGGATTGGAACTCCCACGCTCCCGACGCCGGACGCTCGGACCTGTTCTCGTCGGTCGACTTCGCGCGCCAACACTGCACCGATTCAGAACGTCTGATCGTGGTCGGCTGGTCGATGGGGGGCCTGGCGGCGGCGGGACTGACCCTGCACGCGGAGGAACTCGGCGGCGTGATCGGCCAAACGGTCTGCCTGGCCGGCGCGTTCACGGCCACCGATCCCATCTCCGGCAGACGTCTGTTCGACGACGCCACGGGCCACGGCGAGGGCAGAGCGTCCACCCCCTTCACGCTCCTGCACGGACTGCACGACGACGTCGTACCGCTCACGGCGAGTATGACTTTCGCGGCGAGCCTCGAACGCGCCGGGTGGCCCGTCGAGGTGATCGAGCTCGACGCCGACCACGGGTCGATCGCCGGCGCTCGCTACGACGCATCCGCCGACCGCTATGCGCCCGCCGAGGACGAGCAGACGCTAGCCGTCGTCCACGACGTCGCGGCCCGGATCGCCGCCGTGGGCCGCCGCTGACGCCGAGCGTCGGGTCGACATTCGCGCCAGCGCGTACAGCACCGCACCCACCGCCAGCAGGATTGCACCGAAGAGCCACACCTTGGCGTCCTGCCGAGTCAGCAGCAGAATGCAGGACCCGACACCCAGCACCGGCACGGCCGTCCAGACTCGAAAATGGCTGTGCGCGAGCGTGTCCGCCGGTTCGGCAGGACGCGGGTCAGCACGGCGCGGGCGCGCGGGAACCGTTCGATGTCGGGCTCGCGGTAGATGCGCTTGACGTTCGGATGCCCCGCCCAGCCCCGTTTCAAGCGCTACCCGACGGCGGCATCCTGATCGCCGAGACGTAGATCTCGAGGACCGGCCGATAGAGGTCGACGCCGTCGATCTCGCTGGCGAGAATCACGCCATC
>NZ_JAVRQA010000302.1:0-15998 GCF_032161845.1 Mycobacterium sp.
CCCAACGATGTCCTTGTATTCGCGGTACAGCGAGAGCTCCATCTCGGTTTCGTACTTCTCGAGATCTTCGGCACTCATCGGTTCAGTGGTCCTTCGGTCGGTGTTCGGTACATCTTTCCTCAGCCCAATTCGGCATGCTGCTCGGGTTCCCCGTCGGCCAATCGCCGCACGTTGATGAACGAGTATCTGTGCTCGCTGCATGGGCCGTGCTCGGCCAACGCCGCCGTGTGGAAGGCGGTGCTGTAGCCCTTGTGCACGGCGAAACCGTAACGGGGATAGCGGGAATCCATCTGCACCATGAGACGGTCACGACTCACCTTGGCGAGCACGCTGGCGGCGGCAATGCAGGCCGCCGCGGCGTCACCACCCACCACCGGCAGCGACGGCATCGGCAGCCCTGGCACCCGAAACCCGTCGCTCAGCACGTAACCCGGCCGAAGCGGCAGCCCGGCCACGGCCCGCCGCATGCCTTCGATGTTGGCGACGTGAACACCACGCCGGTCCACTTCCTTCGACGGGATGAAGACGACGTGGTAGGCCAGCGCGTACCGCCGGATCAGCGGAAACAGCCGCTCGCGCTCGCGCTCGTTGAGCTTCTTGGAGTCGTCGAGAGCCGACAGGCTCTCTAGTCGGTTGGGACCGAGCACACACGCCGCCACGACCAGCGGACCGGCACAGGCGCCGCGCCCCACCTCGTCGACCCCGGCCACCGGACCCAAGCCACCCCTATACAGCGCCGATTCGATCGTGCGCAGGCCAGCGGACTTGCGGATCACGGCCCGAGGCGGCCAGGTCGCCGGCACGGCGGTTACTGCGAAGTCTGCGGATTGATGGCCGAGACGGTGCCCCATCGGCCGGGCGGCCACGCGATGAAGCGCGCCTTGCCGATCACGTTGGCGACCGGGACCGTGCCCGCCATCGGGTCCCCGGTGCACAGCAGACCCTTCTGAGCATCCGCAGGCAGGTTGGTGCAGTGCGCGCGCGAGTCTGCCGAGTGCGTGCGATTGTCGCCCATCACCCACAGCCGGTTCTCGGGGACCTTCACGGGCCCGAACTCATTGCCGAGGCAGGGGTAGATCTGCGGATCGGCCATCATCGTGTTGACGTCGAGGAAGGGCTCGTTGAGCTTCTTGCCGTCGACCGTCAACCCCGTGCTGGCGCGACATTCGACCGTCTGACCACCAACGGCGATCACGCGCTTGACGAGGTCGTTTTCGTCGGGCGGCACGAAGCCGACGAACGAGAGCGCATTCTGCAACCACCGGATCGGGGTGCTGTCGGACCGGATCGACTTGTAACCGACGTTCCACGCTGGCGGGCCCTTGAAGACGATGACGTCACCGGGCTCGGGCGCAGTGAAGCGGTAGGTGACCTTGTCGACCATGATGCGATCACCCACGCAGCCGGCGCAGCCGTGCAGCGTGGGTTCCATCGACTCCGACGGAATGAGGTATGGCCGCGCGACGAACGTCAGCATCACGTAGTACAGAACGAGCGCGATGCTGAGCAGAATCGCCGCTTCACGCACGGCGCCGCGCTTCTTCTTCGGCGGATCCTCGTCGTCGACGTCGCGATCCGACTGTCCAGAGGGCTCTACGTCTTCTTCGGCGGCATCGGGCGCGTCGGTGGATCCGGTCACGTCATCAGAGTAGTCAGCGCGGCGCTCGGCGCCGCGCTGCTCGGGGTTAACCGTCACATCCGTCCGGGTGCGGCGCCGGCGTCAATCAGCGCTTTTCCTTGATCTTCGCCTTCTTGCCACGAAGCTCACGCAGGTAGTAGAGCTTGGCGCGTCGCACGTCACCGCGGGTGACGACATCGACGTGGTCGATGTTCGGCGAGTGCAGCGGGAAGGTCCGCTCGACGCCGACGCCGTAGCTCTCCTTGCGCACGGTGAAGGTCTCGCGAACGCCGCCACCCTGCCTGCGCAGGACGACGCCCTTGAAGACCTGGACGCGCTCCTTGGAACCCTCGATGACCTTCACGTGGACGTTCACGGTGTCGCCTGGGCCGAAGGCCGGGATGTCGTCGCGCAGCGACGACTGGTCAATGAAGTCCAGGGTGTTCATCGGTGACACTTCCTCATGGTTCGGATCGTTTGATCGTGTGCTCGGTTGCGGCCATGGGCCTCACGTCAGTGAGCGACGCGTAGCCGGACCGAGGTCTTCTGGTGTCTCTCGCCACAGGTGGGAACATGTTTTTCCCGCCGTGCGCAGACAACTGCTCAATTGTGCCAGACGGGCACCTCACCAACGAAATCGCGCCAGGACTTCCCGTCGAACGTCACACGCGACACAGGAGTCCGCTGCGGGCGCGGCGAGGACGCCTAAAGGTTAGGGTACGTACCGAGGGAAGGGGCCTCACCCTTGCGCGGGGGCCGTTTTTCCGTCCATCTCACTCGTCCAGGGAGGGCCATGTTCCGGCGGCCATCGAAGCTGCTGATGGTCACCGCACTCGCAGCAACCGTGGTGACGGTCGCCTCGGGATGCGAGGCCAAGGTCTACGGCACTCCTCCCGCGCCTGCGTCGCCACCGCTCACCGTGGTCGCCCCGCTTGGCAGCATGGCTCCCTTGCCGGAGGTCCCACCCGACGAGCCCGCCGCGGCCTTCGTCGGATTGGGCGCCCGCGAACAGCAGGCCACCGCGGAGGCGTCCAAGTCCGGCGCGGACATCACCGTGGCCGTGCTCGACCGCAACACCGGTCAGCTGGTCGCCAACGTCAACAGCGGCACCATCGCCATCGCCTCCGTCGTCAAACTCTTCATCGCCGACGACCTCTTGCTGCAGGTGTCCAAGGGTCAGACGCAGCTCTCGCCCGACGATCGTGCGGCCTTCGACAGGATGCTGCGGTCATCCGACGACAGCGCCGCCGAGACCTTCTGGAACCGCAGCGGCGGCAGCGCGATCATCAGCCGCGTGATCGCGCGCTACGGGCTGACGTCCACCAAACCACCGAACAACGGGCGCTGGTTCAACACCACCAGCTCGGTGACCGATCTGGTCCGGTATTACGACATGATGTTGGCGGGCACCGGCGGACTGCCGCCGGAGCAGGCCAGCATGATCCTGGCCAACCTCGCGGCGTCCACGCCGACGGCGCCCGACGGGATGGTTCCCGGGGGTGTCTACCCACAGCGCTTCGGCATCCCCGAAGGGCTCTACGCCGAGCCCGTTGCCGTGAAACAGGGTTGGATGTGCTGCATCGGGGCCGACTGGCTGCACCTGTCCACGGGCGTCATCGGGCCGGATCGGCGCTACGTGATGGCGATCAGCGCCATGCAGGCCACTGACGCCGACGATGCGCGCGCAGCCATCACCCAGGCGGTCAAGACGATGTTCCCCGGCGGCAAGATCTAGTCAGCCGAGCAGCTCGGGTCTGCGGTCGCGCGTGCGTTGCAGCGACTGCTCGCGTCGCCAGGCCGCTACCTTGCCGTGGTCACCGGACAGCAGCACGGGCGGCACGTCCAGCCCTCGCCAGCTCGACGGCCGCGTGTAGCTCGGCCCTTCCAAGAGACCATCAGAGTGCGAGTCATCCTCGTGTGAAACGGGATTGCCGAGGACGTCCGGAAGCAGCCGGACCACGGCCTCGATCATGACCAGTGCCGCGGATTCACCACCGGGCAGTACGTAATCACCGATGGACACCTCCTCGACGCGCATCCTGCGCGCTGCATCGTCGATGACGCGCTGGTCGATGCCCTCGTAGCGTCCGCACGCGAACGTCAAGTGCGCCTCGCCGCTCCATCGTTGGGCATCGGCCTGCCGGAAGGGCCGGCCCGCGGGCGTCGGAACGACGAGAAGTGTTTCCGCGGAACAGATTTCGTCCAGCGCCTCGCCCCACACGGGCGCCTTCATGACCATGCCGGGGCCGCCGCCGTACGGGGAGTCGTCCACCGAGTGGTGCACGTCGGAGGTCCAGCGGCGCAGGTCGTGGACCGCAATGTCGACGATGCCGTTGGCGATCGCCTTGCCCGGCAAGGATTGTCGGAGCGGATCGAGATAGTCGGGAAAGATCGTGACGACGTCAATGCGCATGGCGACCTAGATCGAATCCAGGTCCAGCAGGCCATCGGGAGGGTCGATCTCGACGAGGCCATCCTCCAGTGACACCGCGGTCACGATGGCGCCGACGAACGGTACGAGAACCTCTGGACCGTCGCCATCGGCGGGCCGCACCGCGAGGATCTCCCCCGCCGCGGTGTGCAGGACTTCCGCGACGGTGCCCACCTCCCGGCCGGCGAGGGTGCGCACCCGCAGGCCCTCGAGTTGGTGATCGTAGAACTCGTCGGGGTCTTCGATCGCGGGCAAGTCGGCGGTGTCGACGATGAACAGGCTGCCGCGAAGCGCATCTGCCGCATCGCGGCTCGCGACCCCCTCGAGTCGGACGAGCAGACGGCCCCCGTGCTCCCGCATCGAGTCGACCACGACGGTCCGCTCACTCTTGTCACGCGCTCTGGCGCGCAGTGCGGTACCCGGTGCGAAGCGATCGTGGGGATCGTCGGTGCGGACGTCGACGACGATCTCGCCGCCGATTCCGTGCGCCTTGACGACACGCCCGACGACGAGGTCCATTTCCCATTCTCCCGAGTCGCTGCGCTCCTGCCCGCCGGAGCGGCTCTACTTTCCGAGTCGTCTTACTGGTCGGTGTCCACCACGTCGACGCGGATGCCACGGCCACCGATGCCGGCGACCAGCGTGCGAAGGGCGGTTGCCGTGCGGCCGCCCCGACCGATGACCTTCCCGAGGTCGTCGGGGTGCACGTGCACCTCGACGGTGCGCCCGCGGCGGTTGGTCACCATGTCGACACGGACGTCATCGGGGTTGTCGACGATCCCACGCACCAGGTGCTCGACGGCGTCGACGACGGCAGTGCTCATTCGGCAGGGGCTGCGTCGGATGCGGCGTCGGCAGGTGCCTCGACGGCGACCTCAGCGGTCTCGGCCTCTTCGGCCTTCTTGGCGGGGGCCTTCTTCTTCTTGGTCGTCGTCGCGTCGCCGGTGGGCGCATCGTCGGCAGCGGCAAGCGCGGCGTTGAACAGGTCCAGCTTGGAGGTCTTGGGTTCCTTGACCCTCAGGGTGCCCTCGGTACCCGGCAGGCCCTTGAACTTCTGCCAGTCACCGGTGATCTTCAGCAGGGCGAGGACGGGCTCGGTGGGCTGGGCGCCGACACCCAACCAGTACTGGGCACGCTCCGAGTCGATCTCGATGAAGCTGGGATCTTCCTTCGGGTGGTACTTGCCGATGACCTCGATGGCGCGTCCATCGCGACGGTTGCGCGCGTCGGCGACGGCGATGCGGTACTGGGGGTTGCGAATCTTGCCGAAGCGGGCGAGCTTGATCTTGACAGCCATGTCGAACGAATTCTCCTGTGATTGCCACGCGTGCAATTCAGCGACTCGAGCGGATTGCCCGGTCCGGTTTTGCCTTGCGTGTGTGACCGACGGACGGCGCATCGACCGAGAAGAATCTCGTATCGAACCGGGTCGCCCGTCAGACAGCCGCCAATTGTGCCAGAACACGCCCCATCGGCGGAAATCGCCCAGTCCCCCGCCCCCGGCGCACGGGGAGCTCAGACGATCCGGTCGAAGCACTTCGTCTCGACGCGGCGGGTCATCCGCCAGCCGTCCGCGGTGCGGATGAACTCGTCGTCGTACCAGAGTCCGCAGAACAGGATCTGTCCCTCGTCACTGAGCTTCATCGGGTTGAAGCAGAGGATTCGGGACTTCGCCGTGTCCCCAGCCGAATCACGCGTGACGTGGACGTCGAAGTTGCCGATCAGATGCGAGTAGGCCGGGAAGTTCGGCAACACCTCCGACAACCACTTCTTCACGTCGGGAAAGGTGCCGTCGATGCCGCCCATGGCGCGGTAGTCGATGTAGGCATCGGGGGTGAACACCGCGTCGAGGTCATCGAACCGGCGGGTGTCGATCGCGGTGGAGTAGTCGACGAGGAGCTGTTGTATCTCGAGGCGGTCGGAGATCTCTTCCAGACTCAGCATGCGTTCGATTGAACACCTAGGCACCCGCTCAGGTGTGCGGACCCTCCGACGGTGGCCAGGGCTCCCCCGGCAAGGCGTCTCCCGGTTCGGTGAAGTCGCCGCGCGATAGCGGCACCCACTGCTCGGTGGGTGCGGGCTGTTTCGAGGACGGGAAGTCCCTGAGCTTGCCCGAGGGATGGGCGTCCCACGTCGCGAACGTCAGCGATGTCTCCAGCCAACCCTCCAGAAGCAGGTAGCACGCCTCCAGCGAATCGAGGTGGCTGCGCTCCCAGCCGTGGCTGCCGTCTAGTCCGAACGCGACGAGGGCGGCCCGCGTGTTGGCGCCAGCTTCGATCGCCGCCGCCGCGTCGGACCGGTAGAACCGAAAGATGTCGCGGGCGTGCGCAATTCCCCGATCCTTGGCGAGGCGGAGCAGGTTCCGGGTCAGGTGGTAGTCGAAGGGTCCGTGCATGTCGGCCATCGGGATGGTGACGCCGTGCTCGAGGGAATGTTGGCCCGGCGCGCACACCGCGTTGTCCACGGACACCAACTCGGCGACGTCCGGCGGCAGCCCGCTACTGGCGCCGTGTCCGACCTCCTCGGTAATGGTCACCATGATCGTCGTCCGGTGTGGCAACACGACCCGGTTCTCCATCACGTGCTTCGCCAGTGCCAGAGCGACGGCGACGCCCGCCTTGCCGTCGAGATGGCGCGAGACGATGAAGCCGTCCTCGGTGAGTTCCGGACTGGTGATGAACGCGACGAAGTCACCAATGTTCAGCCCGATGGCCACCAGGTCCTCCCGGGTCGAGACGTTGCGGTCGACGCGGACCTCGACGTGCTCCCAATCCGTCGGCTGGGTGTCGATCTCGTCGCCGAAGGCATGTCCGGATGCCTTGAGCGGCATGACCGTTCCGGTGATGAAGTCTTCACTGTCATCGGTGAAGATGCGCACCCGCGCCCCTGCCGCGAACCGCGCCGAGAACGTGCCGACCGGGACCAGTTCGAGCCGCCCGTTGTCCTTGAGTTCACGGACCATGCAGCCGATGGTGTCGGCGTGCACGACGATCGCCCGGTCGGTGGTGGCCGACTTCCCAGGAAGCTCCGCGGTCAGCGCACCGCGGCGGGTCAAGGTGAACGGCACGCCGAAGTCGTCGAGGATGCCACCGATCAACTGCATCACCGCATCCGTCCGCCCGGAGGGGCTCGGCGTCTGCAGCAAGGCGAGGAGCGTGTCGACCATCCAACTGCGATCGTCGGTGGTCATCCGAGCGGCGCCGTTGGTTGCGAGGTCTGTCAAGGTTGCCTTTCGGTTCGATGGGCGCAGGCGACGTTCTACTCCACGGGGTCGGGCTGCCACGCCCACGGAGTCGCTGCCGTGCGGGGGAAGAGTAGATCCACGAATGCCTG
This sequence comes from Mycobacterium sp., assembly GCF_032161845.1. GTDB lineage: Bacteria > Actinomycetota > Actinomycetes > Mycobacteriales > Mycobacteriaceae > Mycobacterium. The sequence continues at coordinate 7,383 of NZ_JAVRQA010000302.1, forward strand.
TGCCGTCGGCCGGGGTTCGTGGTTGGCCAATCCCGGGCGTTCGTTCGCCTCGATGAACGCGTACTCCTCACCGTCGACGGACGGCACCATCAGATCGATGCCCGTGACGGGGATGCCGATCGCATCGGCCGCGTCGATGGCGACCTTCGCGAGGACGGGATTCAATTCGTCGGTCACGTCGCGGATGGTGCCGCCGGTGTGAAGGTTCGCGGTACGCCGCACGACCAGGCGTTCGTTCAGCGGCAGCACGTCATCGAGGTCCCAACCGGCATCGCGCACCGTGTCGACGGTGAGATCGTCGACGGGGATGGTGGATTCACCGTGGGTGGCGGCGGCGCGCCGACGGCTCTGAGCCTCGATGAGGTGGCGAATGGTGTGGTCGCCGCTGCCGACCACCTCGGGCGGACGCCTCAACGCCGCGGCGATCACCTTGCCGTTGATGACGACGATGCGTAGGTCTTTGCCCTCGCACAGCTCTTCGATCAGGACGTCGGGGCTGTGCTCGGCGGCCAGTTTGATGGCGCGGTCGAGGTCCTCTGCCCGAGTCACCCCGACGGTGATCCCCGCACCTTGTTCGCCGCGGGCCGGTTTCACCACCACCGCACCCATCTTCTGAAGGAACTCGACGTCGTCGTCGGTGAAGCTCGCGGTGCGCCCCTCTGGCACCCTGATGCCTGCCTCCGCGACGACCCGGCGGGCAACGCGCTTGTCGTCGCAGCGGCTCATCGCGACGGCGTTGGTGAGTTCGGACAGCGACTCGCGGGTGACGACACTGGTGCCACCGTGAGTCAACTTGAGGTAGCCGCCCTTGGCGTCGAGCACCTGCACGGCGATACCGCGCAGAATTGCCTCGTCGGCGATGATCCTGGCATAGGGGTTGAGCTGTGCCAGTTCCTCTTCGGATTTGGCTGGGGCGAAGAGCTTTTCGTTGATGGCGTTCTTGCGCTTGATGCCAAGCACCGGCACCCGGATGAAGCCCATCCGCTCGTACAGCGCGATGGCCCCTTCATTGTCGTGGAGCACCGAGAGGTCCATCTGGGCGCGCCCACGCCGGATGAACTCCTCGATGAGCGAGCGGACCAACAGTCCCCCGACGCCGGGGCGCGACAGGGTCGGGTCGACCGCGAGACACCATAGGCTCGAGCCGTTCTCGTCATCGCCGAAGAGCTGGGCGTGGTCGATGCCGGTGACGGTACCGACGACGGCCCCGGTTTCGTCGTCCGTGACCAGCAGGTACACCATGTGCGGCGCGTTCTGGCTGTTGTCCCACATGAGGTTGACGTCGGCCGGAACCATTCGGCACTGCAGGTAGATCTGGTTGATCGCGGCGCAGTCCGCCACGGTGGCCACCGGCCGCACCGAGAGACCGGGGACCGAAGGGGGCTGGTAGGCCAGCGGCTTCGTCAGGTCGACGCGGTAGGTGAAACTCGGATCGATGAAGAACTCCTGCGGATGCAGGGCGACGAAGACGTGCGGGGCGTCGAGGTACATCCCGATGTCACGGCGCCCGCTGGCCTCCGCGCGCAGCGCTGTGCCGAACTGCTCGGGGTCGTCGCACGTCTGCCCGAAGACCAGACGCCCCCAGCCGAGGTCCTGAACGACGCCGACCGCCCGCGCTTCGCCGTCTGTGTCCGTCATGGTCATTTGATCCCGTCGACGTGGCGGGCCAGCCACAGTTCCAGTAACCCAATCTGCCACAAGGGATTTCCCCTCAGCGGTGTGAGATTGCCATTGGGCTCGGCCAGCAGCGCGTCGACCGCATCGGGCGTGAAGAGGCCTCGGTCGCGGGCGGCGGAGCCGTGCAACGCATCTCGCACCAGGTCGAGGTATGGCCCCTCGAGGTGCTTGAGCGCCGGGACGGGAAAGTACCCCTTCGGTCGGTCGATGACCTCGTGTGGGATGACCTTGCGGGCAGCTTCCTTCAGGACGCCCTTGCCGTCGTAGGCGGTCTTGAGCTCGGGTGGGCAGGTCGCGGCGAGCTCGACGAGTTCGTGGTCGAGGAACGGCACGCGGCCCTCCAGCCCCCAGGCCATCGTCATGTTGTCGACGCGTTTGACCGGGTCGTCGACGAGCATCACCGTGGTGTCCAACCGCAGCGCCCGGTCGGTCGCGGTGGCCGCACCGGGATTCGAGAAGTGGTCGAGCACGAACTGCTCGGCGACGTCGGTGTCGAGCCGCCACTGTCGCGCCAGGAGCCTGTCGATCCCCGCGTGGTCGCGGTCGAAGAACGCCCTGCGGTAGCGGGACAAGGCATCACCGGCATCCCCGTCGGCGGCGTAGGCCATCGGCGGATACCAGTGGTAGCCGGCGAAGATCTCGTCGGCACCCTGTCCCGACTGCACCACCTTGACGTGCTTGCTGACCTCCTCGGACAGCAGGTAGAACGCCACGCAGTCGTGGCTCATCATCGGCTCGCTCATGGCGCCGATGGTGTCGGTCAACGCGGGCAGCATGCGGGCGGTGTCGATGCGAATCTGGTGGTGGTCGGTGCCGTAATGCCTGGCGATGACGTCGGAGTACTTGAACTCGTCGCCCTCTTCTCCGCCCGCGGCCTCGAAGCCGATGGAGAACGTCTGCAGGCCGTGCTGGCCCGCCTCGGCGAGAAGGCCGACGATGAGGCTGGAGTCCAGGCCGCCGGACAGCAGGCAACCGACGGGTACGTCGGCGACGAGGCGGCGCTCGACAGCCGTGCGAAGGGAGGTCAGGATCGCGTCCTGCCAGTCCGCCTCCGACCAGTTGGCCCGTTCGGCGGAGCGTTCGAACATCGGCTCCCAGTAGGTCTGCGTGGTCCTGCTGCCATCGGGCTCGATGCGCATGATGGTGCCCGGCTCGAGCTTGCGGACGCCCTTGAGGATCGTCCGGGGGGCGGGCACCACCGAGTGGAAGCTCAGGTAGTGGTTCAGGGCGACGGGGTCCAGTTCCGTGTCCACTCCGCCTGCGGCGACCAGGGCCGGAAGCGTCGACGCGAAGCGCAGTCCACCCATCCCGCCACCCTCGTCGACGTCGCACCAGTAGAGCGGCTTGACGCCGAGTCGGTCCCGCGCCAGCACGACCCGCCCGGTGACGGTTTCGGCGACCGCGAAGGCGAACATCCCCTTGAGGTGGTCCACCACCCGCTCGCCCCACTCGCGGTAGCCCTTGAGGATGACCTCGGTGTCACTGTGCGAGAAGAACCGGTAGCCGCGGCTCAGCAGTTGCTGACGAAGCTCCGGGTAGTTGTAGATGCATCCGTTGAACGCCACGGTGAGGCCGAGCTCGGGGTCGTGCATGGGTTGATGACCGTTGCTGGAGAGATCGATGATCGCCAAGCGGCGGTGGCCGAGTGCCACGCCTCCGCTGGACCAGGCGCCTCCGCCGTCGGGCCCGCGGGGCACCATGCAGTCCGTCATTGCGCCGATGGCGGTGAGATCGGCCGGACGGCCACGGGCGATTTCGCCGGCAATGCCACAAATGGTGATCGACTCCTCGGTGGTGTCAGCATTGGGATGGCGACCGGCCGTCGCGACGTCCGCGCACGACAAGATCAACCTGCCGCTATGTAGCCCCATTACGGACGCGTCAAACAACACGGTGGTGAAGGCAAGTAGGCTCGGCGGCCATGGTTCGGCTCCTCGGCGCACTCGCGGTGTCCATCGCTACGCTTCTCCTAGGCTCATCAGTGCTCGACACCGCCGTCGCGGCAGCCGACAACGACGTCCAGCCGATCGGCAGCGTGCAGATCCCCGTCGGCCCCGCCCCTGCGTGGATCGTCGCCGACATGGACTCCGGCCAGATCCTCGCGGGTCACGACGAGTACGTCACCCATCCACCCGCCAGCACCATCAAGGTGCTTCTCGCCCTGGTGACCCTCGACGAGCTGCCGCTGGATGCCACCGTCGTGGCCGACGAGGCCGACGCCAAGGTGGAGTGCAACTGTGCGGGCGTCAAGGCCGGTCACACCTATACGACGCAGGAACTCCTCGACGGGCTGCTGCTGGTGTCGGGCAACGACGCCGCCAACACCCTGGCTCACATGCTCGGCGGCACGGACGTCGCGGTGGCCAAGATGAACGCCAAGGCGGCCGCGCTCGGCGCCACTGGAACGCGGGCCGGATCACCGTCTGGGCTCAACGGACCGGGCATCGATGGCTACACGACGCCCCACGACCTGGCCATCGTCTTCCGCGCCGCATTGGCCAACCCCGTGTTCACCGCCATCACCTCGTCGCCGACCGCGCCGTTCCCCGGCGACGCCGCACCAGTGACGCTGATCAATCAGGACGAGATGTTGGGCCGCTACCCGGGCATGCTCGGCGGGAAGACCGGCTTCACCGACGCGGCCCGCAAGACGTTCGTCGGCGCGGCTCAACGCGACGGTCGACGCCTGGTGGTCGCCATGATGTACGGGCTGGTCGTCGAGGGTGGGCCCACCTACTGGGACCAGGCCTCCGGCCTCCTCGACTGGGGTTTTGCGCAGAACCGGTCGGTCGGCATCGGAACCCTTTAGCGAAACCCGATACCCGACGGAGACCTCATCGCGCGCAGGACGAGTCCTGCGATCCCTACGCTCGCTCGGGTGCGAGGACTGTTCGCGGCCCAGACGTTGCTGGCGCTCGCCATCGGTGCGGCGCTGACCGCGACCACCGCGCCCGTCGCGTTGGCGCAACCCTCGATCGAACCAGCGGGGGCGGTCGTCGCGCCGCCGGACGGTCCGGCGCAAGCCTGGCTGGTCGCCGACCTGGACAGCGGGCGCATTCTCGCGGGGAAGGACCCCGACGGCTCACACGCCCCGGCGAGCACCATCAAGCCGCTGTTGGCAATGGTGGTGTTGGACCACCTCAACCCGAATTCGTTCGCCCGGGCCAACAAGAGCCACACCGAGGTCGAGTGTTCGTGTGTGGGGCTGGTGCCGGGTCAGGCCTACACGACCACTCAACTGCTGGCAGGCCTTCTGATGGTGTCGGGCAACGACGCCGCCAACATGCTCGCCGACATGCTCGGTGGACAACGTGTGGCGGTCGCCGCGATGAATGCCAAGGCGCAGTCGCTCGGCGCTCGCAGCACCCGCGCGTCGTCCCCGTCGGGACTCGACGGGCCAGGCTGGGAGACCGTGACCACACCCCACGATCTCGCGTTGATCTATCGCCAGGCGCTGAAGTATCCGCTGATCGCCCAGATCTTCCAGTCCCCGTCGGCGTCCTTTCCCGGCAAGGACGGCGGTCCCCGACGGATCGAGGGCCAGAACGAGCTGCTCACGCGTTATCCGGGCGACTACGCGGGCAAGACGGGGTACACGGACCTGGCCCGCAAGACGCTGGTCACTGCAGCCAACCGCAACGGGCGTCGCCTTCTCGTGGTGTTGATGTACGGCAGCGGCGATCTCTATGACCAGGCGATCGGGCTGTTCGACTGGGGCTTCAGCCAGCCGGCTTGAGTTCCCGGCTTCGGGACCTCGCGAGCAGTCAGAGGATGCGGCCGCGCAGCATGATCAGGTCCGGGTGGTCGAGCACACCCGGCGTGCGCGGATCCTCTGCGTAGCAGAGTAGGTCGGCCGACGCACCGTTCTCGAGCCCAGGCCTTCCCAGCCATGCCCTGGCGTCCCAGCACGCCGCGCCGAGTGCGGCCGTCGCGCTCATGCCAATGGTCTTGAGCGCGTCGACCTCGTCGGCGATCCGGCCGTGGGCGACCATGCCCCCCGCGTCGGTGCCCGCGTAGATCGGGATACCGGCTTCGTGCGCGGCGCCGACCCGTTGCTTGCATGACGCGTAGAGCTGACGCAGGTGCTTGGCGTAGGTCGGGTACTTGGCCGCCGCATCGGCGATCCCTGGAAAGTTCTCGATGTTGACCAGCGTGGGCACCAGGGCAGTGCCGTGCTCGAGCATCAGCGCGATGACGTCGTCGGTGATGCCGGTGCCGTGTTCGATGCAGTCGATGCCCGCATTGATCAGACCGGGCAGCGCGTCCTCGCCGAACACGTGTGCAGTCACTCGGGCACCCTCGGCATGCGCGGCCGCGATGGCCTCGATGAGGACGTCGTCGGACCACAGCGGCGCGAGATCGCCTGCGTCCCTGTCGATCCAGTCCCCCACCAGCTTCACCCAGCCATCGCCCCAGCGCGCCTGTTCGGCGACCGCTGCGGGCAATTGCGACTCATCCTCGATGTCGATCGGCAGGCCGGGGAGGTAGCGCTTGGGCCTGGCCAGGTGACGCCCCGCCCGGATGATCCGCGGCAGATCCTCGCGATCGTCGAAGCTGCGAGTGTCGACGGGAGAGCCGGCGTCCCGCAGCAACAGCGCGCCGACGTCCCGTTCGGTCTCCGCCTGCGCGACGGCCTCCTCGAAGCTGGTCGGACCACTGGCTCCGAGGCCGACGTGGCAGTGCGCATCGACCAGGCCCGGCAGGATCCAACCACCGTCGAAGGCCGTCTCGGCGCCTGCGACGGGTTCGGCGCTCAGCAGGCCACGGTGCCCATGCTCATCGCGCGAGCGCTCATCGACCATCCACCACTCGACGGGCTCCCCGTCGGGCAGTCCGCGACCGCGAATGCGGAGACGCAACGGGTTACTTCTGGTTGGGGAACTTCAGCTTGGACAGGTCGAAGTTGGCCAGACCCGGTGGCAGCTCGTCGAGGCCCTTCGGCATGTTCGACAGGTTGGGGAACCCGGCGGGCACGCCGCCAACGCCCAACGGATTCGGCGTCTTCGGCGGAGTGGGACCCCTCCCGCCCTTCTTCTTGCCTGCCTGCTTGTTCTTGCCCTTGGCGGCCTTACGCGATGATCCGTTGCGGGCGAAGGGCATTCCCATCTGTCCGGCCATCTGCGACATCATCTTGCGGGCGTCGAAGAACCGGTCGACCAGCGAGTTCACCTCGGCGACCGCGACACCCGAGCCGTTGGCGATGCGCAATCGGCGCGAGGCGTTGATGATCTTCGGGTCGGCACGCTCGGCGGGAGTCATGCCGCGGATGATGGCCTGGACTCGGTCGAGCTGGGTGTCGTCGACGGCCGCCAGTGCGTCCTTCATCTGACCCGCCCCTGGCAGCATGCCGAGGAGGTTTCCGATCGGGCCCATCTTCCGGATCATCAGCATCTGCTCGAGGAAGTCCTCAAGCGTCAGCTCGCCGGAGCCGATCTTGGCGGCAGCCGCCTCCGCCTTCTCGGCGTCGAAGACCTGCTCCGCCTGCTCGATGAGGGTGAGCACGTCGCCCATGCCCAGGATGCGACTGGCCATCCGGTCGGGGTGGAAGACGTCGAAGTCCTCGAGCTTTTCGCCGTCGGACGCGAACAGGATCGGCACGCCGGTGATCTCGCGGACCGACAGTGCCGCACCACCGCGGGCGTCGCCGTCGAGCTTGGTCAGCACCACACCCGTGAATCCGACACCCTCGCGGAACGCCTCCGCGGTGGTCACGGCGTCCTGGCCGATCATCGAGTCGAGGACGAACAGCACCTCGTCGGGGTTGACGGCATCCCGAATCGCGGCCGCCTGGTTCATCAACTCCTCGTCGATGCCGAGGCGGCCCGCGGTGTCGACGATGACGACGTCGAAGTGCTTGGCCTTCGCCTCGGCGAGGCCCGCCGCTGCGACCGCGACCGGGTCACCCGTCTTCATCTGGGCGATGTCGACGCCACCGGGCGAGACGCCGGGGTTCGGCGCGAACACCTGCACGCCCGCTCGCTCACCTACGATCTGGAGCTGGTTGACCGCGCCGGGTCGCTGCAGGTCACAGGCCACCAACAGCGGTGTGTGGCCCTGGTCGGAGAACCACTTGGCGAGCTTGCCCGCCAGCGTCGTCTTGCCGGAACCCTGCAGGCCGGCGAGCATGACGACCGTCGGCGGATTCTTGGCATACGCCAGCTGCCTGGTCTCGCCGCCGAGGATGCCGACCAGTTCGTCATTGACGATCTTGACGACCTGCTGGGCCGGGTTCAGCGCACCGGACACCTCCGCGCCCTTGGCGCGATCCTTGACCCTGGTGATGAAGGCGCGCACGACGGCCAGCGAGACGTCGGCCTCGAGCAGGGCCAGGCGGATCTCGCGCGCCGTGGCGTCGATGTCGGCGTCGGTGAGCCGACCCTTGCCGCGCAGGCCCGAGAGGGCCCCGGTCAATCGGTCGGATAGGGATTCGAACACGTGGTTAGCCTAGCTGGCGACGCCGGCCGACGACGGTGCGGCCGCTGCCCGTGCCGGATCGCTCTAGTCGCTCAGGTGCCGCCTCTGGTGCGAAGCCCGCAGCGCGCTCCGGGTCAGCTTGCCCGCACTGTTCAACGGCAGTTCGGCGACGAAGTGCCAGTACTGCGGAACCTTGAACCCTGCAAGGCTGACCCTGGCGAATGAGTGCAGCTCCTCTGGGTGCGGCGGGGTCGCCGGATCGGCGGGGACGACGAATGCGGCGAGCGTCTCGCCGAGTCGCGCATCGGGCACACCCACGACACCCACCATGGCAACGCCGGGGTGGGTGCTCAGCACGTTCTCGACGTCCTGCGGGTAGACGTTCTCTCCACCGCGGATCACCATGTCGTGCCTGCGCCCACTCAGGTGCAGATAACCCTCGTCGTCCACGATGCCGAGATCGCCGGTATGCAGCCACCCGTCGGCATCTCGTACCGAGAGGTGGTCGGCCGCTGCGAGCACCTC
>NZ_JAVRQA010000303.1:0-3440 GCF_032161845.1 Mycobacterium sp.
CGTCGGGCGGCGCCCACCTGGCGGCGCTGGTTAGAAATGTCGGCGGAACGATCGCGTGGGGACCGCGGTAGGCGGGATCCTCGCACAGCATGGCATCGGCGAACTCCGCGATCTTGCCGCGCTCCACCACGACTTCCCAGGGTTGTCCGACGGTGAGGTCGGCGTCGTTGTCCGGCGAAGCAGTCATAGTGACCAATAGTGTCAGAAAATAGCCAGGATCGAAACCGAAAGAAAGCCTTACCGCGAATGAGGCGCTTGTCCAAAGATGACATCAATGCCAGAATCGCGGCTATGGACACTGTGGCGCGCGAGTTGGCGGCAAGCTATGTCGCAGGCAAATGGGTGACAGGTGCGCACACCGAGACACTCGACGTGACGTCCCCGACGACCGGTGAAGTGCTCGGCACCGTGGGTGTCGCGGGCACTGAGGAGGTCGACGCAGCGGTGGCCGCGGCCCGCGCGGCGTTGCCGTCGTGGAGTCAGACCCCTCCCGAAGACCGTGGTGCCGCGCTGGGTCGACTGGCTGAGGCGCTGAGCGCACGCAAGGGCGAACTGGCCGACCTCACCACCGCCGAGATTGGCTCGCCGCGTTCCTGGAGCACCTTTGGCCAGGTCATCACCGCCGTCGGCGTCCTGCGTGCATACGCGGCGATCGCCCCTGGCCATCCCTTCTCCGCCACGCGTCCATCGACGACGGGCGGCACCGTAGAGGTCCGGCAAGTTCCGGTCGGCGTCGTGGTGGCCATCGTGCCGTGGAACACACCGCTGTTCATCGCGGCCTTGAAGCTTGGCCCCGCCCTGGCTGCGGGATGCACCGTGGTGCTCAAACCCGCGCCCGACGCCCCGCTCGAATTCGGCGTGCTGATGCAGGCCATCGAAGAAGCCGGGCTTCCCGACGGGGTGGTCAACGTCGTCAACGGCGGCGCCCCTACCGGCGAGCTGCTGACCGAACACCCCGGCGTGGACAAGGTCAGCTTCACCGGATCGACAGCCGTCGGTGCCAAGATCGCTGCATCGTGCGGATCCCGGATCCGCCGATACAGCCTCGAACTGGGCGGCAAGTCGCCGGCCATCGTCCTCCCCGACGCCCCACTCGAGACCACCGTCTCGGGACTGGTCAGCGGCGTGATGGGAAACAACGGCCAGCTGTGCGCCGCACTCACCCGAATCCTGCTGCCTTGCAGTCGTTATGACGAGTTCGTCAGCGCACTGACCACCGCCGTCGCCGCCCTGACCGTCGGAGACCCTGCCGACCGCGCCACCGACGTCGGACCGCTGATCAACGAGGCCGCGCGCGACAAGGCCGAGGGGTTCTTGCAGCGCGCGCGGGACGAAGGCGCCACCGTACTGACCGGCGGGGAACGACCCGACCGCGCAGGATGGTTCGTCAACCCGGCGCTCGTCGAGGCGACCAACGACATGGAGATCGCCCGCGAAGAGGTCTTCGGTCCGGTCGCCGTGGTCATCGCGTACGACGACGCGGACGGGGACACCGCCGAGGCGGTGGCCATCGCCAACGACTCGCGCTACGGACTTGTCGGGGCCGTGTGGTCAGCCGACGCGGACCGTGCGGCGGCGGTGGCGGCTCGGTTGCAGGTCGGATCGGTGGCGGTCAACTCGACCGCGGTCCTCGACTTCGCCAGTCCCTTCGGCGGTTTCAAGCAGTCCGGCATCGGCCGCGAGGGCGGCCCGGAAGGCATCGCCGGCTTCGTCGAACTACAAGCCATCATCCGTTAGCCCCCGGAAGGTATTTCAATGCAGACGCAGGCAGCTGTCCTGTTCGAGCGCAACACGCCGTGGTCGATCGAGACCATCGAACTCGATCCGCCGAAGGCGACCGAGGTTCTCGTCGAATTACATGCCTCTGGCATGTGCCACTCCGACGATCACCTCGTCACCGGCGACATGCCGATCCGGCTGCCCTGTATCGGCGGGCACGAAGGCGCAGGCGTGGTCAAGGCCGTCGGCGACCACGTGTCGTGGCTGGTACCAGGAGACCACGTGGTGTTCAGCTTCATTCCGTCGTGCGGCCGCTGTCCGTCGTGCTCGACCGGCCATCAGAGCCTGTGCGACCTCGGTGCAAAGATTTACTCCGGCATGCAGATTCACGATGGCACCGCCCGTCACCATCTCGGTGACGGGGAAGATGTCCAGGACCTCGCACTGGCCTGCGGTGTCGGGTCGTTCTCACACCACACCGTCGTCAACGAGGCGAGTTGCGTCAAGATCCCCGAGCACTACCGGCTCGACCGGGCCTGTCTTCTCGGCTGCGGGTTCATCACCGGATGGGGCTCGGCGGTCTACGCCGCCGAGGTGCGGCCGGGTGACACCGTCGCCGTCGCGGGTGTCGGTGGCATCGGCGCTGCGGCCGTCCAAGGCGCCCGGCTGGCGGGTGCCCGCACCATCACCGTCATCGACCCCTCGGAGTACAAGCGGGAGGAGGCGCGCAAGATGGGCGCGACCCATACTGCGGCCGACTGGGACGAGGCCAAAGGCGTTGTCGCCGAGGCAACCTGGGATCGAGGTGTGGACAAGTTCATCTGCGCGATGGGAGTGGGCGACGGTCAGCTCATCGGGAAGGCCCTGGCCATGACGGCCAAGCGAGGCCGACTGGTGGTCACCAACATCCACCCGATGCTCGAGCGCGACATCCGAGCCAACCTGATGGACCTGACGCTGACGGAGAAGCAGATCGTCGGCACCCTCTACGGCTCGGGTAACCCACGGGCCGACATCCCCAAGATCCTCGAGATGAGCAGCGCCGGACAGGTGGACCTCGACATCATGGTCACCCGTACCTATCCGCTGGAGAAGGTCAACGACGGCTACGCCGACATGCATGCGGGCGCCAACATCCGCGGTGTACTGATCTACCCGCCGGGCGAGGCAGCGCTGGGCTAGCTTGACGGCTCCCACTGGGTCACCGACGACGTGAATGAGCCGCCCAGCTTGGCCAGGATCCAGGGCGGCAGGTGTTTTGGCATCGGTAGAGGCACAGATCGAGCGCCACGCTCGGCGAGCAGAGCGTCGTATGCGGCGGTGTCACCACTGAACGGCTGCCCCTCGCCTGCGATGAAACCGTATAGTTCACATCCCTCCGGGCCGGCCTCCCACGGACCGAACACGTCGCCCCACTCGAGCATGATGTGCGTACCCGCGCGGGCTACGACGTCACCGCAACGGATCTCACCGGCGAGGATGAAGTTGCTGTGATCGCCGGTGTGCCCGTGTTGCGAGGAGATGGCGCCTGGGTCCCACTTGTTCCAGAACGCAAAGTACCTGGGGGATAGTTCAATCCACTTCTCCCAGATCGACGCCGTGCGGCCGTCTGCAAACTCGTAGCGCAGCATCTCCTCGGTCGGTACGTCGTCGAGGTGCTTGATCGACGGTCCACCCCTCATGCTTGCACCGGCTCCCAGCCGCCGCCCTCGGACGAGCGG
>NZ_JAVRQA010000304.1:0-3447 GCF_032161845.1 Mycobacterium sp.
CGGCGGAAAGGGATCTGCTGTTCATCTCGCTGGCGACCGCCGGTCTGATCGCGGCGATCCTGCTGCTGGTCTACCGCTCGGTGTTCACCGCGCTGCTGCCGTTGCTCGTCATCGGCGTGAGCCTGGGCGTCGGGCGAGGCGTCCTCTCGGCGCTAGGCGAACTGGGCATGCCGGTCTCGCAGTTCACCATCGCGTTCATGACGGTGATCCTGCTTGGCGCAGGCACCGACTATTCGGTGTTCCTGATCAGCCGGTACCACGAGCAACGACGGCAGGGCGTGGCTGTGGATCAGGCCGTGATCAACGCGACGGCGACGATCGGGCGTGTCATCCTGGCCTCGGCGGCGACCGTTGCCCTGGCGTTCCTGGCCATGGCGTTCGCAACGTTGACCATCTTTGCCACCTCGGGCCCCGCGTGTGCGGTGGCGGTACTGGTTGGGTGCCTGGCGACGGTGACGCTGCTGCCGCCGGTGCTGGTGCTGGCGGCCAAGCGCGGCATTGGCGAACCCCGAAAGGACCGGACGCGCGCCTACTGGAACCGGGTCGCGGTGACGGTGGTCCGAAAGCCGGTGCCGCTGTTGGTGTTCAGTCTCGTGCTGCTCCTGGCACTTGGCGGCGTGGCGCTCACACTGCGCATGACCTACGACGACCGCAAGGGGCAACCATCCAGCACTGCCAGCAACGAGGGATATCGCTTGTTGGACAGTCACTTTCCCAAGGACGTCATCATCTCGGAGTTCCTCCTGGTTGAGTCGCCGACGGACCTGCGTACCGGCAGGGGGCTCGCCGATCTCGAGGAAATGGCCTCCCGGGTCTCCCAGATACCCGGGGTCGATCGCATCGTCGGCGTCACCCGCCCGACTGGGAAGCGGCTGGATCAGGCACAGCTGTCGTGGCAGAACGGACAGATCGGCGACAAACTCGCGGATGCCGTCGCCGACGGCGATGCCCGCAAGGGTGATCTGGCGAGGCTGACGGACGGCGCCGATCAGTTGGCCGACGGTCTCACCCGGCTCGATACCAGCGTGCGATCCGCGTTGGGGCCGCTGACCGGTTTGCTCGATCAGGCAAAGCAGGCGGGTCAGACGATTCAGCGCTACCGGCCGGCACTGCAGCAGCTAAATACCATGGGGCCCAACGTCGACCGCATCGTCAAGGACGGGTTGCAGATACGCCCGCTCGCTGAACGGGCGGGAGGCGCGATCGCCGTCATCGAACCGCTGACGGCCACGCTCGGCGCCTCGCCCCTCTGCGCGGCGACACCGGAGTGTGGGGCGTTACGTGACCACGTCCAGACACTGGTGACACTCCGCCAAGACGGTTTCTTCGATCAAATCGCCGATCTGAGCGATGAATTGACCGCGCAGACCTCGAATTCCTCGGTGTCGACGACGATCACCCAGTTGCAGGTCGCCGCGGGCACCCTCGACAGGAGCATGAACGTCCTCGGTGGTCCGGGCGCCGACCCGTCCGCCCAGATCGCACAAATGCAGGGCGGCATCGGACGGCTCGCCTCGGGTGCGCGGGCGCTGGCCGTCGGCGTGCACACCCTGGTCGACAGCAACATCGAAATGCTGGGCGGCATGAGTCAGATTGCGGCACAACTGCAGGACTCGGCGCGCGGCACGGCTGGATCGGACGCGGCGACGGGCTTCTATCTGCCGCCGAATGCGTTGCAGGATCGACAGTTCGCCGACGTTGCCCGGCAATTCATCTCGCCCGACGGAAGAACAGCGCGATTCGTCATCGAGTCCGGCTTCGATCCCTACACCGCCGAGGCGATGACGCTCGGGCAGCACATCACCGACGTCGCAACGGCGGCGACACCCAACACGTCGCTGGCCAACACCAAGGTATCCATTGCGGGATTCCCGGCCATCAACTCCGACATCCAACGGTTGATGGTGCGGGACTTTCTACAACTGGCCATCGCGACCCTCGTCATCGTGGCCTTGATCCTGGTCGCGCTGCTGCGGGCGGTGCTTGCACCGATCTATCTGCTGGCCACCGTCGTGCTCAACTACGCGGCCGCACTGGGCATGGGCGTGTTGGTCTTTCAGTACGGACTGGGCCACGACATCGCGTGGCCCGTCCCGCTGCTATCGTTCATCATCCTCGTGGCTGTGGGAGCCGACTACAACATGCTGCTCATCTCGCGCCTTCGCGAGGAATCGGCCAACAACATCCGAGTGGGAGTGATGCGCACCGTCGCCAGTACCGGCTCGGTCATCACGTCGGCCGGATTGATCTTCGCGGCAAGCATGTTCGGGCTGATGGTGGGCTCTATTGGAATCATGGTGCAGATGGGCTTCATCATCGGATGCGGTCTGCTGCTGGACACGTTCGTCGTGCGTACGCTGACCGTGCCTGCCATCGCGACGCTGCTGGGGGAGGCGAGCTGGTGGCCGATGCACCGCGTGTAGGGGCGCGGACCGCGTCACTTCAGCCGTCCTGGTCGGTCACCCCACCGCCGATGGCAGCCACGCCCACGACGCGGAACGGCGATTTTTGTCGTTCCGGAACGGGGTACTGGCTCAACAGCTCCGCGTCGGGGTCCGAATCTTCTTGTCCCGCACAAGCTGCGCGATCGTGCTGAAGTCCATGGGCCTAATGGCGCTCCCGCGCCTACGGCCCCTTTTCTTCCTGTGGCAACGGCACCCCGGCAACGCGGACAATCCGGGTCGCTAGATGCAAGTTCAGTCGATCCTCGACGTCCTGCAGGTCACGCCCCGAGATGTCGCGACTGCGGCCAAGCCGATACCGCAAATTACAGCAATCGCGACGGCTCTGCCCTGCAAGCCCGCGACTGGGAACGGTTCGCCGACCCGCGCCGCGATCTCGCGCACAGCGCGCGACATCCGGGGGGAACCCATGGCCGCTCGTCGCGTGACTCTGCGCAAACTCGCCCCGACCACGTCGGGTTCTGTAGTCGGCATCTATCGGTAGGCCGCTCCTCGGGGGCAGAGGAGCACGAGGCCGTCAGCCATCGCGTAGAGCTTCTTGCGCCAGATCCGGAAGTGCTTGTTCTCCGTATCGTCGACGCCGGGCAACAACTCTGGGTTGGAATTGGCGTCGGGATTCCACTGCTGCACGACCATGTCGTAGGCGAACAACTGGTTGCCGTCCCCGCCGGTGCCGTGGGTATTGCTCGACGCGACCCAGAACTCGTCCGCCCTCACATCGTTGAAATGGGCAGGGAATTCGTAGCCGCCTCCGTCGACGGGCGATCGATGTGCAGCCAACGGCATGGTTTGGGTCCACGGCTGGGAGAAGCCTTCGAAGTGAAGGCTCAGTCTCAGTGACGCCATTGCGGTGTTTTCCATTTCGTGCATTTCCGACTTATCGCTGGTAGTTGCCTGTGAAGCATGAGAACGGTCGTTCGTTGGGGGCGTGGGTCCTGTTACACGAAGTGCTGCAGCAGGACATGACGATGTCACGACCGAGGCT
>NZ_JAVRQA010000305.1:0-11803 GCF_032161845.1 Mycobacterium sp.
GAAACCGCGCTCGCACTGGAGCATCTGCTCGACTTCATGCCGCGCTACGAGGTCGACTTCGACGGCTTGCGGCGGGTGAACATGCAGAACGTCGCGGGATTCAGCCACGTGCCCGTGAAGGTGTTGAGATGACCCAGCGAGAAGCGGAGCGGGATCGCGCATGACCAGGCGAAAAGCAAAGCTGGCTCGCCCATGACCCAGAAGATCGAGGTCGACTTCGGCCTCTGCGAGAGCAACGGGGTGTGCATGGGCATCATCCCGGAAGTCTTCGACCTCGACGACCAAGACTTCCTGCACGTGCTTCAGGACGAAGTGACGCCGGAGAACGAAGCGCTCGTCCGCGAAGCCGTCCGCCAGTGCCCGCGGCAGGCCATCGCCATCATCGACCAGTAGCGCCTCGCCAGTGCGATTCGTGTTCGTACACGGCGGTTTTCACGCCGCCTGGTGCTGGGAGCGCACCATCATCGAGTTGGCGAAGTTGGGGCATTCGGGACACGCCGTCGACCTGCCCGGCCATGGGGCGCTGGTCGACCAGGAGTCAACCCTGGCGAATCGGCGGGATGCGATCGTCGCGGCGCTGGAAGGCGGCGACGTACTCGTCGGGCACTCGGGTGGCGGCTTCGACGCCACCCTGGCCGCCGACGCGAGGCCCGAACTGGTCAGCCACGTCGTGTACCTCGCCGCTGCGCTACCGCGCGAGAATCGGACGTATCCGGAGGCGATGGCGATGCGCGACGCCGAGGAAGGCCCGGTCGAACTGGGCAACGAGTTCGACGGTGACGTCGGAGAGATGTTGAGCTACTTGCACTTCGACGACGAAGGCGCAATGACCTTCGCCGACTTCGACGGTGCGTGGAAGTACTTCTACCACGACTGTGACGAGCAGCTGGCACGCTGGGCGTTCGAGCGCCTCGGCCCGGAACGCTTCGGCGACACGACGGTTACCCCCGTCTCGGTCGCGCGCTTCTGGGCGGCCGATCTGCCGCGCAGTTACATTCTCTGCCTGCAGGACAGGTCGATGCCGCGGTGGTTGGCCGATACGGTCGCACGGCGGCTCGGCGTCGAACCGTTGACCATCGACGCGTCCCACTCGCCGTTTCTGTCCCGGCCCGCCGAGCTCGCGGAACTGCTGGTGCACGCGACGACGACCAAGCCGGTCGGGCCGCTGCTCCCCAACTAGAGCTTGAACCGGCCGCCGAACCCGCGCAGCGGGAGGTCGGCGCTGGTGAGCAGTCCCGGCGGTGCGGCGACGACCGACTCGATCGAGTTGAGGGCCGGCATGCCCGTCACTGTCATGCCGATCGAGGCGAAGTTGTCCGGGTTGGACAGGTCGATGCCCGGCCTGGGAAAGATCATGTGCTTGTTGTAGATGCAGGGATCGCCCTTGATCTGAGTGATGTAGCAGCCCTTGATGTCCCAGCTCGGATCGGTGTGCGGCGTCATCTGCCATTCGAGGTGGGTCTCCACCCTGGGCACACCGGCCACCATGCCCTGGTACTTGATGTAGTTGCCGCCGAGCGATCCCTTCGGCAGGGTGTACCAGCCGAGGTCGACGTCCTTGGTGCAGGCGCCGAGTTCGTAGGTGAACTTCACCTCGTCGAGTTCCAGGCCGAAGCAGTCGGCCATCATCAGCACGCTGTCGGCGAAGACACGGGTGTAGCGTTCCAGCTTCGACGGGATCGACGGGTCGTCCACGGGCAGGCCGTAACCCACCTCGATCCAGGTGTCCTTCGAATGGTGGCAGGACACGTCCACCGACTCGACGGTCGTGACGTTCTCGATGTCGGCGACGTCGGCCGAACACACAACGCCCAGAATCTGATTCACGCCGGGGTTCATTCCCGTGCCGTAGAAGCTGGACCCGCCCCGCTCGCACGCCTCGGCGAGGAGCTGGGACACCAACTTGCCCGACGGGTGCGGATGGTTCTTGTCGCGATGCCAGCCGGTGATCCAGTCCGCGGTGGTGACGATGTTGATTCCGGCCTCGAGGACCTTGACGTAGAGATCCTCGTCGGGGAACACGCCGTGGAAGGTCAGCACATCCGGCTTCGCGGCGATGATCTCCTCGACGCTGCCGGTGGCCGTGACGCCGACGGGTCCGATGCCCACCAGCTCACCGACGTCCTTGCCGACCTTGTCAAGCGAATAGCAATGCACCCCGATCAATTCGAGGTCGGTCCGGTTCTGGATGCGCTTGATCATCTCGCTACCCACGTTGCCGGTGGCCACCTGAAAGACCTTGATCGGCGGGGTGGTCGGTGTGGTCATCGGGATTGCCCTTCTCGTGCGTCGGCCAGCTCGGCGGCACTGCCGCCCTTACCGTCGGGATAGAACTGCTTGGCCCAGTTGCGAATTGCGGTGAACCCCGCTTGCTCGGAGTTCGCAAGGGCCGGCGGGTCGGAGTAACGCTGGTGGGCCCAGATGTGCACGTCCTGGCCGAACTGCCGGATGACTTCCTCACCGAAGGCCCGTGCCTTCGTCTCGGCACGCTCGCCTTCACGCCCCGGCGTCCGGCCGATGTACACCATGAACCTCACGTCGGAGGTGAACTCGTCCACCGGGGTGATGGCCGAGATGGTGCGGTTGTCGACCATGCCCCAACTCTTGGTGACGGCGATGCCCAGTCCCCCATTGATCGCCTCGACGCCGCTGTCGACGTCTTCGATCTTCTGGCCGTCGTCACCTTCGAAGGTGATGGTGAAGTCGACGTACGACATCGGTTCGGCGAAGTCGTGCCGGGTGAACACCGGAACGATCGGCGTCTGATGCACGTACTTGAAGTGGGCGAAGTCAACGCCGTTCTCCAGTACGTACTGCGGGTGTAGTTCCAGACCCTCGCGGAACAGTCGCTGCTGTGGGTAGTAGGCCTCCAGGCTGCTGCCGTCGGCGAAGCTTGCGAACACGTCAGGCGCGTCGAAGTACGGTGCGCGGCCTTCGATGTCGTGCCAGATGTAGATGGACTGGTTGCGCTCGGCGACCGGGTACGTCGTGATGCGGCGGCCGCGGTTGGGCCGGTCTTCGTAGGGGATGCAGACGTTGCGACCATCCTGGTTCCACTGCCACCCGTGAAACGGGCACTGCAGCACCTCGCCGACCACCGTGCCGCCGAAACCGAGGTGCGCACCGAGGTGTTCGCAGTAGGCGTTCATCACCGTCACCTGACCCGATTCCGCACGCCAGCCGATCATCTCCTGGTCGAAGTACTTCATCGTGTGGACGTCGCCGACACCGATCTCCTCAGACCATGCCACCTGGAACCATCCGGTCGGTCTCATCGACAACGGCGGCTTCGCCATCTTCGGCTTCCCCTCCTCGTTACTGCGCGCTCACCGAATGATAGATACCTCGATGAAAAAATGACAGTGGGTTCTATGAAACTTGATGAGCCGATACGATCGACCGATGACCGACGCGGGGATCGTGGGCCGGCGGACCAATCGCCGCGGCCTCGCGACCCGCGAGAACATCCTCGAGGCAGCGCTGAAGTCACTGGCCTCGGGGCAATTGGGATCGGTGTCGGCGAATCGCATCGCCAAGGACATCGGCGCCACCTGGGGCGCCGTGAAGTATCAGTTCGGCGACATCGACGGCTTCTGGGCGGCGGTTCTTCACCGCACCGCCGAACGCCGGGCAGGCCTACTGTCGACGCCCGTGGAGCCCGACACATCCCTGCATCGACGCGTCGGTCGCATCGTCGACACCCTGTATCACGGTCTGTCGTCGGCAGATTCACGCGCCATCGAGAACCTCCGGGCCGCGCTCCCCCGCGATCCCGAGGAACTCGAGCGGCTATATCCGCAAACAGCTGCCGAGCTCGCCTCCTGGGAGAAGAGCTGGCTCGAGACGTGCCAACGGGCCTTCGCCGATCTCGACCTCGCGCCTGACCGGGTGCACGGAGTGGCCACCCTCATCCCAGGAGCGATGCGGGGCCTCGTCTCCGAGCGCCAACTGGGTTCCTACGCCGATCTCGACGTCGCCAGGGAGACTCTGACCAAGGCGCTCGTCGCCTACCTCTCGCAGTCGCCAGTCGACGGCTAGAGGCTCAGAAGCCGGCGAGGATCACCCCGTTGCATTCCGCCGCACCCTGGCGGATCTTCGCCGCCTGCTGGTAGGCGTCTGAGTAGTACCACTCGCTGGCCGCCTGAACGGATTCGAACTCCAGCACGACGGTCTGCGTGGCGGGCCAGTCACCCTCGATGACGGTCGGCTTCGTGTCGACGGCGAGGATCGTGGCCCCACCCATCGCCTTCATTGCCAGCTTGCCGTATTCGGCCATTCCTGCCGGGTCCTTGATGTCCTCGGTGATGATCACGTAGCCCTTTGGCATGGCGAAACTCCTTGTTGGTGAACCAGATTGAACTAGATTTCCGAAATCGCGTGCTCTGGGCAGTTCTCGATGGCCTCGCGAGCCGCACTCTCCGACTCCGCTGACACCTCGTCGGGAGCGGCGACGGCCCAGCCGTCATCGGACATCTCGAAGACCTCTGGGCACAGCGTCAGGCACATGCCGTGGCCGGCGCAGCGGTCTTCATCGACTGTGACCTTCATCAGACGCCGCGTGACTCGCGGACGTCGAACTCGAGGTGCAGTTCGGTGAGCCCACGCAGGATGAACGTCGGAATGTAGCGGTAGTCGCGGGCGTCCGCCGGACCGTGCTTCTGCTCCGAGATGCGAATGTCGGTGGTGCGGTCCAACAGTCGCTCCAACCCGACGCGCGTCTCGGCGCGGGCCAGCGGCGCCCCTGGGCAGCTATGGATGCCACGGCCGAACGCGAGGTGCTGACGCGCGTTCTTCCGAGCAGGGTCGAACTCGTCGGGCTCCTCGAAGCGCCGCGGATCACGGTTGGCGGCGCCGTTGACCACCATGACGGTGGTACCCGCGCTCAGGTCGTGCTCGCCGACGGTCACCGGCGTGCGGGAGAGCCGGAAGTCGCCCTTGACGGGACTTTCGTGGCGCAGCGCCTCCTCGATGAAGTTCGGCAGCAGACTGCGGTCCTCACGCACCCGCTTCTGGACGTCCGGGCGGTCGCCGAGCACCTTCAACGCGGTGCCCAATAGCCGGACGGTCGTCTCCTGCCCCGCCGAGAAGACGTTCGTCGCCACGCGGGCGACGTCGCCGGGGGTGGGGGTGGTGCCGTCGGGAAAGTTCGCCGTGGCCAGGCCGGTCAGGATGTCCTCGCGCGGGTTGCGCCGACGGTCCTCGACATACTCCTCGAACTGCCCGTAGAGGAATTCCAGCGGTGAGTGCGACAGCGATTCGCTGCTGGTGCTGCCGACCCCGCCACCGGAGTTGTGCGAGATGCCGTCGACGAAGGCGTTGCGGTCCTCCGGCGGAATGCCCAGCAGGTCGGCGATGACGAGCAGGGTGAAGGGGCTGGCGAAGCCCTTGATGAACTCGCCACTGCCGGGCGCCAGGAAGTCGTCGAGCACCTCGTCGGCCAGCGCCCACATCGCGTCCTCGTTCTCCTTGAGGCGCTTGGGGGTGATCAGCCGCATCATCAGTGATCGGTGATTGGTGTGGACAGGCGGATCGAGGGTGGGCAGCTGGTCGCTGAAGGGGAGTTCGTCGCGGTGCTTCTCGATCAGATCGGTGACGTCGTCACCCTCGAGCGGCACCGGAAAGCCGGGAAACGGTCCTGTCACCGAGAGGCACGACGAGAAGGTCTTTTCGTCGTTGTAGACGGCGACCGCCTCTTCCCAGCCGGTCACCATCGTGACGCCGTAGTGGTCCTCGGCCTGGACCGGGCACTTGTCGCGCAACGCGTTGAAGAACGGATACGGGTCGGCGACCAGCCGCGGGTCCTTGAACCAGTCGATACCTGCGGGGTCGATGGTCATGCGCCACTCCGTTCGACGATCTCATCATTCGAGAACGTGATTCTCATCTTTGGGTATTAGATTTCCATAGCACTGCTTCGTAGTCAACGTGGGTCACCGGCCGCGAGTTAGTTTGACTCTGGTCAGCTTTCTTGAAACGGGTTATGGTGCAGTCGTGGCCGATCCCATTGCGTCGATGACCGCTGACCGCGGTCAGCGCCGCGCGACCTTTCAACGGGCGAAGTCGCACGAGACCAAGCGGCAACTGGTACAGGCCGCGATGGCGCTGTGGCGCACCAAGGGGTACGCCGGCACGACGGTCGCCGACATCTGTACTGCTGCCGGCGTATCGAAGGCGCTGTTCTACTTCTACTTCCCCCGCAAGGAAGACGTGCTGTTCGAGGTCGGCGTCATGTCGACGCAATCAGCCCATCGCACCATGCACGCACTGCTCGAACTGCCATACGAGATCGAGGCGGTGATCTCCGCCGCGCTCGAGTCCTTCGAGCGCTCGATGGCCCGCAACCCGCGCGAACTCGTCATCGAGACGATCCTCGAGGGTTACCGCCACGAGCACCGCATCCTCGCCGCTGAAGGCCCTCCCGAGGTGGACGCCGACATGTTCACCGAGCTGTTCACCCGCGCCAAGGCCGACCGCAAGCTCGGCGCCGAGGTCGACGTCGCTCACCTCGCGTACCTGGCCCAGACCCTGGTGAGCGAGGGCGCCAGGCACTGGGCCGCAGGCGCATTCGGGACGAGGTCGTTCGCCGACGTCGTCACCACGGACATCGTCACGATCATCAATGGACACGCACCCCGAAGGGCAAGGAGGCCACATGTGGGACTTTGAGACCGACCCCGACTACCAGGCACTACTGGACTGGGCTGATCAGTTCGTGCGCGAACAGGTCGAGCCGCTCGATCTGATCTGGCCGCACCTTCAGTTCACTCCGCTGAACGAGGCCAGGCGAAAGGTCGTCGACCCGCTCAAGGAGCAGGTTCGCCAAAAGGGTTTGTGGGCGACGCATCTCGGACCCGAATACGGCGGCCAGGGTTACGGCCAGCTCAAGCTGGCGCTGCTCAACGAGATCCTCGGGCGGTCGCAATGGGCGCCCATCGTCTTCGGCTGCCAAGCTCCCGATACCGGCAACGCCGAGATCATCGCGCACTACGGAACGCCCGAGCAGAAGGAGCGCTACCTGCGCCCACTCCTCGATGGCGAGCTCTTCTCCAGTTATTCGATGACCGAACCGCAGGGCGGCGCCGACCCAACGCAGTTCAAGACCAGCGCGGTGCGCGACGGCGACGACTGGGTGATCAACGGCTGGAAGTACTTCTCGTCCAACGCAAGTACGGCCTCCTTCCTCATCGTGATGGTGGTGACCAATCCCGACGTCAGCGCGTATCAGGGCATGTCGATGTTCCTTCTTCCCACCGACACGCCAGGGGTGAACATCGTCCGCAATGCGGGCCTATACGGCGAGCAGGAGGGCGAGGGCTCACACGCCCTGATTCACTACGACAACGTGCGGGTGCCCGATTCGGCGCTTCTCGGCGGCGAGGGACAGGCCTTCGTGATCGCGCAGACCCGCTTGGGCGGTGGCCGAATTCACCACGCGATGCGCACCATCGGACTCTCGCAGAAGGCCCTCGACATGATGTGCGAACGTGCGCTGAGCCGCGAGACGGCAGGCAGCCTGCTCTCCGACAAGCAGGCAGTCCAGGGCTACATCGCCGACTCCTACGCCCAGCTCACGCAGTTCCGGCTGATGGTTCTCTACACCGCGTGGGAGATCGACAAGTACAACGACTACAAGAGGGTGCGCAAGGACATCGCCGCCGTCAAGGTGGTCATGCCAACGGTTCTCCACGACATCGCTTGGCGCGCAATGCAGGTTCATGGTGCCCTCGGCGTCACCAACGAGATGCCGTTCCTCGGCATGGTCACTGGCGCGGCGGTCATGGGATTGGCCGACGGTCCCACCGAGGTGCACAAGACGACGGTCGCCAAGCAGGTGCTGCGTGACTACAGCGCCAGCGACGACGTGTGGCCGACCGAGTGGATTCCCCGCAAGCGTGACGCCGCGCGCGCGAAGTACGCCGAATTCCTCGAGCTGGAAGTGGGAAACCAGTGACCGAAACGGAGATCGCTACCGATCGCCTCGCCGCGTGGATGGACGAGGCCGCGCTCCCCGGCAAGGGCGAACCGCTGAGCACCCGGTTCCTCTCCGGCGGAACGCAGAACGTGATCTACGAGCTCACCCGGGGTGACGAGCGATGCGTCATCCGGATGCCACCGCCAAGCGCACCGCCGGATCGCGACAAGGGCATCCTGAGGGAGTGGCGCATCATCGAGGCGCTCGATGGCACCGAGGTGCCGCACACCGCGGCGGTCGGCGTGTGCGAGGACCCGACTGTGCTCGGTCGACCGTTCTATCTGATGGGCTTCGTCGACGGATGGTCCCCGATGGATCAGCACGGCAAGTGGGCCGAGCCGTTCCAGAGTGATCTCGGCACCCGGCCGGGTCTGAGTTATCAACTCGCCGAGGGCATCGCGCTGCTGTCGAAGGTGGACTGGAAGGCCAAGGGGTTGGCAGACCTGGGTCGGCCCGACGGTTTCCACGAGCGTCAGGTCGACCGGTGGATCGGATTCTTCGAACGCATCAAGAAGCGCGATCTCGACGGCCTCGCCACCGCAACCGCATGGCTGAAATCGCACGAGCCGCTCGACTACATTCCTGGCCTGATGCACGGCGACTACCAGTTCGCGAACGTCATGTACCACCACGGCGCCCCGGCGCAGTTGGCGGCCCTGGTCGACTGGGAGATGGGCACGGTCGGCGACCCGAAGCTGGACCTGGGCTGGATGGTGCAGAGCTGGCCGGAAGACACGGCCAACCCGGAAGGCGCCGACATGAGCTACGTCGACATGCGGGGCATGCCGTCGCGCGACCAGGTCGTCGCGCACTATGCCGAGGTCTCGGGCCGTCAGGTCGACGATCTCGACTACTACCTGGTGCTGGCCAAGTGGAAGCTGGCCATCGTGCTGGAGCAGGGCTTCCAGCGCGCGGGTGACGACGAGAAACTTCTGGCCTTCGGCCCGGTCGTCAGCGACCTGATGGCGTCGGCGGCCAACCTCGCCGAGTCGACCGACTACCGCGGCTGAGCACCGGTGCGTGCCGCAGTATGTCCGGCCTACGGACCTCCCGAGGTGGTTCGGGTCGAGGAAGGTCGGGACCCGACACTCGAACCGGGACAGGTGCTGGTCTGTGTTGAGGCGGCGGCAGTCAACTTCCCCGACGTGTTGATCGTCGCGAACCGGTACCAGATCAGCGTGCCACCACCATTCGTGCCGGGCAGCGAGTTTGCCGGTGTCGTCGACGAGGTGTCCGCCGAGGCAACGGGTTTCGCCGTTGGCGACCGAGTCACGGGAACCGGGCTCTTCGGCGCGTTCGCCGAGCGGGTCGCGGTACCCGCTGCGGCCCTGAGCCGGATCTCCGACGGCATCGACGCCCGCACCGCGGCGGCGTTCGGCGTGGCCCACCGCACGGCCTATCACACGCTCCGGTCGGTGGCCCGCGTCTCCGTTGGCGACGAACTCGTCGTCCTCGGCGCGGGCGGCGGCGTCGGGTTGGCCGCCGTGCAACTGGGCGTCGCACTCGGCGCCAGGGTCACCGCGGTGGCGTCCTCCGCCGAAAAGCTCGCGGTCGCAGCGAGTTACGGCGCGATGAATCTGCTGAATCATCGCGAAGGGGATCTGCGGGCAGCGCTGCGGCTTGCGCTGCCCGACGGTGCGGATGCCGTCCTCGACCCGGTCGGCGGCGACCTCGCTGAACCGGCGCTACGGTCCCTGCGCCGCGGCGGCCGCTTCGTCACCATCGGTTACGCCTCTGGCGTGATCCCCCGGATCCCGCTGAACCTGGTCCTGGTCAAGGGAATTCAAGTCCTCGGCTTTCAGTTCCAGGACGTGTCCGCCGCCGAGTTCGGTCGCAACGAGGAGGAGCTGGGGACGCTCCTGACGACGGGGCGCGTAACACCTCACATCGGTGCGTCGTACCCGCTCGATGACACCGCGCGGGCGCTTCGCAAGGTGGCCGACGGTGAGGCCGTCGGCAAGGTGCTGATCGACATCAGCTAGCCGGGATGAGATCGGCTGCCACCGAGGGTCGAGCCATGGCCCCGCAACGGAACGTCTCGGCGTCACCGACGACCACGACCGGAGGATCGATGGCGGCGAGCGCCTGGGCCTTGAAGGCGCGGGCCGCCGCACTGAGCTGATGGCGCACCGAGCCCACGGTGTCGTCGAGCTCTTCAGGCCAGTGCTCACCCCACAGCGTGACCTCGGTCTGCCCGTGGTCGAGCGCATTGAGCACGCCTCGCCGGACTCGCGCGTCGGCGGAGAATAGCTCCGAGGCCACTGCCACGGTCTGGGGGTGCGGCCGGTCCGCCCACATCTCCAGCGCGGCTTCCAGATCCTGGGTGGCGACGCCGAGGATCTCCAGGGGTCGCAGATCCTGGGCTCCGTCGATGAGGACGGTGACGTCCCAGCCGGCCATCACGCGATCGACCAGCCAGCCGCCCGCGAACTTGACGACCTCGGGAACGCTTGGAGAAACCACGTCGAGGCGATACCTCATGTCCTGCTCCTGTCCACCGGTTCGAAGTCTCGGGCGAGCATCTCCGCGTATCCCTTGAAGACGTCGCCCAGGGGGATCGAAGGATCGAGCAACCATGCGGTCTCCATTCCATTGGTGAAGGCGAGAATCTCCACGGCTTTGATGGCCGGGTCGAAGTCCGTGCGGTAGACGCCGGCTTCCTGCGCGCGTCTGATCAGTTCGGCGACGATGTCGACCGCGGCCTGCTGCCTCTTGACCAGCCGGTCGTGCAGAGGGGCGTCGGGGGCGATGTTCTCGATCAGCAGCACCGTGAAGGTGCCCACCAGCTCGGGAGCGCGGTGGAAACGCTCGGCGACCTTGCAGATCTCGGTGACGAGGTCACCCGTTCGGTCGGCATGCTCGTCGTCGTCGTTGTCGCGCGCGTCGAGGACGGCGTTGAGCAGCTGTTCCTTGGACTCGTAGTGGTGCAGCAGCCCCGCCGGGCTGACTCCCGCCTCCCGAGCGATCTGCGCCAGCGAGGTATTACGCCACCCGTGGCGCGCCAGCAGTCGCTCGGCGACCTCGAGAATCCGCGCCTTGCGATCCTCGCCCTTGGCAAGCAACGTCGCGTACGGCCTCGGAGATTGCTCCAGAGCGGACACCGAACTCCCTCGTTCGAACCAACCTAGTGAACACACAGTAGGTAGGTTTGGCCGCTGTGACAAGGGTCTCTTTTCACACGTCGCTCACCAGCGATTTCGGCGTGCTGAGCGGCGGCCAGCCGCTGTCCACGCCGAAATGACGCGCCGCCCGCGGGGACGCTACAGCCCCAGCGACTTGGCGATCATCACCTTCATGACCTCGCTGGTGCCCGCGTAGATGCGGGCCACCCTGGCGTCGGTGTACAACCTGGCGATCGGATATTCCATCATGTAGCCGTAGCCACCGAACAGCTGCAGGCAGCGGTCCACCACCCGTTGCTGCATCTCGGTGCAGAACAGTTTCGTCCGCGCGGCATCGGCGCCGGACAACTCGCCCTCGACGTGCAGCGTGATCGCCCGGTCCAGCATCGCCTGCGCGGCCTCGACGTCCGTCGAGCACGCGGCGAGCTCGAACTTGGTGTTCTGGAACGACGCGACGGGCGTGCCAAAGGCCTTGCGGTCCTTGGTGTAATCGATGGCCGTTGCGATCGCAGACCGCGCCTGCGACACCGACCCGACGGCGACGGTGAGGCGTTCCTGCGGCAGGTTGTGCCCCAGGTAGCCGAACGCCTCGCCCTCCTCCCCCAGCAGGTTGGCCGCGGGCACGCGCACGTCGACGAACGACAGCTCGGCGGTGTCCTGCACCTTGCAGCCCATCTTCTCCAACTCGCGACCGCGGGTGAAGCCCTCC
>NZ_JAVRQA010000306.1:0-8443 GCF_032161845.1 Mycobacterium sp.
ATGTCCAACAACTCGGCGGTGACGATCGAAGGCGGCGAGATCGGCCGAGCCCAGGCCATGCAGGCGCGGGCGGCGGGACTTGAGCCAAGCGTGCGGTTCAACCCGATTCTGCTCAAACCTGGCGGTGACCGGACCTCTCAGCTGGTCGTCATGGGCCAGGTGGCGGGTACGGTCGCAGCGGGTGACTACTTCCACCACCGGGCCAGGCTGGCCGAGGTGGTCAACGCCGAACTCGGCTCGCTCAGAAGCGAATTCGATGCCGTCATCTGCGAGGGGGCGGGCTCGCCGGCCGAGATCAACCTGCGGGCAACCGACCTGGCCAATATGGGCCTGGCGCGGGCAGCCGATATTCCGGTGCTGGTGGTCGGGGACATCGACCGCGGCGGCCTGCTGGCCCACCTGTTCGGAACGGTGGCCGTGCTGGAACCCGACGACCAGCGGCTCATCTCGGGATTCGTGGTCAACAAGTTCCGCGGCGACCCCGCTCTGCTGGCACCCGGCCTCGATCAGCTCGAACGGCTCACCGGGCGACCGACATACGGCGTCATCCCATACGACGACGGCCTGTGGCTGGATGCGGAGGACTCGCTGTCGGTCCAATCGCACCGGATCGTCGGGATCCCCGAGCCGGCGCGCGGCGCGGACTCGCTGCGGGTGGCCGCCATCCGGCTGCCGCGAATCTCCAATTCCACGGACGTGGAGGCACTCGCGTGTGAGCCGGGCGTGCTGGTCCGGTGGGTCACCGACGTCGCAGACCTCGCGGACGCCGACGCCGTCGTCGTGCCGGGCAGCAAGGCGACTGTGTCCGATCTCGAGTGGCTGCGGGAACGTGGCCTCGCCGATGGCGTGCTGGCGCACGCGGCTTCCGGGCGCGCCGTGGTCGGCATCTGCGGTGGTTTCCAGATGCTCTGTCGAACCATCGACGATCCAGTGGAGTCGGGCCAGCGTCACGTCGACGGGTTGGGTCTCCTGGACGCCGACATCGTCTTCGAAGCCACCAAGACGTTGCAACACTGGGATGTTCCGTTGCGCGGGTACGAGATTCACCACGGTCAGGTCGCGCGGACCGCCGATGACCCCTGGCTGGGCGTCGGCATTCGGCGCGGCGCCGTGTACGGCACGCACTGGCACGGCCTGTTCGACAACGACGACGTCCGCCGCCGCTGGCTCACCGACGCTGCGGTGGCGGCAGGCAGGCAGGGTTTCGTCGTCGCCGACGACGTGAACGTGGCCGGCCGCCGCGATGCCCAGCTCGAGGTGATGGCCGACCTTCTGGCGGCCAGTCTCGACGTCGCCGCGGTGCTGGACCTGCTCGAGCATGGTGCACCGTCGCGGCCCGTAATCGCCTCGGCGATCACTGGTCGGTGACTAGCCTTGGATGATGTCGTCGGCGGCGAAGGTGCTCGTCGCGGTGGCGGGCGTGGTCATGCTGCTGTCGGGCTGTGCCGTCAAGGGCACACCGACCTGGCCGGGAGCGCGACTGAACGGCGCTCTGCTGACGGCCGAAGACTTCCCGTCGGGAGTCCGGTACGACCGAATCTTCGAACAACTCGGTCAGGCCGACGGTGAGGGCGGCCCGCCCGCGATGATGTCCGAACCCGACGGCTGCGCGGACGGGCTGACCCGGGTGATCGCCGCGTCGGCGGAGCGCGGGCCGGGAAACGCCGCGAAGTACGACGTCGCCTATGACGGTGCGCGGATCGTCATGACGGTCCTCGGATCGGAGCTGGACCTGAAGCACCTGGCGGCCACCGCAGCCCGATGTGAGCTGTATCTGACGTACTTCGACGAGGCATCGGAGCCGATCCTGATCACCACCACCAAGCTGAAGGCCGTGCGCCCGCAGTCGCTGGTGTACCAGCAGACCATGCAGTTGCAGGGCTCGGAGAGCAGCGTGTACTTCGCATTCGAGAACGTTGGTGATTCTGGGATGTTCGGTATCGCGTTCCCGACCGGCGATCCGTCGATCTCCGTCAAAGCGTCGCTCCCGCAAACGTTTCTGGACATCACCGCCAAGCAGGCAGTTCGGCTGCAACAGCGCTGAGCGTTGTATTGCAAGCCCGTTAAAACCAGCCCTAACAAGATCGATCCCTGTAGCGTGGCGCAATGCCTTCGACCGTGCTCACCATCGACGGTTTTCCGGCGACCGTCGACGTGTCGGGCCCCGAGAAGGGGTCATCCGTCGTGCTGCTCGGAGCCGCGCATCATGGGCCTGCGGCGTACGACGCCGTCTGTCAGCGGTTGCACACCGCGTCGCTGCGGACCGTCGTCATCCCCCCTGACCCGCGGTTGAGCCCCAAGTCCGTGGTCGGAATCCTCGACGCCGTCGGCGTGCGCTGGGCGCTGCTGGTGGGCGACCGGGTCGGTGGCGAGCTGGCGTGGGAGCTCGCCGCGACCCGGCTGGATCGGTTCATCGGGCTGGTCGTGGTCGACCGCGGTCATCCGCGGGTGCCCGACCAAGCAGGCGTCGTCCGCGACGAGCATTGCCCACCCGTGGAAGTGAACACCACGGCCCTGGTCAGCACACCTGCGGCGCGGAACGTGGCCCAAGCCAGTCAACGTTACGTGTACGGCGACTACCGCATCGTCGAGTTGCTCGGCCGACGCAACGTCGCGGAGTCCACCGCGCAGCTGGCCGCCGAGATCGTCCTCCGGACCAGCACCTGGTGAAGCCGGACGGGAAGGTTGCGCGTCTGTCGGCCGTCTTCCCTATCCTTCGCACATGGTGTCGTCGCACGGCTTCGTCCTCAACACGAGTGAGCTACTCGGCGAGTTCGAACCCGCGACCGTCACCCGCGGTACCAGGTACGCCAATCTGGGTCG
This sequence comes from Mycobacterium sp., assembly GCF_032161845.1. GTDB lineage: Bacteria > Actinomycetota > Actinomycetes > Mycobacteriales > Mycobacteriaceae > Mycobacterium. The sequence continues at coordinate 2,824 of NZ_JAVRQA010000306.1, forward strand.
CGTCCGCAACACCGCGTGGAGCGATGACGGGCTCGAACTGTCCGGTCACTGCGCTGGCTCGGACGACAATCTGTACTTGGTCCACGTCGGCTTCGAGCGTTTCGGCGACGACCTCCGACTGGCGTGGGCGGAGTGCTCTTGTCCGGTCGTGGCGTACTGCAAACACGCGGTCGCGCTCCTTCTGACTGCTGCGGGCCATCCCCAACCGCCCGCCGCCGACCGTTGGCGCACCGTGCTCACCAAGATGCTGGACGAGCTGGCGCCTGCGGGCAGCGAACACTGCCTGCCGATCGGGTTGGAGTTCTCCGTCGCGCCCTCCAACAGATACCGGTCGGGCACCCAAATCGCGCTGCGTCCCGTCACCATCGGCAAGCGCGGAACCTGGATCAAGACCGGCCTGAACTGGCAACGTCTCGCCTATCACGCCGCTGCCGCCGAGTTCGATCGGCGCCAATACGACGCACTCCGCGCACTCGTCACCGACGTGCAGCGGACCGGCATCGTGCCCGTCAGCGACGTGATGTCGATCGCCTATGTCCCGCCGGCCTTTTGGCCGCGGCTCGATGAGGCACTTGAGGCTGGGGTCACCATCGTCGCCGATGGCAACAGCGGTCTGCAGGCGGTCGACTTCGTCAAGAGCGCGCAGATGCGGCTCGAGTTCAGCTCCGCCGACGACGGCGGGGCAACGATGTCGGTCGCGTTGATCGTCGACGGTGAGCGGTGTGATCGCACTGGTATCGGCCTCATCGGGTCACCTGCACCCCACGGGGTGTACGAAGTCATCGACGGCGTACTGCGGCTGGGCCGGTTCGATCCGTTGCCCGCACGTACGACGCTGGACCTCGTCGCCCGCGACGAAGTCGTGCACATTCCCGTCGACACGGTCGCGGAGTTCTCGCTGGACGTGCTTCCCCGGTTGGTCGCGGTCACGCCGGTGGACATCGAGGAGGGGCTGTTCACTCCGCCGACCATCAGCGGGCCCATCCCGGTACTGATGGTGAAGCTTGGGGCCGACGGCGTCCACGCGTACTGGAGCACCCGCTATCAGGTCAACGACAGGCATCACGACTTCGACCCCGACGTGGTTCCACCGCGCACGGCGTACCGCGATGCCGACGCCGAGGCGCGTGCCTGGGACGCCGTTACCCCTGCGCTGCGGGTCGTCGCTGCCGCGTCGCGCACCTGGAAACACCAGGCCGTCCGACATCTCACGCAGGCCGTGAAGGGGCTGGCGACCGCAGAGGCGGTCCACGAGCTGACGGCCATCGGCGCCTCCGACGGTGCGGCAGGCGCAGCCGCCGCGGCCTCGCCGGCGACACTTCGCTCGGGTATCGATCTCACCCTGGTAGAGGCCGCGGTGCTGATCGACGAACTGCTGCCGCAGCTGAACTGCCGAGGCGCCTTCGCGATCGAAGTGGACCAGGGTGCACCCCACTTCCGAGCCGCCGAAAACGTTCCGCAGCTCGAGTTCGGCAGCGGCGACGGCGAGCCGGTCCGCAACGACTGGTTCGACCTGAGCATGGCGCTACAGATCGACGGTCAGCAGGTACCCATCGCGGCGGTCATCGCTGAATTGGCTTCGGGTGCAACACATATGCTGCTACCGAACGGTGTCTACTTCCGCCTCGACACACCCGAACTCCTGCGTCTGCGGGATCTGATCGACGAGGCTCGCGCGCTCGGTGAGATCGAGGGCGACAAGGTGAATGCCGGATCGGGCAACATCACCCTGTGGGAGGAGTTACTGGCCCTCGGCGTCGTCGACGAGCAGCTGGCCAGCTGGCGAGAACGCCTCGCCAGACTTTCGACGGCGCGGCCACCGGTGCCCATCGACGTGCCAGAAGGGCTCGACGCCACGCTGCGTGACTACCAGCGTGACGGCCTGAATTGGCTGGCTTTCCTGTGGGACAACGAACTTGGTGGTGTGCTTGCCGACGACATGGGGCTCGGCAAGACCGTGCAGACCCTCGCCCTCATCGCGCGCGTTGCCGAGCAGGGCTCCCGGCGCTTCCTGGTGATCGCGCCAACCAGCGTGGTCACCAACTGGGTCGCCGAGTGTCACAAGTTCACGCCAGGGCTGACGGCGGTCGCCGTCACCAGCACCGAGGGTCGATCGGGAACATCGCTGGCGGAGCAGGTGGCGACCGCCGACATCGTGGTCACCTCGTACGCCCTGCTGCGCATCGACTTCGAGGCGTACGCCGCGATCGATTGGGCGGGCGTCATCCTCGATGAAGCCCAGTTCGTGAAGAACCACACCAGCAAGACTCACCAGTGCGTGCGTCGGCTCGACGCCCGATTCAAACTGGCCATCACCGGCACGCCGATGGAGAACAACCTGATGGAGCTGTGGTCGCTGCTGTCGATCACCGCACCCGGCCTCTTCCCGTCACCCAAGGTGTTCACCGAACACTTTCGCAAGCCGATCGAGACGGTCCGTGACAAGGAGCGGTTGGCCGTGCTGCGCCGTCGAATCAAGCCGGTGATGTTGCGCCGGACCAAGAACCAGGTCGCCGGTGAACTGCCGCCGAAGCAGGAACAGGTGCTCTCGCTCGACCTCGGTCCCAAGCATCGAAAGATCTACGACACGCACATGGCCCGCGAGCGTCAGAAGGTTCTTGGGCTACTCGGGGACTGGGAGAAGAATCGATTCCAGATCTTCCGGTCGCTGACGCTGCTACGGCAGCTCAGCCTGCATGCCGGTTTGGTCGACGAGTCGAAGATGGAGGTCGGCGCGGCGAAGGTCGACTTCCTGGTCGAGCAGTTGCCGGTCCTGGTGGCTGAGGAGCACAGCGCACTGGTCTTCAGCCAGTTCACCGGATTCCTCGACATCCTGCGGATCCACCTGGATGCCGTCGGAGTCCGGTACAGCTATCTGGACGGGTCATCGAGTTCCCGCCAGCGCGACGCCGCGATCCGCAGCTTCAAGGCAGGCACCAATCAGGTGTTCCTGATCAGCCTCAAGGCCGGTGGCTTCGGCCTGAACCTCACCGAAGCCGACTACTGCTTCGTCTGCGACCCGTGGTGGAATCCGGCGGCGGAGGCCCAAGCCGTCGACCGGACGCACCGCATCGGTCAGACGCGTCCGGTCACCGTCTATCGGCTGGTGTCGGAAGGGACCATCGAGGAGAAGGTGGTCGCCTTGCAGGCGCGCAAGCGCGACCTGTTTGCCGCCGTCGTCGACGAGGGCGATGTGTTCGGGTCGGCCGTCACCGCCTCGGACGTACGAGAACTCTTCGGGTAGTTGGCCTTTCAGCGCTAGACGAGGTCGGCCACCTCGACCTGCTTGATCGGACCGGTGAACCACTTCTTCACCGACAGGTGCCAGTAGACGAACAGCAGGATCAGCACGGTGCCAACGAGGATGGGGGTGTAGTTGACGTACTTCCACTCGAAGCCCGGATCCCACGGGGTGCCCAGGTTGGAGGTCGGGAACAGGGCGATGATCGAGGTGACGACGATCTCGATCAGGGCGACCGGCGCCATCCACTTGTGGTGACCACGCAGATTCCACTTGCCGACCGGGAACGAGTCGCCGGCCTTCCAGCGGTAGTAGATCGGCACGGCGAAGCACAGGTAGAGGCCGACCACACCGATCGAGACCACCGCGAAGAACGCGACGGGAACCGGTGCTCCGTTGATGTCGACCTGCACGAGCGCGGGAAGGGTGATGGCCGCCGCGATCACGGCGGTGACGATGACACCGTTGGCCGGGATCTTGTTCTTGCTCACCTTGGACCACAGCTGATGGCCGGGGACGGCGCGGTCACGGCTGAAGGCGAACAACATCCGCGAGGCACTGGTCTGGCAGGCGGTGGTACAGAAGAACTGGCCCGCGGTCGAGATCAACAGCACGATCGCCACCCACTTGGAGTCCATCGCCTGGGCGAAGATCACCGCGACCGCGCCGCCACCCTTCGTCACCCCGTCGACGTCCTGGACGGCGAAGAGGAACGACAGCAGCAGAATCCAGCCGCCGATGGCGGAGTAGAAGATCGACCGCCAGATACCCTTCGCCGCACCGTCGGCCGCGCTCATGGTCTCCTCGGAAAGGTGCGCCGAGGCGTCGTAACCGGTGATCGTGTACTGGGTGAGGATCGCCGAGATTGGCAGCACGAAGAACAGGAAGCCCACGCTGGACGTCGAGCCGCCGAAGAAGCCCGTGTTGTTGACGGTCGTGGCGAACACGTCGCTGAAACTTGCGTGCTGCTCGGGGATGAGGAACAGGATCAGGACGACGGCAATCGCGCCGGCCACGTGCCACCACACCGAGACATTGTTGATCACGGCGAGAAGGTGCGACGAGAAGATGTTGATCGTCGCCGAGATCGCCAGAATGACGACGAAGATGACGAACGTCCTGGTCAGGCTGTAGCCGGCGAGCCAGGTTTCACTGAACGTGCCGAGGGTCAGATCCAGGAAGGTGGCGCAGCCGTAGGCCACCGACGCCAGGATGGCGATCAGCCCGATGAGGTTCAGCCAGCCGGTGTAGAAACCCGCCTTTGCACCACCGAGCTTGCTGGCCCACCAGTAGATGCCGCCCGACGTCGGATATGCGGACACCAACTCCGACATGCACAGCCCGATGATGAGGATGAAGATCGAAATGATCGGCCAGCCCCAGGCGATGGCGGCCGGCCCGCCGTTGTTCCAGCCGAGGCCGAAAGACGTGAAGCAACCCGCCAGGATCGAGATGATTGAGAACGAGATGGCGAAGTTGCTGAAGCTGGACCACGTGCGGTTCAGCTCCTGGGTGTAGCCGAGTGACGCAAGGTGCTTCTCGTCGTCGGACAGTTCTTCGTGACCCTCTGGCACGGTAGTTCTCCTTCTCGGGGCAGGCGCACGAGAGTGCGCTCACTGCTTACGGACAATAGAGTGGCAATGGTCTTGTGTCCTACCTTTGGCAGTGACGATTGAGTAAATCTGCGAACAGAATGCGCGGTGAACCAAATCCAATGGTTGACTCAGACCCATGTTCGTCGGCTTTGAGAGGCAGGGCACGTGACCAAGGGAACCGCTAGGACAGGGATGCTCCAGCTGCCCGAGCTGGAGAAGTTGGTCGCCGAAGGAGACGTCGATACCGTCATCGTCGCCTTCACCGACATGCAGGGCCGGCTGACCGGCAAACGGATCTCGGCCCGGCTGTTCGTCGACGACGTGATCGAGCACGGAGCCGAGTGCTGCAACTACCTGCTGGCCGTCGACGTCGACATGAACACCGTCGACGGATATGCGATGTCCAGCTGGGAGGCTGGCTACGGCGACATGGTGATGACGCCGGACTTCTCGACGCTGCGCAACATTCCGTGGCTGCCGGGTACTGCGTTGGTGATGGCCGACCTCGGCTGGCACGACGGCAAGCCCGTCGGTCCCGCGCCGCGGGGAATCTTGCGCGCTCAGCTCGACCGACTGGCGCAACGCGACATGGTCGCGGTCGCGGCCACCGAGCTCGAGTTCATGGTCTTCGACGACTCCTTCCGCGACGCGTGGTCGAAGGGCTACACCGGCCTGACCGCCGCCACCGACTACAACATCGACTACGCGATGCTGGCCTCCACCAGGATGGAACCGCTGCTACGCGACATCCGGGTCGGGATGGAAGGCGCGGGGCTGTACTGCG
>NZ_JAVRQA010000307.1:0-2749 GCF_032161845.1 Mycobacterium sp.
TCGTCGCGATCGTGAATTCGCTTCCATTGCTGCGTAGTCCACGTCGGGACCACGCGTCGACGGGTACCGACGCATAGACGTCTGCTACGGCCGCGGCCGCCCGCTGCAACTCGCCGGCGACGGTGCCCGGTTCCTGCGAGGCGTAGTCGTCGGTGCGAGCGGTCTCGTCCTGATCCCAGTTGGGGAATCGGGGGTCGTCCTCGGTGAGCATGAGGTGCACGCGCTTGGCGAAGATTCGGTGCACGTCGCGAATGTGGCAGCCGTACTCGAGGACCGACCACACGCCCGGCGCAGGGCGCTCGGTCACCGGCGTGCCCGCCAGCCTCGTCACCCACCCGTCGGCGTCGCGCCGGATCCGCGCGGCGACGTCGGTGGGGCGAATCGAACTGGCGTCGTAGCCGCAGTCGGGACAGGGTTCGGCGAGAACCCAGGTCCAGTCCTTGGTGTCTGGCTCGATGGCGGATTCGGAACCGTCGGACCCCGACTTCATCCCTCGTGCAGGTCCTGCGCCGAGAAGGTGTCGCACTTGTTGGGGTCGCCGGTGAGGTAGCCCTCGGTGAACCAGTTCTGCCGAGCGGCCGACGAACCGTGCGTCCACGACTCCGGATTCACCCGGCCGCCTGAGGACTGCTGGATGCGGTCATCGCCAACCGACGACGCCGCGGAGAGGGCGTCCTGAATGTCCTTGTCGGTCAACGGCTCCAGGAAGGTCACGTCGGTGCCCTCCTGCTTGGTGATGGCGGCGTAGTGCGCCCACACCCCGCCGTAGCAGTCGGCTTGCAGCTCGGTGCGCACGGAGTTGCCCTCGGCGCCGCCCGGTCCCTGCTGGGCCCGGCCGAGCGTGCCCTGCAGATCCTGGACGTGGTGACCGAACTCGTGGGCGACGACGTACTCCTGAGCCAACGGGCCACTGCTGGAACCGAACCGGTCGACGAGTTCCTGGAAGAAGGCGGTGTCGAAGTAGGCCGTCTTGTCCCCGGGACAGTAGAACGGGCCGACGTCCGTGGTAGCCGGTCCGCACGCCGTGTTCACGTTGTCGCTGAACAGTCGGATCTTCGGTCGCGTGTAGCCCTTCATCAGCTGCGACCACACGCCGTCCACCGAGTTGCCCGTCGCGATGATGCGGCAGCCAAGGATGTCATTGGCGTCCTTGCCCGTCTTGCACTGGCTGGTGTCGAAGCCGGGCGCGTCGACGCCCTGGGTGTCGTACTGACCGGTGCCGCCCTGTGGCAGCACCGTGCCGGGGTCGACGCCAAGAAACAGGGCAATGACGACGATGAGCAATCCGCCGACGCCGCCGCCGATCGCCAAGCGACCGCCGCCGCCACCGCCTCCTCCGCTGGTGGAGGTGGTGCTCGTGTCGATCCTCATGCCCTCGTTGAAGGTCACCCGTCACCCCGTCCTTCGACAACGCCGATGGCTCTGCGCCAGCCGGTTCAGCTTCCCACACTACGATTCGTGCGGTGGCCGCCCAGCGCGAAACCGTGGAAGATTCGACCGTCGCTCACACCGAGTACGGGACGTTGCGGGGCACCACCGATGGCGGCGTCAACGTCTGGCGTGGGATCGCCTACGCCGAACAACCCGTTGGTGCCCGGCGCTTCCGCGCGCCCGCCCCGCCTGCGTCGTGGAGTGGAGTCCGCCACGCCGTCGAGCACGGTCCGCTGCCACCGCAGGGGCGGTCCTTCGTCGGCGGTGGGCGCGATGATCCGAAGGTTCGCGACGAAGCATGCCTCACCCTCACCGTGTGGTCGCCAGATCCTGGCGCGGCACTACCGGTGATGGTGTGGATCCCCGGCGGTGCCTTCGTCTACGGGGCGGGTCAACTGCAGCTCTACAACGGCAGCAGGTTGGCCGCCAACGGCAACGTGGTCGTCGTCAACGTGACCTATCGGCTCGGAGTCTTCGGCGGCTTCGAACTCGGCGACCTCGGCCCAGGGTTCGACGACAATCTCGCCCTTCGCGACCAGGTGGCGGCACTGCAGTGGGTGCGGGACAACATCGGCGCCTTCGGCGGTGACCCCGGCCACGTCACAGTCTTTGGTGAATCAGCGGGCGCCACCTCGGTTTTGGCGTTGTTGGCCAGCCCACTCGCGGACGGATTGTTCAGCCGCGCGATCGCGCAGAGCCCCGCCTTGCCGCTGATCGCCGACCGGGAGACCCGCGCGCGGCAGGCCCGGACGTTCGTGGAGCGACTCGGCGTGTCCGTCGACGAGGTGAAGTCCCTGCCTCAGCGCCAGCTGCGACGCGCCGCGGGTCAACTCCAGGGCGAGAGTGCGGCGCACACGCCGACGTTGGCGTACGGGTTGACCCATGGTGTCGATTCCCTGCCCATGCATCCGATCGACGCCGCGAGGGTGGGCGGGGTGTGGCCGATTCCGTTGATCGTCGGCACCAACAGTCACGAGGCGTCGATGTTCGCCTGGGGCAAGCCGCCGATGCTGCCGACTACGCAGCCAATGGTCGACTCGTATTTCGCCCGCACTGCGCCCGCTGCCAAGGACCGGGTGCTGGCGGCGTACCCGGACTATCCGCGGCGGCGTGCCCTCATCGCACTGGGTTCGGACACGATGTTCGGCGCTCCCACTTGGGCGTTCGCCGACGCTTATGCCGAGCACGCGCCGGCCTACGTCTACCGCTTCGACCATGCCGCGTGGAGCCTGCGGTTGCTTGGTCTCGGCGCGACCCACGGCAGTGAGATCGTGCACGTCCAGCACAGCTACGGGTCCTACCTGGGGCGCAAGGTCCA
>NZ_JAVRQA010000308.1:0-3164 GCF_032161845.1 Mycobacterium sp.
ATCTTGGCTCACGGTCGTCCTGTCCTGGTTGTAGTTGAAGGTCGGGATCGGGCGCAGATTGCAAGTGACGCTACCCCCCTGGGACGGTGGCTTGAACCAGCCTGTGTCGGCGCTGGGCGTGGCGCGCCAACACGAGTGTCGAACAGCGAACCCCGTGACCACGCCATGAGTCGAAGGAGTTCAACGACAGCTAAATCCGACGGACCAAATCGCCTCCGGCCCCGGTCTTTACCGCCTCGACCCCGCCCGCGGCTCGATCATCGACATCCCGAGTGTGACACGACGGCCTCCGAGATGGGTCCGCTCGGCGCGTCAACGATCGAAGCAAGCACGCCCGACCCGCTATGGTCCGTGGCGTTTCTCGGTCAGCAACGACCGAAGGCGAGTGAAACGTTGTGACCGCCGAAACCAAACGAATTGCTAATCGCATACTGATAGTTGCCAGGACGCGGTCCACCGGCCACCACGTCCAAGTCGATTTCGGGATCGAGATTCTGAAGGTTGAGCGTCGCCGGAATCACACCGTCGCGCAGCGCCAACACGGTCAGAATCGACTCCACGGCACCTGAGGCGCCCACTGAGTGGCCCAGAGCCGACTTCGGCGCATACACGGCAGCACCGTTGCCCAGGGCACGGTTGATCGCCGTCGCCTCAGCCACGTCGCCGACCCTGGTGCCGGTGGCGTGAGCGTTGACGTGGCCTATGTCAGTGGCAGTGAGCCCGGCCAACTGGATCGCCCGGGTCATCGCGTGCGCGGCCCTCTCACCGCTCTGGTCCGGCGCGACGACGTGCAGACCGTCGGAGGTGATGGCCGCGCCCATCAATCGCGCGATGACGTGCGCGCCGCGAACCCTGGCGTGGTCCTCGGTCTCGATGACCATCAAGGCACCCGCTTCGCCGAAGACGAAGCCATCGCGGTCCCTGTCGAACGGACGGCAGGCGCCGGGCGGGTCGGCATTGTTCTTCGACAGCACGATGCGCATCATGGCGAAGGCCGCGACGGGCACCGCCTCGATCCGCGTCTCGACGCCACCGCAGATGGCGATGTCGGCCTCACCGAGAACGACGTGCCGCCAGGCCTGGGCGATGGCCTCGGAACCGGATGCGCACGCCGAGACGAAGGCCATCACGCCGCCCTTGGCCCTATGATCCAATCCGACCGCAGCCGCCGGACCATTGGGCATGTACATCTGCATCGTCAGCGGCGACACCGCCTGTACGCCACCTTCGCGCAGGTCGTCGCTGGCGGTGACCAGAACTTCGGGGGCACCGCTGCCCGTTCCGATGGACACCGCAAGTCGATTGGTGTCGACGTCGGGATCTCCGGCGTTGTCCCATACCCGCCTGCCCAGCACCGTCGCCATCCGCTGCACATAGCTGCGGCGACGCATGTCGGCCGGGGTCACACCACTATCGAAGTCTTCGAGCAGGTGCCCTCCGATTCGGACCGGCAGGTCGAACTCCTCTACGAAGGGATCCTGCAGAGTGCGGATACCGCTGCGGCCCTCGAGCAGCGCCCTCCAGGTTCCTTCCACGTCTGTAGCCACAGCCGTCGTCATGGCGATGCCGGTGACGACCACGTTTGGGAAACCCCTGCCCGTCGCCAATTCAGCCATCAGTGACCCTCCCTTCGGTCGTGCCCGCAGCACTGCCCGTCGTCGGGCCGACCCGGCATCCCCAGATGATGGCACCCGACCCGTGGCGGCGGTTCCATCTTAGGAATGGAGGCTTGACAACTGCATCACATTCGACACGTGTTACCACGCTCCGTTACCGTTGAGCGACTCAGATGTGTAGGGCAGGTATCGGTGGCTCTTTCTGATTAAGGCGCCCACGGGATTGCGAAACCTGCAGAGGTGGCCGAGTATTCATCGTTCGAGGGAAAGGTCTCATGCGCGGATACGGGGCGGACCGTAGATGAACAGCCTAGCGACCGGCCATGGTTTTCCGAACGTCGTCGTCACCGGCATCGCCATGACGACGTCCCTGGCATCGAACGCAGACGAGACCTGGAAGGCGCTCCTCGACGGACGCAGCGGCATCCGCAAACTCGAAGACCCCTTCGTCGAGCAATATGACCTGCCGGTACGTATCGGCGGCCATCTACTCGAGAACGTCGACGACGAATTGACGCGCGTCGAACTCCGTCGCCTCGGCTACGTTCAGAAGTTGTCCACGGTGCTGGGTAGGCGGGTATGGGCCAACGCCGGCAATCCCGTGGTGGACACAACCCGGTTGGCAGTCTCCATCGGCACGGGGTTTGGCGCCGCCGAGGCGCTGGTCTTGGCGTGGGACGGCATGCGCGAGCGCGGCCTCGCGGCCGTGTCGCCCCTGGCGGTTCAGATGTACATGCCGAACGGTCCTGCCGCCGCGGTCGGTCTGGAACATCACGCCAAGGCCGGGGTCATCGCACCGGTGTCGGCGTGCGCTTCCGGCTCCGAGGGCATCGCCCAGGCGTGGCGTCAGATCGTTCTCGGTGAGGCCGACGTCGCGATCTGCGGTGGTGTCGAGAACAAGATGGAGGCGATACCGATCGCGGCGTTCGCCCAGATGCGCACCGTCTTGTCCACCACCAACGATGATCCCGCCGGCGCCTGTCGTCCGTTCGACAGGGACCGCAACGGATTGGTCTTCGCTGAAGGCGGCGCGCTATTGGTGATCGAGACCGAGGAGCACGCCACGGCCCGCGGCGCGAACATCCTCGCCCGGTTGATGGGTGCCGGCATCACCTCGGACGGGTTCGACATCCTCGCGGCGGATCCCACTGGTGAACTGGCCGGGCGTGCGATGACCCGGGCCATCCAAACGGCCGGGCTGTCGCCCGGGGACATCGACTATGTCAACGCCCACGCCACCGGCACCAGAGTCGGTGACGCGGCCGAGGCCAAGGCAATCACCCGCGCGGTTGGAAACTCGACCACGGTCTACGCGCCAAAATCCGCACTTGGCCATTCGGTCGGCGCGACCGGCGCGGTCGAGGCGATCCTGACCGTTCTCACACTGCGCGACGGGGTGATCCCACCGACACTCAATCTCGAGAATCTCGACCCCGAGATCGATTTGGACGTGGTGTCCGGTCAATCGCGTTCTGGCGACTACACATACGCGATCAGCAACTCGTTCGGATTTGGTGGACACAACGTCTCGCTCACCTTCGGCAGGTA
>NZ_JAVRQA010000309.1:0-3404 GCF_032161845.1 Mycobacterium sp.
TGCCCGAATTCGGTTGCGCACGAGTTGATTAGCGCGTCGGCGACGGCCGGGTCCGCCGGTGATCCGGGAAACCCGATGGCCCCGTGCCCGACGCGTGCGACGGCTCCCTCGACGGCCGTCGCGTCGCGCCCATTGACGACGACGCCCGCGCCCAACGAGGCGAGGAGCTCCGCGACCGCGAGCCCGATGCCGCGGGAGCCGCCGACGACGACGGCACCGCGGCCGGCTAGCTCGCTCAGCTCTTCTCCGCCTGCTCGATCTTCATGACATCGACGTTCCAGTAGCCGCGCAGGTTGGTCAGCAGCCCCGCGTCGTTGACACGGTAGGTGAACACGCCGCGCACTTCGCTGCTGAATCCCTCGAACTGGTTGTGCAGCACCAAGATGTGTGCGACCTCGTGCGGCGAGCTCGACGGGAACGTCTCCTGGCAGGTGATCGTGGCCTTGCTGATCGCGATGGTCTGGTCGAAGAACGCGCCGACGGCCTCCTTGCCCCGCACGCCGTTGCCGTCGGGGTTGGTGGCGAACGTGCCGATGGGATCCTCGATCAGCACGTCGTCTGCCATCAAGGCCAGCCATCCCTCGCGGTCACCTGCCTGCACGCACTCCCACGACGCGTGCGAAGCGGCCAGCGCGGGCGACTTTTGGGCGATCTCGGCCGACACGGTTCTACCGATCGGCGTCGGTGTAGCGGATGACGCCGCGGATGTTGCGGCCCTCGAGCATGTCCTTGTAGCCGTCGTTGATCTGCTCCAGCTGGTACTGCCGGGTGATCATGTCGTCGAGGTTGAGCCGGCCCGCCTTGTACATCGACAGCAGCTGCGGGATGTCGAAGTGCGGGTTGCCGCCACCGAAGATGGTGCCCTGGATGCGCTTCTGCATCAGCGTCAGCATCGCCAGGTTCAGCGACACGTTGGTGTCGAGCAGGCTGCCGATGGCGGTCAGCACCGTGGTGCCACCCTTGGAGGTGAGGTTGACGTAGGTATCGACGTCCGCGCCCTTCAACTCGCCGACCGTCACGATCACCTGTTTGGCCATCAGGCCGTGGGTGACCTCCGCGATACCCGCGAACGCGGAGTCCGTGTCCGGGTAGGCATGCGTCGCACCGAATTTCAGCGCTGCGTCGCGCTTCCACTCGACGGGCTCGATGACGAAGAGGTTCCGAGCGCCTGCGTTGACCGCGCCCTGCACCGCCGACATGCCGACGCCGCCGACACCGATCACCAGGACGTCGTCGCCGGGGCGGATGTCGCCCGCCTTGACGGCCGAGCCGTAGCCCGTCGTGACGCCGCAGCCCACCAGGCAAGCGACCTCGAAGGGGATCGACGGATCGATCTTCACCACGGAACTCTTGTGCACGACCATGTAGGGGCTGAACGTGCCGAGCAGGGTCATCGGGAAGACGGGCTCACCCTTGGCCGTGATGCGGTGCGTGCCGTCGGAGACCGCCTGGCCGCCGAGCAGACCCGCGCCGAGATCGCAGAGGTTGCGCAGTCCGGCCTGGCACGACGGACACTCGCCACACGACGGAATGAACGACAGCACGACGTGGTCGCCGACGGCCACGTTCTCGACACCGGGGCCGACCTCCGTCACGATGCCCGCGCCCTCGTGGCCGCCGAGTACCGGGAAACCCGCCATCGGGATGTCTCCGGTGACCAGATGGTGGTCGGAATGGCACATGCCAGATGCTTCCATCTGGATCTTGACCTCGTCCTTGACGGGATCGCCGATCTCGATCTCCTCGATGGACCACGGCTTGTTGAACTCCCAGATGAGAGCGCCTTTTGTCTTCATCTCCACGTGCCTTCCGCTAGAGCCAATCAGCCCAGACTAGAACCATTAGTTAGATGCGTCACGAGCACCCCCAAGCAACTGCTCGGTAGGGAGCTCTTCACCAGATGGGAACGGGGCTCTGCCCAAGCGGGTAGTAGCCGGGCAGCTTCTCGCCAGCCACGGAACGCTCGATACGCCTCTGCATGCCATCGCTGAGGTCGCCGGACCCGATGAGCTTGCCGAACATGTACGCGACGTGCCCGAAGTCGAAGAAGTCCCGCTGCCATTCGATCAGCAGATCGTCGTTGAGGCGGAACCAGCTGCCGCCGATGCCGTAGATCTCCTCCTGGGTGCCGTCGGTCTTGTTGACGATCTGCTTCCAGAACCCGACGATCTCGTTCTGCTTCTCGTCAACCAGTACCTTCTGGTATTCGTAGACCCAATTGTCGAGACCTTCCATTTCCAAACCGAGCGCGACGTCGCGGATTTCGTCCTTACCGACGCACATCACGTCTTCCTTCGGCCCGATGTTCCAGCCGTAGGTGGCGTCCTCGGTGTAGAAGTCGGCCAGGTTCTTCCAGTCGCCGGCCGCCTCCGAGTCCTGGTTGGCCTTGAGCCAACGGGCGACCCAGTCGTCGAGTTGTTCGCGTGACGCCATTGTCAGTCCTCTTTCTGTGTAAGGGAAATCGCTTGGGTGGGACACATTTCGATCGCCCGTTCGACGTCCTCGCGGATGTCGTCGGGTGGCTCTGAATCGAGGATCTCGACGACGCCGCGTTTGGGCACCGCGAACACGTCCGGCGCCTCCAGTTCGCACATCGCGTGGCCCTGGCACAGGTCTTCGTCGAGTTCGACGCGGTAGCAGCCCATCACTGATCCTCTTGCCCCTCTAGCCGCGCTGGTCTCGCCTGCGGTAACGCACCTTCGCCGGCTGAGCCAGCTGCACGACCATCTTCGAGTGGTCGTTGCGGTAGCTCTCGGCAGGCTGGGCCATCTCGAACTCGTACTCGCGCAACAGCACCGAGAAGATCGCCTTGATCTGCATCTGCGCGAACGCCGCCCCGACACAGCGATGCTTGCCCGCGCCGAAGGGGATCCACGTCCAGCGGTTCGCCAGGTCTTCCTGGCGCGGCTTCAGATAGCGGTCGGGGTTGAACGCATCGGGGTCGGGAAAGTCCTCCGCAATTCGGTTCGAGATCGCCGGCGACGCCGCGACGAAGTCGCCCTCGTGGATCGGGAAGCCCTGAACCTCGAACTCGCCCTGCGCCACTCGCATGAGGATGATCAGCGGCGGGTGCAGTCGCAGCGTCTCCTTGACGACGTTGTCCAGCTTCGGAATCTGGCGCAGCGCATGGAAACTGACCTCCTGCCCGTCCGCGTAGAGCTCCTCGAGCTCGGCCAGCACCTCGGCGTAGATCTCGGGGTGGCGGATCAGCTCGATCAACGTCCACGACGAGGTACGCGAGCTGGTGTGGTGGCCCGCGAACAGCAGAGAGATGAACATGCCCGTGACCTCGTTGGCCGTGAAGCGGTGGTTGCCTTCCTCGTCCTTGATCGAGACCAGCACGTCGAGCAGGTCGCGGTCCTCCTTGCCCTTGGGCGGGTTGGCGATACGACCGTCCATGATTT
>NZ_JAVRQA010000310.1:0-4444 GCF_032161845.1 Mycobacterium sp.
TGCTGGACACCTCCGACGGCAGGATCAGGTAGTACGCCGCCATCGAGTAGTCGAAGTTCGGGCAGTCAACCTCGGTGACCTCGGCCCCCAGCGCGGTGAGCTGCTCGACTGCGGCGTTGAACGACGCCAGCACCCCCGGCTGGTAGCCCTCGCCGCTGCGCAGCTGCTTGACGACGCCGACGCGCACGCCCTTCAGATCACCGGCCGCCCCCGCCCTCGCGGCCGCCACGACGTCGGGCACCTCGGCATCGACTGAAGTCGAATCGCGAGGATCGTGTCCCGCGATGACCTGATGCAGCAGAGCCGTGTCGAGCACGGTGCGCGCACATGGGCCACCCTGGTCCAGCGACGACGCGCAGGCGATCAGCCCGTACCGCGACACCGTCCCGTAGGTCGGCTTGACGCCGACGGTGGCGGTCAATGCCGCAGGCTGACGGATCGAGCCACCCGTATCGGACCCCATCGCCAGGGGCGCCTGGAACGCAGCAAGCGCAGCGGCGCTACCGCCACCCGAGCCGCCGGGGACGCGCTCGACGTTCCACGGGTTGCGGGTCGGACCGTACGCGGAGTTCTCCGTCGAGCTGCCCATCGCGAACTCGTCCATGTTGGTCTTGCCGAGGATCGGGATGCCTGCGGCCCGCAGCCGCGCGGTCACGGTCGCGTCGTACGGAGAGCGCCATCCCTCGAGGATCTTCGAGCCGGACGTCGTGGGCATGTCGACGGTGGTGAACACGTCCTTGAGCGCCAGCGGGACACCGGCCAGCGGTGACGGCAGCGTCTCCCCGGCGGCGACGGCGGCGTCGATCCGGCCCGCCTCGGCCAGCGCTGCATCCGTCGCGACGTGCAGGAATGCGTGGTACTGGTCGTCGGTGGCCGCGATCTGGTCGAGGTGCGCCTGAGTGACCTCGGTCGAGCTCACGTCCTTGGCCGCGATCTTGGCGCCGAGCGTGGCCGCGTCGAGGCGAACGAGGTCGCTCATTGCTCCTCCCCAAGGATGCGTGGCACGGCGAACCGGCCGTCGACGGCGTTTGGCGCGGCGGCCAGGGCCTGCTCCTGCGTCAGGCTGGGCGCGACGGCGTCGGGTCGGGTGACGTTGACGTCCTTCAGCGGATTGTCGGTGGCCTCGACGCCAGTGACGTCGACGGCCTGAATCGCACCGACGTGCTCCAGGATGGCGTCCAGTTGGCCGGCGAAGCTGTCTAGCTCGCCGTCGGTCAGGGTGAGCCGGGCCAGACGCGCCAGGTGGGCGACGTCGTCCCGCGAGATCTGCGACACGACCACGAAGCCTAGTCACCGGCTCGAGACGCGCCCCGCCGGAGGCCGCCGGGCACCGGTCGGTCACCCTTCTCGAGTCGCTCCACTCCTACCTCCGTGAAACAGTGTTGCCCGTGCCGTCATATCTGCTGCGGGTCCAGCTGGAGGACCGGCCAGGCAGCCTCGGCTCACTCGCCGTGGCGCTCGGCTCGGTCGGCGCCGACATCCTGTCCCTCGACGTCGTGGAGCGCACGGCCGGCTACGCCGTCGACGACCTGGTGGTCGAGCTGCCGCCAGGGGCGATGCCGGACATGCTCATCACCGCGGCCGAGAAGCTCAACGGCGTGTACGTCGACAGCATCCGCCCGCACACCGGCCTCCTTGAGGCGCACCGCGAGTTGGAGCTCATCGACCACATCGCGGCCGCCGGTCGCAAGCAGGACAAGCTCCAGGTGCTGGCCGACGAGGCTCCCAAGGTGTTGCGCGTCGGGTGGTGCATGGTCCTGCGGCTCGACGACTCCGGGCTCGAAGCAGTGGCAGGCAGTCACGGCGCGCCAGAGACCGCCGCCGAGTCGGCGCCCTGGCTGCCGCTCGAACACGCCGAGGCGCTGGACGGTACCGGTGACTGGATACCTCAGGTCTGGCGCGACTTCGACACCACGCTCGCCGCCGCGCCGCTCGGCGACCATCACACGGCGGTCATCCTCGGGCGCCCCGGCGGCCCCGCGTTCCGGCCCTCCGAGGTGGCACGGCTGGGCTACCTCGCCGGAATCGTGGCGACGATCCTGCGCTGAGCCGCGACTCAGGCGCCGGACGGCACCGGGTAGCGGTCGTTGACGTCGGCGTTGCTGTCCTTGCGTGCGCAATGTGCGCAACAGAAGATGGCCTCGTCGGTCTCGATGCCGTGGCCCAGGATCCGGCAACCGCAGTGGGCGCACTCGGGGGCGAGCTGAACTGCCGCGCACTCAACACTGTCGAAGGTCGCGCTGCGGCCGTCGGCCCACGTCACCGTGAAAGCCTTGTCGTAGTGGTTGCCGCAGGTATCGCAGATCGCTGCCATGTCCATCCTCCTCGTTCGGTTGCCGAACGCATTCCCTCGGAAGCCGCCCACAAACCGGCTTCCCCGAGAACCGGTACTCAAGCGTCGGCGGGACCGTTCTCCAGCAGCGCCCGGAACCCGTCCTCGTCGAGCACGGGCACGCCGAGCTCGATTGCCTTGTCGTACTTGGAGCCCGGTGCGTCGCCCGCGACGACGTAGGCGGTCTTCTTGGACACCGAGCCGGCGGCCTTGCCACCGCGCGCGAGGATGGCCTCCTTGGCCTCGTCGCGGGAGAACCCAGGCAACGAGCCGGTGACGACGATGGAGAGGCCTTCCAACGTGCGGGTGATGCTCGCGTCGCGTTCATCGTGCATCCGCACGCCCGCGGCCCGCCACTTGTCGACGATGGCTCGGTGCCAGTCGACGGCGAACCAGTCGATCACCGCAGCGGCAATGGTCGGCCCGACGCCTTCGCTGGCGGCGAGCTGCTCTTCGGTGGCCGCCTCGATCGCATCGAGACTGCCGAACTCACTGGCGAGCGCCCTGGCCGCCGTCGGCCCGACGTGCCGGATAGACAACGCGACGAGCACCCGCCACAACGCCTGCTGCTTGGCCTTGCCGAGGTTGGCCAGCAGGCGCTTGCCGTTCGCCGAGAGCTCGCCCTTTTGCGTGGTGAACAGTTGAGTGCGCAGGAGATCGTCGTCGGTCAGCGTGAACAGGTCGCCCTCGTCGGTGATCACCCCCGCCTGCAGCAGCGCGATGCCCGCCTCGTAACCAAGACCTTCGATGTCGAAGGCGCCGCGACCGGCGACGTGGAAGACCCGCTCACGCAATTGCGCCGGGCACGTTCGCGAGTTGGGGCAGCGAATGTCGGCGTCCCCCTCCTTGGCGGGGGCCAGGGTGGTGCCGCACTCGGGGCATGCCGTCGGCATCTCGAACTCGCGCTCGGTGCCGTCGCGCGCCTCCACCACGGGTCCCAGCACTTCGGGGATGACGTCGCCGGCCTTGCGGATCACGACCGTGTCGCCGATGCGCACGCCCTTGCGCTTGACCTCCGAACCGTTGTGCAACGTGGCAAGACCGACGGTGGAACCTGCGATCTTCACCGGCTCCATGTAGGCGAACGGCGTGACGCGACCGGTGCGGCCGACGTTGACCCGGATGTCGAGCAGCTTGGTGGTGGCTTCCTCGGGCGGGTACTTGTACGCGATCGCCCACCGTGGGGCGCGCGACGTCGCACCCAGCCGACGTTGCAGGGCGACGTCGTCGAGTTTGACCACCAGGCCGTCGATTTCGTGCTCGACGTCGTGGCGGTGTTCACCCCAGTAGACGACGCGCTCGGCGACGGCGTCGATGCCCGTGACACGCGTGGTGTGGTCGGACACCGGCAGTCCCCACGCCTTGAGCGCCAGGTATGCCTCGTGCAGAGATGCCGGGCTGAAACCCTCGACGCGCCCGAGGCCGTGGCAGATCATCCCCAGCCTGCGCCGCGCGGTGACCGCCGGGTTCTTCTGTCGTAGCGAGCCCGCCGCACTGTTGCGGGGGTTGGCGAAGGGCGCCTTGCCCTCCTCCACCAGGCTCGCGTTCAGCGCCTCGAAGTCGGTCAGTCGGAAGAACACCTCACCACGCACCTCGAGGACCTTCGGGACGGGATGATCGTCGCTGTGCTGCAGGCGTTCCG
Organism: Mycobacterium sp.; assembly: GCF_032161845.1. GTDB lineage: Bacteria > Actinomycetota > Actinomycetes > Mycobacteriales > Mycobacteriaceae > Mycobacterium. The sequence goes on from NZ_JAVRQA010000310.1 coordinate 3,975, forward strand.
GGATGTCGTCGATGGTCCTGGCATTCAGTGTCACGTCCTCGCCGGTGCGTCCGTCACCGCGAGTGGCGGCCCGAACGAGCAGACCGTCGCGATACACCAGCGCCAGCGCAACGCCGTCGATCTTCAGCTCACACAGAAAGACGGGGTCCGCCCCGATCTCAGCTGTCAGCCGGCCCGCCCAGGCCGACAGCTCGTCGGGGTTGAACACGTTGTCGAGGCTCAACATTCGCTCGAGGTGGTCCGCAGAGCTGAAGTCGGTCGCGAAGCCCGCCCCACCGACCAGCTGCGTCGGTGAGTCGGGGGTACGCAACTCGGGGTAGCGCTCCTCAAGGGCCGTCAGTTCGCCGAGTAGCCGATCGAACTCGCCGTCGGAGACGATCGGCGCGTCCTTGACGTAGTAGCGGAACTGGTGACCGCGCACCTCGTCGGCTAGCTGCTGCCACTCGCGACGGACGTCGGCGTCAGGTGAG
>NZ_JAVRQA010000311.1:0-2532 GCF_032161845.1 Mycobacterium sp.
GATCGACGCGGCGTGCGCGCCGACCACACCGAACGACGCGATCAGCCACTCGCGCCGGCGCGGCTTGTCCACCGCCGCGCCGACCAAACCCGCGGCGAACCAGCCCGCGCTGTGCTCACCGAAGTGCGAGAGCCCGCGTGCCGCCTTCACTGTCGAAGGTCGCGCGATGGCTCCCTGAACCTTGGCGAGAACCGCGATCTCACGCATCAAGCGACCCGTCGAGCGGTGCGCCGTCGGTGAGGTGCGGGGCGATCTTGTTGTCGAACACCGACAGCGCCGACCCGATGGCCATGTGCATGTCGAGGTACTTGTACGTGCCGAGCCTGCCGCCGAAGAGCACGTTGCGCTCGCGCGCCTCGGCCTTCGCCAGCTCGCGGTACCGCTCGAGCTTCTCGCGGTCGTCCGCGGTGTTGATCGGGTAGTACGGCTCGTCGTCTTCCTTCGCGAACCGCGAGAACTCCCGGACGATGACCGTCTTGTCCTTGGGGTAGTCGCGCTCCGGGTGGAAGTGCCGGAACTCGTGGATCCGCGTGTAGGGGACCTCTTCGTCGTTGTAGTTCATGACCGGCGTCCCCTGGAAGTCACCGGTCGCGACGACTTCCTGCTCGAAGTCGAGCGTGCGCCAGCCGAGACGACCTTCGGAGTACTCGAAGTAGTGATCCAGCGGACCGGTGTAGACCGTCGGCGTGCCTGCCGGGATGTGTGCCCGCACGTCGAAGTAGTCGACGTCGGTGCGGACCTCGATGTTCGGGTGGTCGGCCATCTTCTCCAGCCACGCGGTGTAGCCGTCGACCGGCAGGCCCTCGAAGGTGTCGTTGAAGTACCGGTTGTTGAAGTTGTAGCGGACCGGGAGCCGGGCGATGATCGACGGGGCCAGCTCGGTCGGGTCGGTCTGCCACTGCTTGGCGGTGTAGCCCTTGACGAACGCCTCGTAGAGCGGGCGCCCGATCAAGGAGATCGCCTTCTCCTCGAGGTTGGTCGCGCCGGCCGTGTCGAACTCGGCGGCCTGCTTCGCGATCAGCGCCTTCGCCTCGTCCGGGGTGTGGCTACGCCCGAAGAAGCTGTTGATCAGGGCCAGGTTCATCGGGAACGCGTAGACCTGGTCGCTGACCCGGGCGAACACCCGGTGCTGGTAGTTCGTGAAGCTGGTGAACCGGTTTACGTAGTCCCATACCCGCTGGTTGGAGGTGTGGAACAGGTGCGCGCCGTAGCGGTGGACCTCGATCCCGGTCTCGGGCTCGGGCTCGGAGTAGGCGTTGCCACCGATGTGCGAGCGGCGGTCCAGCACAAGGACGCGCTTGTTCAGCTCGGTCGCCGCCCGCTCGGCCACGGTCAGCCCGAAGAACCCCGAACCGACGACTATCAGGTCCACACTCACACCGTTGAGGGTAGTGCCGACGGGTCGGCCTCCTGGCGTCGGCCTCCGTGCCGACGGGTCGGCCTCCTGGCGTCGGCCTCCGTGCCGACGGGTCGGCCTCCTGGTAGTGGGGGACGGCGGTGCCGGATGATCGAGGCGGTGTCGGATGATGTCCGCATGCCGAACGTAGACCCGACCCTGCCCGCGGCGGACGGCTCCACCCCGGACCCGGCGCCGGTCCTACGCGACATGACCCCACATCTGCCCTACGGCAAGATGCCGCTGCTCGAGCGGCTCGGGGTGCGTTTCGACTCGGCCGGCAACGGGCTCTGCGAGGGTTCGTGGAACCCGATCAACGAGGCGTGCAACCCGAACGGCGGGGTCCAGGGCGGCCTGTTCGGCGTCATCTTCGACGCCGCGATGAGCATGGCGATCCATTCCGCGCTGCCACCCTCGGACAGCTGCGTGAGCCTGGAGATCCGGGCGGCCACGCCGGGCGGCGGACGCGCCGGCGACTCGTTCCGGCTGGTCGGGAAAGTGCTCAAGCTGGGCAACTCGGCGATCTTCGCCGAGGCCTGGGCGTACAAGGGCGACGAGGTGGCGGCCACCGGTAGCGGTACATTCCTGCGGCGCCGCAAGCCACCGAAGGCGCAACGCCGCCAGGACTGACGGCTCCGCTCCCCCGGAAGGTGGAAGTCGCATGGGTGTGCTGACCGCCGTCTGGCGAACGCCGGAACGCAGGTTCTGGCTGCTGGCCTGCCTGCTGGCCCTCTACCTCGGGCTCACCAAGGGCGACGGCGGGATGCTCGACCTCAAGGTGTACCGGCGGGGCGCGGAGTTCGTCGCCGCCGGCGATCCGCTGTACGACCTGCGCCCGGGCAAGCTGCCGTTCACCTACCCGCCGTTCGCGGCGATCTTCATGATGCCGATCGCGGCCGTGCCCTGGGTGTGGGCGGTGAAGATCTGGACCGGGGTCTCGGTACCCGGCCTGGCCGCCGTGCTGCGGCAGAGCGCCCCGCGCGCGGTCGCGACCCGCTCGATCCTGATGCCGCTGGCCCTGCTCGGCTGCCTCGCCCTGGAACCGGTCCGCGCCACCCTGCGCTTCGGCCAGATCAACCTGATCCTGGCCGCGATGATCATGCTGGACCTGGTCGGCCGCAAGCATCCGGGCCGCG
>NZ_JAVRQA010000312.1:0-17804 GCF_032161845.1 Mycobacterium sp.
GCCTCTTCGTGTCGCCCATCACCTGCGCGTAGCTCTCACCCTGAGTGACCTTGTCGCAAATCCCGTAGCCGTAGCCGATCGCGTCATTGTTTGGGAAGTCGTAGTGCCGCCGCACGACCAGGTCATAGGTGTACTCCACCTCGGGTGCGGGAACTGCGTACGCGGGGGGCGCCAGCGTCTGCGCGGCGACGCCCAGGGCGGTCGCGGCAATCGTCGTGGCCATTACCGACTTGCACCGCCTCATGGCTGAACCATATGCCAGCTCTGCTGGTTGCGACGCCTTCAGGAGCGGCCACCGCGGCCCCGATTACCTTCGCTGCGCACTCGGAATCGGATCCCGGCTCGGCCTGGTCAGCTGCAGACCTTGAAGAGATCCTCCTTCGTCGACCGACGGGTCGTCATAGCCACGCCCAAAACGGCCTCCGACCAGTGCTGATCGAGGTCTGCATTTCGTACGTGTTAAGAGTTCGCGGGCTTGGGATCCCCCTCTTGCGGCTCGCCGCTTCTGGTCATAACGTTCGACAGTAAGCGATCCGTTAAGTGCGTCTTAGCGAAATGAGGCATGTGTTTTCTGAATCGACGGCTGCCGTGACCGATGTCGACGCAGCGGCCCGCATCAAACTCGGAACCCGGCTCCGTCAGGCCCGCGAACGCGCCCGACTGTCCACGCGAGACGTCGCGAGCCGGGCAGGGGTGAGCGCGGGCTTCATCAGCCAGCTGGAGAACGGCAAGTGTGGAGTCTCCGTGGGAGCGCTCAAGCGCATCTCAGCGGCCGTCGGCATTTCGGCGGCCGACCTGCTCTCAGACGAAGCCCCCGTCGCCCGGCCGGTACTTAGGGCGCACGAGCGACCCGTCTTCTCCACCGATGGCGGACTGCACAAGCTGCTGCTCTCGCGGCCGCCGATCCAGCAGCTCGAAGTGTATGAGGGCACGTTCGAGGTCGGTGGCTCGACCGGGCCCGAGCCGTACGCCCACGACAACGCGCAGGAGCTGTTCTACGTACTCACTGGCCACATCGAGATCTCGATCGCCTCCCAGACGCTCATCCTCGGCCCCCGAGACAGCGTCGAGTACCTGTCGTCGGTCCCCCACCGGGCCGTCAACATCGGTGCGACCCAAGCCCAAGTCATGTGGATCACGTCGCACTTCACCCCGCCGATCGACACGGATCCGCTGAATTCGCCATCCGCACACCAGATTAAGGAATGACACCATGTCTACTCCCGACGGCCTGCTGATCACCGGAGGCCACGTCTTCACTCCCGCCGGAATCGTCGAACAGCCCGTTCTCGTCGAGAACGGCATCATCACCGCAATCGGCGCGGATGCGCTCACCGCCACCGATGCCGTCGAGATCGACGCTGCCGGCGGGCTGGTCTCCCCGGGTTTCCAGGACAGCCACATCCACCCGTATCACGCGGGTCTGGACATGATTGCCTGCGACCTATCTCCGTACGACAACGCTGAGGACTACCTGACTCGCATCGCCGAGTACGCGGCGGCCAATCCGGGACTGCCCTGGATCAGCGGCGGCGGCTGGTCGATGGACTCGTTCCCCGGCGGGCTGCCGACGGCGGCGGCGCTCGACGCCACCGTCGCTGACCGGCCGGCGTTCTTCCCCAACCGCGACGGACATGGCGCGTGGGTCAACACGAAGGCCCTCCAGATCGCCGGTATCGACGACGCGACGCCCGACCCGTTCGACGGTCGCATCGAACGTGACGCCGACGGCCACGCGATCGGGACGCTGCAGGAAGGCGCCATGGGCCTCGTCGCGCGGCACATGCCACTGCCGACCCAGGACGACATGGACGAAGCGCTGAAGATCGCCCAGCGACAACTGTTCGCCTGGGGCGTGACCGCCTGGCAGGACGCCATCGTCGGCGCCACGAACGACACCCCCGATCCCCTCGACTCGTATTTGCGTGCCACGGCATCCGGGGTGCTCAAGGCGCACGTCGTCGGCGCCCTGTGGTGGGACCGCAACCGCGGACTCGAGCAGATTCCCGAACTCGTCGAGAAGCGCGAACGCGCTCTGGCCGCCGGGTTCGCCGCCACCACGGTCAAGATCATGCAGGACGGTGTCGCCGAGAACTTCACGGCAGGGATGCTCGAACCGTATCTCGATTCGTGCGGCTGCCCCGGTGAGAACATGGGCAAGAGCTTCGTCGACCCGACCACCCTCAAGGAGATCGCGGTTCAGCTCGACGCCCTTGGCTTCCAGTTGCACTTCCACGCCCTCGGCGATCGGGCGGTGCGGGAATCGCTCGACGCGGTGGAGGCGGCCCGAGAGGCCAACGGAGACACCGATCTCCGCCACACGCTGGCACACATTCAGGTGGTTCATCCCGATGACGTCGCCCGGTTCGCCGAACTCAAGGTGGTCGCCAACATGCAGCCGCTCTGGGCGAGGCACGAGGATCAGATGGACCTCTTGACGATCCCGTTCCTCGGCACCCGCCGGGCCGCATGGCAGTACCCGTTCGGTTCACTGCAGAGAGCCGGGGCGCCCTTGGCTTCGGGAAGCGACTGGCCGGTGAGTACGGCAAATCCACTGGAGATCATCCACACCAGCGTCAACCGAGCCCACGTGGGAGCGACCGGTCTGGCCGCCGCGCCCTTCCTCGGCGAGCAGGCGCTCTCGCTCGCGGACGCGCTGATCGCACACAGTCTCGGCACGGCCTACCTCAACCACGACGAGCAGCGGTCGGGCAGCATCGAGGTCGGCAAGGCCGGGGACATCGTCATTCTCGACCGCGACATCTTCGCCGCTCCCGTGGCCGAGATCGGCTCAGCCACCGTGGCCTACACCATCATCGGCGGCGAGATCGTCTACGACGCAACCTCGAGTCTGGTCTCGGCATGACCATCATGGATGTGACCACCGAAGCCCCCGCCCAAGTGACCTCGGCGTCCGGCTCCGTCGAACTGCGCTCGCTCACCAAGCGCTACGGGGACGCCGTTGCGGTCGACAACGTCAGCCTCACCGTGCAGGCCGGTGAGTTCCTCAGCCTTCTGGGGCCCAGCGGATGCGGCAAGACGACGACGCTTCGGTTGATCGGTGGATTCGAGTTCCCCGACGACGGTTCCATCCAGATCTCCGGCAAGAACGTCGAGAACCTGCCACCTCACAAACGCCCGGTGAACACGGTGTTCCAGGCCTATGCGCTGTTTCCACACATGAAGGTCGCCGACAACGTCGCCTACGGGCTGCGGCTCTCGGGCGTGCCGAAGTCGGAGGTCGCCGACCGGGTGAGCCGTGCCCTCGACATGGTGAGAATGACGGCCTTTGCCAATCGCAAGCCGGCCCAGCTCTCGGGTGGCCAGCAGCAACGCATCGCTCTGGCAAGGGCTTTGGTGAATCGGCCAGCCGTTCTGCTGCTGGACGAGCCGATGAGCGCGCTCGACCGCAAGCTGCGGGAGGAGATGCAGGTCGAGCTGAAACTGCTGCAACGTGAACTCGGCACCACGTTCGTCTTCGTCACTCATGACCAAGAGGAAGCCCTGTCGATGAGTGATCGGGTCGCGGTGATGAAGGACGGGCGGATCGAGCAGATCGGCTCGGCTTCAAGCGTTTACGATTCGCCGGAGTCCTCCTTCGTGGCGGGGTTCATCGGCAGGCAGAACTCGTTCGCCGGCACGATCTCGTCCTTCGACAGCGCCGGGGTGAGCGTGCTTACCGCAGGCCTCTCGCTGTACTCCTCACGCCCGACGAAGGGCGGCGTCCCAGCCTCCAGCGGCGCCGAGGTCACCGCAGCGATCAGACCGGAGTCGGTGACGGTCACCGGCGCAGCGTCCGGCGGCCCCTCTCTTGCGTCGGACGCGCCGGTCAACTCCGTCAACGGCACCCTGCTCGGGGTCTCCGAACTCGGCCACAGTCTGCAGTTGGTCGTCCACACGCCGAGTGACGACCAGATCCTGGCTCGTCTGCCCCGCGCAGCCAACCCGCCAACAGAACTCGGATCATCCGTGACGTGTTCGTGGTCCGCCGACGCCGTTCGGATCTTCACCTCTTAGCCGCTCGCTCACCTGTACATCTCCTAACCCGTCGCTCCGCTCGCCCCGATCCCCCGACCCGACCTGGAAGGCACGCCATGAATCAGCAACGCCCCGTTCGTGTTCTCATTCCCGAAGCGATGAAGAGCTCGCTCAACCGCCGGACGTTCCTCGGCGGCACTGCGGCACTCGGGGCCACGGCGTTTCTCGCCGCGTGCTCCAGTGGGTCGGGTAGCGGCGGCTCGTCGTCCGGCGGTCTGAACATCTACACCTGGGGCGAGTACGACGACCCCGCCGTGCTGACGGACTTCACCTCGGCCAAGGGTCCCAAGATCACCGTCGACTCCTACGGATCCAACCCCGAGATGATCGCCAAACTCAGTGCGGCGAAGGGCACGACGGGCTACGACATCTGCGTGCCCACCCATTCGAACATTCAGCAGATGGTGACGGCCGGGCTGCTCACCGAGCTCGATCACGGCAAGCTGCCAAACATGAAGAACCTCAACGCAAAAGTGGTCAACACGGAGTTCGACCCCGGCAACAAGCACAGCGTCTGCAAGGACTGGGGCTCGACGGGTTACGTCTACGACACCACCGTCATCAAGCGCGACCTGAAATCGTGGGCTGACTTCCTCGACGCCGCACAGAAGGAGGCGTCAGGAAGCACGTCGCTCCTCGAAGACCAGAGCGAAGTCGCCTTCACCTACTTCTACGCCAACGGGATCGACGAGAACACCACCGATCCCGCTCACATCGCGGCGTATCGCTCCTTCATCATCGACAAGATCGCCCCGCACGTGCAGGCCTTCGAGTCGTCCACCAACGCCTCCATCTCCTCCTCTGCCCGCACCCTGATTCACTGCTGGAACGGAGACGCCCGCCTCGGCATCCTCGCCAACGCAGAACCCGACCGGTACAAGTGGGTTTGGCCTACCGAGGGCGCGAACCTCTGGCAGGACAACTGGGCGATCGTCAAGGGCGCGCCACACGAAGACGCTGCGTACGAGTTCATCAACTACGTGCTGGACCCGGTCGTCTCCCTCAAGGAACTCCTCTACATCGGCTACAACACCGGGATCGAAGGCATCGAGGAGGCGGCCAAGAAGGCCGACATCAAGCGGCCCGACTTGGTCTTCATCAGCGAGGACATCATGAAGAAGCTCGTATACAGCCAAATGACCTCGGCCGAGGGCACGATCATCGGCATCTACGACGAGCTAAAGGCCGCGGCGGGCAAGTGACCGTCTTGGAGGAACGCCCCTCGCAGACGCCGAGTGCGGCGGATGCGCAGCCCTCGCGACGACGGCTGCGGCTGCCGCGCGGGCTCGGTGCGCTCCCGATCAGCGTGTGGATCCTGCTGTTCTTCATCCTGCCGTTCGGGCTAGTGGTCTGGTACAGCTTCGGCTACAAGCCGGGCATGTATACGACCCATGCCAACGACGTCCTCTCGTTGGACCGATACGGCGAGGCTGCCTCACCCGCGTTCTTCGCGATCTTCATTCGCACACTGAAGATCGCCGTCACGGGAACCGTGCTGTGCCTGGTGATCGCGTTTCCGATGGCGTACTGGATGGCCGTCAAGCTGGCCTCGAAGTGGCGCGGTGTCGTGCTGGCCCTGGTACTCATCCCGTACTGGACCAACTTTCTCGTTCGCACCATCGGCTGGCAGATTTCGCTGAGTCCAACGGGTTTCGTATCGAAGCTGCTGCAGTGGGCCAACCTGACCGACGGGCCGTTGCACGTGCTGTACACCTCTGCCGCGGTTCAGCTCGGCGTGGTCTACAACTATCTGCCGCTGATGATTCTTCCGTTGTACGTGGCGCTGGAGCGTCTCGACCCGAAGCTGCTCGAGGCCAGCCGCGACCTTGGCGGCACGGCGTGGGACACGCTCTGCCGCATCACCATTCCGCTCGCCGCACCGGGCGTGACGGCCGGGATGCTGCTGGTGTTCGTCCCGTTGATGGGCGACTACATCACCCCGACCGTTCTCGGTGGGGCCAGCGGCAGCATGGTCGGTCAGATGGTCGCCGCCCAGTTCCAGAGCGCGCAGAACTGGGCGCTCGGCGCGGCGATGGCCGTCTTGCTCATGATGGCCATCTTCGGCACCAGTGCCGTGGTCGGCGGCGTCCTCAAGGTGCTCGGTCGCATCGCCACCGCCATGACATCCCTGAAACTCCCATCGAAGGAGCCCTCATGACCACTGCTGTGGCGAGTGCCCGTCGGCGCAGGATTCATCCGGCCGATACGTTCCTAACCGTCTGGGGATTGCTGGGTCTCGCGTTCCTCTTCTTCCCGATCGTCGTCATCGTGGTGTTCTCGTTCAACTCCGGGCGCACCCTGCAGCAGTTCGACGGAGTCGGCATGGAGGCGTACGTCGCGGCCCTGAACAATCCGGCGATCACCAACTCGATCATCGTTTCGTTGATCACGGCCACCGGCACCGCCGTAGTCGCGACATTGCTTGGCACCTTCGCCGGAATCGCATTGACCCGTCGACCCGGCTGGTGGGCGGCCGGGCTGCTGATCCTGCTGGGCCTGGTGATGGTGACCCCGGAGATCGTCAGCGCAATCTCGTTGCTCCCCTGGTTCGTCACCCTCGGCGTCGACAACGGGCTCGCCGCCTTCAACATCGGTCAGGTACGCCTCATCATCGCCAACTCGCTCTTCGCAAGCGCTGTCGTGACCTTCATCGTGCGGGCCCGCATGACCGGGATGAACGAGAGCCTCGAGGAGGCGGCCGCCGACCTGTACGCGCCGCCCTTCCGACGGTTCACCGACATCACGCTGCCCCTCATTCGGCCGGCGGTCATCTCGGGTGCACTGCTCGCCTTCACCTTGAGCCTCGACAACACGGTCGTCTCGTCGTTCGTCTCCGTCGCAGGCTCGACGCCGTGGCCGGTGTACATCTTCGCGTCGCTGAAGGCATCGCTGCGGCCGGAGATCGCGGCGATGTCGACGCTGATGTTGGTGCTCACCCTGATCGTGCTCGGCATCGCCGCCCTGATACTGCGTCGGGACCCTTCGGGTTCTGGCGGTGGCGCCGCCGGCCTGACGAGCGCGATGGTGGGGCGATGAGCGTGGCACTGGTCAACGGTGACGTTTCCTTCTGGTGGAACAGCATTGGGCGGGAGCCCGCGCGGCCCGCACTGCTGGGCTCCACTACGGCCGACGTCTGCATCATCGGTGCGGGTTACACCGGTCTCTGGACGGCCTACTACCTCAAGAAGGCGGCGCCCCAGTTGCGGATCGTCGTGCTGGAGCAGCGCTTCGCGGGCTTCGGCGCGTCGGGCCGCAACGGTGGCTGGCTCACCAACGACATCACCGGCGGCCGTGGTGCACACCTCAAGTCGCACGGGCGAGAGGCCGTTGGGCGCTGGCAGACTGCGATGAACGAGTCCGTCGACGAGGTCATCCGGGTCACCGGCGCGGAGAACATCGACTGCGATCTGATCAAGGGCGGCGAGTTCACCGTTGCCACCAATGCCGCCCAGCAGACCCGCTTGCTGAGCGCCGCAGCCGAGGCCCACACGTGGCCGATGACCGACGTCGAACTCCTTAGCGCGGCAGAGGCAACGGCCCGCATCAACGTGCATGGCACGACGGGGGCGATGTGGCACCCGCACTGCGCACGGCTGCACCCGGCCAAACTCGCCTCGGGGCTCGCCAGGGTCGTCGAGTCGCTGGGCGTCGAGATCTTCGAAGGCACCCGGGTCAACGAGATTCGCCCGCACCAGGCGGTGACGGCCGCCGGCACGGTCACTGCTGACACGATCGTCAGGGCCACAGAGGGTTTCACCGCTCGGATCGACGGCCTTCGGCGGACGTGGTTGCCGATGAACTCCTCACTCATCGTCACCGAACCCCTATCGGCCGAGACCTGGGCGCAGATCGGGTGGAACGGTTACGAGACGCTCGGCGACCAGGCCCACGCCTACATGTACGCCCAGCGCACGGCTGACGACCGCATCGCCATCGGCGGAAGGGGCGCGCCCTACCGGTACGGCTCGGGCACCGACGCCGACGGGGCGACCGACCCAAAGACCGTCGGGCTCTTGCGCACCATCCTGACCCGGTTCTTTCCCTCGACGGCCAACGCGTCGGTGGAACACGTTTGGTCGGGAGTGCTTGGCGTTCCGCGTGATTGGTCGGCGACGGTGGGGCTCGATCCCTCGACTGGGCTCGGCTGGGCGGGCGGTTACGTGGGGACCGGCGTGACGTCGACCAACCTCGCAGGCCGCACCCTGCGCGACCTCATACTGAAGTCTTCATCGCCGCTCACCGAACTACCGTGGGTCAACCACCGGGTGCGCAAGTGGGAACCGGAGCCGCTTCGGTACATCGCCGTCCAAGCGATGTATGCGGCTTACTACGCAGCCGACCGAGCGGAGTCGCGCGGCAGGCACAGTACCTCGCCGATCGCGACGATGGCCGACATCGTCTCGGGCCGAGGGCACTGAGGCCGACCCGTTGACCGACCGGCGGACTCCGCGCGTGCGCGGCCACCCATTCCAGCGGCGCTGCCGAACGTCGCGGCGCTGCGTAACATCGTCGGGGAGGCGCGGGGGATGGAAGGCGAAGCGGTCTTGATCGACACCAAGAGACGGCCGGTTGGAGTGCTTGTCGGCCCAATGATCCGTGCGTTCGTCGCGACTCTCATTGCCACGTGGGCGCTGTTGGGCACCGCGGCCCCGCCGGCGCATGCGCAACCGTGCCCCGACGTCGAAGTGGTGTTCGCCCGCGGCACCGACGAGCCGCCCGGCGTCGGCGGGATCGGGCAGGGCTTCGTTGATGCGTTGCGCTCGAAGACTGGTGCGCGGTCGGTCGACGCGTACGCCGTCAACTACGCCGCCAGTGACGGCTTTGGCGACCCTCTGCAGTTCGCCATGAGCGTCATCGACGGCATCAGGGATGCGAGCAACCACATCCAGTCAACGGCCGCGGACTGTCCCAGCACCAGGATCGTGCTTGGCGGGTTCTCGCAGGGCGCGGCGGTTGCGGGCTTCGTCACCACGCCCGACGTGCCTCCCGGAGTCCCTGCCGCGTTCGTGCCTCCACCCATGCCGCCCGAGGTAGCCGACCACGTGGCCGCAGTGACCTTGTTCGGCAAGCCGTCGAATCGGTTTCTGGGCGACTCCGGAGCCCCGCAGATCACCATTGGCCCGCTCTACGTTCCGAAGACCATCGACCTGTGTGCGCCTGGCGACACGATCTGCAATGGCGCTCCCCCTGGACCACCCACCGCCGCTCACGGCTCCTATGTTGCAAACGGTATGGCGGCGCAAGCCGCGAGCTTCGTGGCCGGCCGACTGTAGCCGCGCCGTCAGGTCATCCGCACCCTGCGGAGGGCGCCGCCGAAGGACCGCGCGACAGCCTCCCCGACCAACAACCCGGCCGCGATCGCACAGACCACCGAGGCCACCCCAGCCGCGTTCGCCCCGCCACCGTCGGGGTTGGCGATCAGCGCGGTAGCGGACAGCAGACCAAGACTGCCAGGCACTAGCAGCCAGAACGCCGGCAGAAAGACCACCAGCCGCGGCAGATTCGGAACGACGGCCTCGACGACCGACGCACCCAAGCTGGCGGCGACCGCGCCCAAGAAACTGCCGAGCACCGCACCGCCAACGTGTTGGCCGAAACTCTGGGCGCCGAACGCGAGGACCAAGACCACCGTGATCCATGGCAGCAGCCGCACCGGTGGACTCTCCAGAACCCCGATCCCGACGCTGATCAGAATCAGCCCCAATGGCGCGGCCCACCACCCGAGCGTGTCGACGCGGATGTTGGTCAACTCGCCCGCAGGTACGGCGACCACGTGACTCGCCGCGACGATGCCAAGGGTGAACAGCAGCAGCTGGACGAGCCCGAACGTCAACCGCGACGTGCCGGCCACCATGTCGCCCGCGACCAGCTCCGACATCGCGGTGACGATCAACGCCCCGGGCAACAGCACGGCCAGCGGCGGGAGGAGGGTCCGCAGCGGTCCGTCCAGCAAGTCCGCATTCGCAGCGGCAAAGACACCGCACGCCAACAGGAATGCCGCAAGCGCAGGCAACAGCGTCGCGATCAGGCCGAACCGCTGCCCCAGCCGGAACAGGGCCACCACCACGACCGCCCCGACCGCAGCGAAGGCGACGTTGGCGCCGCCGGGCTGAAGGATCAAGGCGATCCCTACGGCGGTCGCGATCCAGCCGAGGTTGGCCAACCACGCCGGGTAGCGGGGCGGCCGGTCGCGCAGATTGCGCAACTCCTCAGTGGCCTGAGACACCGTCAGGGTGGACTGCAACAGCCGATGGCGGATGGTGCGGACCTCGGCGGCTTGGTCGAGCCGCAGTCCACCATTGACCGACTCGAAGGTCGCGGCGGCACCGCTGGCCAGGCTGAGAATGACCCCGGTCGGCGACGCCGCGATCTGCACGTCGGGATAGCCCAGCGCGGCGCCCACTCCGGCCAACTCGTCCTCGACGTCGCAGACCGGCTGGCCCGTCGCCACCATCGCGGCACCCAGACGGGCCAGCAAGGCACGGACTGATTCGTCGTCGGACACGAAAGTCACTCTGTCAGGTCGAGGCCTCTGCCGCGGCCGGTGTCGGGAGCGGGGCTGAACGGCCTGTCGAACCCTCGAGACCCGGGTTCCGACACCTACCCTTGACCGCAACGAGGGCCCCGCACACGCCGACAGGGCGGACAACGATGTCAGGCCGGCCATCTACGATTCCTCCGGCACCCCTCCCGGCATCGATGGAAAGGACGATCAGTGAGTTACACCGCCGCCGACATCACCGAGCTCGACGATGTCCAGCACACACGCCTGCGGCCGGCGGTGAACCTGGGCCTCGATGTCCTCAACACCGCGCTGCGCGAGATCGTGGACAACGCCATCGAAGAGGTTGCCGAACCCAACCACGGTGGGGCATGCGTCACCATCACCCTGCACGCCGACGGCTCGGTCAGCGTTGCCGACGACGGCCGCGGCCTGCCCGTTGACTCTGATCCGGTGAACGGGAAGAACGGCATCGTCAAGACGCTCGGAACCGCACGGGCGGGCGGGAAGTTCTCCGTACACGCCGACGCTGCCAGCACGGGTGCGGGCCTGAACGGAATCGGTGCCGCGGCAGCGGTATTCATCTCCGCACGCACCGACGTGACGGTGCGCCGGGCAGGAAAGACCTATCTGCAGAGCTTCGGTGGCGGCTACCCCGGCGTGTTCGATGGCGCCGGGGACGGGGTGTTCGACGCAAATGCTCCGTTCACCCGCGCCGACGCACAAAGGTTGCGCGGCACCGGCAACCGAAAGCCCGACGCGCACGGCACCACGGTGCGCATCCTGTTCGACGCGGCCGTCGTGCCGGATTCCAGCGTGGACGTCAACGAGGTATTGCTGCGGGCGCACGCCGCTGCCCGGATGTCTCCAGGCGTGCACCTCGACGTCATCGACGAAGGTTGGCCCGGCGAGGACGTCCGGCCCGAGTTGCTCGAACCGTTCAGCGGCCCCTGGGGCACCGATACCCTCTTGGACCTCATGTGTGCGGCCGCTGGCGCTCCCGTGCCAGGCGTGCGTGCCGTGGTGGAGGGCCGCGGCGAGTACACCACGGGCCGCGGTCCGACCCCGTTTCGCTGGTCCCTGACCGCTGGCCCCGCCGAACCGGCCACCGTCGCCGCGTTCTGCAACACCGTGCGCACCCCCGGCGGCGGATCCCATCTCACCGCCGCAGTGAAGGGCTTGTCTGAAGCACTGGCCGATCGGGCGTCCCGCATCCGCGACCTGGGCCTGGCCAAGGGCGAAGACGGCCCGGAGGCACAGGATTTCGCCGCAGTGACCGCACTCGCGGTGGACACTCGCGCACCCGACGTGGCATGGGACTCTCAAGCCAAGACCGCCGTATCCTCGCGCTCACTGAACGTGGCGATGGCCCCGGATGTTGCGCGCAGCGTCACCATCTGGGCTGCCAACCCGGGCAACGCAGACGCCGTGTCGTTGTGGACCACGTTGGCTCTGGAGTCAGCCAGGGCGCGGCGCAGCGCCGAAGGAGCCAAGGCCCGGTCCAGGGCGGCATCGAAGGCCAAGGGCCTTGGAACGAACCTGTCGCTGCCGCCGAAGCTGCTGCCCAGTCGGGAAACCGGACGCGGGTCGGGTGCCGAGCTGTTCCTGTGCGAGGGCGATTCCGCACTGGGCACCATCAAGGCAGCGCGTGACGCCACCTTCCAGGCTGCCTTCCCGTTGAAAGGCAAGCCGCCCAACGTCTATGGGTTCACCATCAGCAAGGCCAGGGTCAAGGACGAGTTCGATTCGATCGAGCGGATCCTGGGCTGCGGGGTGCGGGACAACTGCGATCCGGAGTCCTGCCGGTATGACCGGATCCTGTTCGCCTCCGACGCCGACCCCGACGGCGGCAACATCAACTCGAGCCTGATCTCGATGTTCCTGGACTTCTACCGGCCCCTCGTCAAGGCCGGGATGGTCTACGTCACCTTGCCCCCACTGTTCGTGGTCAAGGACGGCCAGCAGCGGGTCTACTGCCAGGACGAGTCCGAGCGCGATGCCGCGGTTGCCCAGATGAAGGCCACCTCCAAACGCAAGGTGGAGGTGCAACGCAACAAGGGTCTCGGCGAGATGGATGCCGACGACTTCTGGCACACCGTGCTGGATCCGCAGCGGCGCACCGTGATTCGGGTACATCTTGAAGATGGCGATCCAAAGTTGCACCACACTCTGTTCGGTGGGCCGCCAGAGGGCCGGCGCACGTGGATGGCCGATGTCGCCTCCCGCGTCGACACCGCCGCTCTCGACCTGACGTAGGAGAAACACTGTGACCGCCACCCTGGACGTTCCTGAGCAGAATCCGGATCTAGTGCTCGACCAGAGCGCTGATGACTACTGGAACCACTACCAGCTGACCTTCGCGCTCTACAGCGTCAGCGACCGCGCCATCCCGTCCGCCTTCGACGGACTCAAGCCGGGCCAGCGGCGCCTGCTGTACCAGATGTACGAATCGAGGCTGCTGCCCGGGAACAAGCCGCAGAAGTCCTCGAAGGTCTGCTCGGCGGTCACCGGTAATTTGCACCCGCACGGCGGCGCGTCGATGTACGGAGCCGCGGCGCTGATGGCCGCTGAATTCCAACGTGTGAAAGTCATTGACGGACAAGGTGCTTTCCCGCGCATCCAGGGAGACATCCCCGCAGCTGACCGGTACACCGAGATGCGGCTGTCGGCACCCGGTGCGGCGCTGACCGCCGAACTCGCAGATCACGCAGTGCCGATGGTCGCGACTTTCGACGGCGAATGGATCGAGCCGACGATGCTGCCTGCCCAGTGGCCGGTATTGCTCTGCAACGGCGCGGTCGGCATCGCCGAAGGGTGGGCCACGAAGGTGCCTGCGCACAATCCGCGCGAGATCATGGCCGCGTGCCGGGCGCTGCTGAAAACCCCGAACATGACCGACGACAGGCTGCTGAAACTCATCCCGGGCCCCGATTGGGGCTGCGGCTCCACCGTGGTCGGCGCGACCGGACTGCGGGAGTACATCACCACCGGCCGCGGTGCGTTCACCGTGCGCGGCACGGTGTCCGTCGACGGCAAGAACGTCATCGTCACCGAGCTGCCACCCGGTGTGGCGAGCAATACCGTGCAAGAGAGGATCCGAGCGCTGGTCGAGTCGGGCGAGATGTCCGGTGTGGCCGACATGTCCGATCTCACCGACCGGCGCAACGGGCTGCGGATCGTCGTCACCGCCAAACGCGGCCACAGTGCCGAACAGATCCGCGATCAGCTACTCGCCCTCACACCGCTGGAGTCGACGTTCGCCGCCAGCCTGGTTGCGCTCGATGAGGACCGCGTGCCGCGATGGTGGTCGGTGCGGGAACTGATCGCTGCATTCCTGCATCTGCGCGATTCAGTGGTGTTGCGCCGCAGCGAGTATCGACTGGAGAAGGTCGCCGCGCGGCGCCATCTGGTGGCGGGACTGATGCTGATCCACCTCGACATCGACGCCGCGGTGGCGGTGATTCGTGGATCCGACACGGTCGACGAGGCGCGCCAGGGGCTGCAGGTACGGTTCGGCATCGATACCGAACAGGCCGATTACGTCCTGGCGCTGCAGCTACGACGGCTGACCAAGCTCGACGTCATCGAGCTGCAGGCCGAAGCAGAGAAGCTGGACGCCGAATTCCTCGAGCTCACGGAATTGGTGTCGAATCCCGAGGCGCGACGGGTGGTGATCGACAGCGAGCTGGTGGAGGCCGCAAAACTGTTCAAGGGTCCCGAATTCGACCGCCGCACCGTGCTGGACTTCGACGCCACACCCGTAGCGGCGAACCTCGACGAGGACGGTCCCCGTGAGCGAAAGTCCAACGCCGCGTGGCGTCTTGATGACCGCGGCGTGTTCTCCGACAGCCACGGCGACCTGCTCACCTCGGGTCTCGGCTGGGCGGTGTGGACCGACGGCCGGGTAAAGTTCACCAACGGAGGCGGGCTGCCGTTCAAGACCCGCGACATCCCGGTGGCGCCGGACATCACCGGGCTGCTGCGCTCAGGCGTGATGGCGGAGGGTTCGCATCTGGCACTGGTGACGAGGCGCGGCAAGGTGCTGCGTATCGACCCGGCCGCGGTGAACCCGCAGGGCGCGGCCGGAAACGGGGTGGCCGGGGTGAAGCTGGCGGCCGATGGTGATGAGGTCGTCGCCGCGCTGCCGCTCACGTGTGAGAACGGCGAGGCCATCCTGTCGATATCCGAAAAGGCTTGGAAGGTCACCGAAGTCGCGGATATCCCGGTGAAGGGCCGCGGCGGCGTCGGCGTCGGCTTCCATCCGTTCGTCAAGGGCGAGACTGCGCTGCTAGCGGCGGCGGTCTCGACGACCGGGTTCGTGCGCGGCAAGCGGGCCGTGCGGGCCGAGAATCGCGCGAAGGCGTCGATCAAGGGTTCCGGCGCGGATGTGACGCCGGCTGGGTAACGGTGCGGCATCGAATTGACCTCAGCTCCAAAGGATCACCTCAACCACATCCGCCACATTGTTAACATCGCGCGGTGCCAGTATCGAGGCGTGACGCACTGCGCTACGCCACCGCAGCGTCGGTGCTGGCCGGGCTCGGCGCGGTACCCGGCGCTCCCGCGGCGGCGGCTGCTGCTCCCACGCTGATCGACTACGCCATGCGCCAGATCCCGGCACAGGATATCCGAGCCGCCGGCCACGCCGGGGTGATCAACTACGTCTCGACCTCGCGACCCGGCTCGTCCTTCGGCGCCAAACCGATCACGCTGCCCTACGCAAAGTCGCTGAACGCAGCCGGTCTGGCGATCGTCAGCAACTACCAGTACGGCAAACCGGGCGGAACGGCGCCGTCGGACTTCACCCGCGGGTACGCCGGGGGCGTCATCGACGCGCGCACCGCATGGCAGCTCCACACCGCCGCCGGTGGCGGCCAGAGCGCACCCGTCTACTTCAGCGTCGACGAAGACATCGACCGCCAGATGTGGAATACCGTTGTGCTGCAGTGGTTTCGCGGAATCAATTCGGTCATCGGGGCGCAGCGCACTGGGATTTACGGGGGGATCAAGGCGTGCCAGTGGGCTGCGGCCGATGGTGTCATCGGGAGGTCGCGTTCGCCCGGCCGCGTGTGGGCCTGGCAGACCCGGTCCTGGTCCGGTGGTCAGATCTACCCTGCCGCAGTCCTTCACCAGCGCATCGTCGCCACTGCGTCGAATCCTGGGCCGATCGTCGGCGGGATCGAAGTCGACGTCAGCGATGCCCTGGCCCAGGATGTCGGCCAGTGGAACCTCCACCCGTGAGTACGGACTGAGCCGCCTAGCGGCGTGGCGTCGTGGTGATGTGCACGTGGTCGAAGTGTCCGTATCCCGACGCTTGCGGGCCGGCCGGCGTGTAATACGTGCCACGCCAGATCACGTCCTGTAACCCGAGTTGGGCCGCATTGCTCATCGCGAACGCAAGGATCCCGTCTCCGAGCGCGATGCCCTCGGGACTTCCGGGGTTGGGAATCATGATGTCGATCGCCAGCCCGCTCGGATGCCACGGCTTGGAGTCCGGCCGGACCCCGTCGATCTCGGCGATCTGGGGAAACCGTGCGCTGACGGCCCGGGCAGCCACGATGGTGTTGGGCTGTAACCCGGCCTCGGACGCGACGCCCACGGGCAACGCCTCCGGGATATCTGTGACCGCTCCTGTCGGCGACGGACCGGCGTCGACAGGAGGCTGGCCGGGCATCGCGACGATGGCCGGGTCTGCCGGAGCGGGCGCATTCGGCGGCGGCGGTGGACCCGCGTTGTCGACCGCCGCTTGCTGTTGGGGTGTCAACGCCGCGTACTGCGCCTCCGCTGCGGCGATCTGACGGAGCAGTTCACCCCACTTGGCCTGCAGTTCGGCGCGCACGGCAGAGGCCCGCTCGGCCGCGGCGCGGGCATCGGCAGCCGATCGCTCCGAGACCTGGGCAGCCGTGGCCGCACGCTCACGTGTTGATTGGAAGGCCTTCATCTGCTCTGCCGTCTCGGCGCCTACCACTCGCTGCAACGACAGGTGGTCGATCAGCTGTTGCGGCGATGCTGCGGTCAGCATCGCCGTCATTTGACCGTTGCCGCTACTCATGTAGGTCATTGCCGCCACCCGGTCGACAGCCGCTTGATAGGGCTGGAGCTGGACGTTCGCGATCGTGAGGGCCTCGAGGTCGGCGCGATGGCGGTCTTCGGCCGCGGTCTGGGCAGTCAGTCTGGCGTCGACATCGCGTTGGGCAGTCGTGACGGCCTCGCGACTCTGCACCGCCTGATGGGACAAGTCGTTGAGCCTGGACAAGGCGTCAGCCGCAGGGTCGGCCTTCACGTTCTCGGTTGGCAAGCCCATCGACAGGGCGAGCACCGCGACCACGGCCACTGAACCGCACGCCGTTCGCCGAAGTGAATGGCGCACCCTGCTCGTTTGGATTGTCACGATCCTTCGCGTCGAGGACAGATCTTGGCCAGGTCGTCCACTGTCTCGGACAGGCTACGAATTGGCATCGACGATGTCCACTCGTCCCGATGTGGTCGCCGACCTGCCGGCACCCACCAATGGCGGCCTAGCGCATTGCCCGTCCGGCCGATCCCAACATCTGCGCCGCCTCGACAACCCTTGCGGCCATGGCGTTCTCGGCCGGTTTGCCCCACGACCTCGGGTCGTACGCCTTCTTGTTGCCGTAGCCGCCGTCGACCTTGAGCACCTGGTCGTACCGGGAGATCATGTGACCGGCGATGGACCGGGTGAACGCGTACTGGGTGTCCGTGTCGATGTTCATCTTGACGACACCGCTCGCGACGGCGGACGCGATGTCCTCGACGCTCGATCCGGATCCTCCGTGAAAGACCAGGTCGAACGGCTTCGCCTTGCCGGTCTCGCCGCCGACGACGGTTTGGATCTCCTCGAGGATCTCCGGGCGCAGATGGACCGAATCCGGGTGGTAGACACCGTGCACGTTGCCGAAGGTCAACGCGGTCAGGTAGCGACCGCGCTCCCCCGCTCCCAGTGCCTCGATGGTGGCGCGCGCATCGTCGACGGTGGAGTACAGCTGCTCGTTGATCTCGTGGGACGCACCGTCTTCCTCGCCGCCGATCACGCCGACCTCGATCTCCAGCAGGGTGTTCGCCTCCACCGACGACTCCAGTAATCCCGCGGCGATGCGCAGGTTCTCCTCGATGGGGACGGCGGAGCCGTCCCACATGTGCGATTGGTACAACGGGTCGAGGCCGCGGCCGCGACGTTCGATCGAGTCGGCGATCAACGGCCGGACCCAGTCGTCGAGGTTCTCGGCGGGGCAGTGATCGGTGT
>NZ_JAVRQA010000313.1:0-12905 GCF_032161845.1 Mycobacterium sp.
AGCCTTCACGTTGGCTGATCCTACCGGCAACGACATAAATGTTTGTCCGATCGGCCAAAGGGTGGAGCGGCCGAATGGGAGACCCTAATCACATGAGTGCATCGCATGGCTTCGCCGCCGTCACCGACGTCCCGGTTCCCACCAACGAGCCGGTGCACGAGTACGCCCCAGGCAGCCCGGAGCGAGACCGACTCGTCACCGAGCTGACCGCCCTGAATGCCGCCGAGCCCATCGATTTGCCACACGTCATCGCCGGCAAGCACACGATGGGCGGCGGCGATCGGATCGACGTCGTGCAGCCGCATCGCCACGCCGCGGTGCTCGGCACGCTGACCAACGCGGGTCACGCCGAGGCGACCGCCGCCGTCGACGCCGCGATCGCGGCCAAGCGGGCGTGGGCCGCGACGCCGTTCGACGAGCGGGCCGCTGTGTTCCTGCGCGCCGCAGACCTTCTCGCGGGGCCGTGGCGGGAAAAGCTCGCCGCCGCCACCATGCTCGGCCAGTCCAAGACCGCATATCAGGCCGAGATCGACGCGTCGTGCGAACTCGCCGACTTCTGGCGGTTCAACGTGACCTTCGCCAGGCAGCTCATGGCGCAGCAACCCATCAGCGCGCGCGGCGTCTGGAACCGTACGGACTACCGACCGCTCGAGGGCTTCGTCTATGCGATCACCCCCTTCAACTTCACCGCAATAGCAGGCAACCTGCCAACGGCGCCTGCGCTGATGGGCAACACCGTGGTGTGGAAACCATCTGTCACGCAAACGTTCTCGGCGTACCTCACGATGCAGCTGCTCGAGTCCGCGGGACTGCCGCCCGGCGTCATCAACCTGGTGACCGGTGACGGTTACGCCGTGTCCGACGTGGTGCTGGCCGATCCCAGGCTGGCGGGTATCCACTTCACCGGGTCGACTGCCACGTTCCAGCACCTGTGGCGCGAAGTGGGCAGCAACATCGACCGCTACCACACCTATCCGCGACTGGTCGGTGAGACCGGTGGCAAGGACTTCGTCGTCGCCCACTCCTCGGCGCGTCCAGACGTATTGCGCACCGCCCTCATTCGCGGCGCCTTCGACTATCAGGGCCAGAAGTGCTCGGCCGCGTCGCGGGCCTTCGTGCCGCGGTCGGTATGGCAGCAGATGGGCGACGACTTCCTCGGTGCGACGGAGAAGATCGCCTACGGCGACGTGACCGAGCTGTCCAACTACGGCGGCGCACTCATCGACGAGCGATCCTTCACCAAGAACGTCAACGCCATCGAGCGCGCGAAGAGCGCCAGCGGTGTGACGATCGCCGTCGGCGGCGAATACGACGACAGCGAAGGCTATTTCGTCCGCCCCACGGTGCTGCTGTCCGACGACCCGACCGATGAGGCGTTCAGAGAAGAGTACTTCGGCCCCATCCTGGCCCTCCACGTGTACGACGACGACCGGTGGGACGACGTGCTCGGCGTCGTCGACGCCGGCTCGAAGTACGCGTTGACCGGTGCGGTGATCGCCGACGATCGCGCCGCCGTGCTGGCCGCGCAGGACCGGTTGCGCTACGCGGCAGGCAACTTCTACGTCAACGACAAGCCCACCGGTGCCGTCGTCGGTCAGCAGCCGTTCGGCGGATCACGCGCCTCGGGCACCAACGACAAGGCCGGCTCGCCGCTGAACCTGCTGCGCTGGACGTCCGCGCGGTCGATCAAGGAGACGTTCGTCCCGCCGGTGCAGCACGCCTACCCCCACATGGAGGGATGACGATGGGCCTCTTCCAGCAGGTCGCGCGACCGGTGATCCTTGCCGCCGCCAGGTCCGACGGGCTGCGCCGCACGGCCGAACGGATGCCCGTCACCCGACAGGTGGTGCACCGCTTCGTCCCTGGCGAGACCGTCGAGCATGCCCTGACATCGGTTGCAGAACTGCGTGATTCGCGTCGCTTCGTCTCGATCGACTACCTCGGCGAGGACGTCACCGACAGTGACTCGGCCGATGCCACCGTGCGTGCCTACGGCGACCTGCTCGATGCCCTCGGTCAGCGCGACGAGGCGCCAGGCGGTCCACGACAGCTCGAGGTGTCCCTCAAGCTGTCGGCGCTCGGCCAGGCGTTGCCGCGCGATGGCGAGAAGATCGCACTCGAGAACGCGCACGCCATCTGCACCAAGGCGCGCGACCTCGGTGCGTGGGTGACCGTCGATGCGGAGGACCACACCACGACCGATTCGACGCTGTCGATCGTGCGCGATCTACGCCACGACTTTCCTTGGCTCGGCACGGTTTTGCAGGCCTACCTGAAGCGCACCGAGGGTGACTGCGAGGAGTTCGCCGCCTCCGGCGCACGGATCCGACTGTGCAAGGGCGCCTACGACGAGCCCGCGTCGGTGGCCTATCGCGGGGCCGACGAGGTCACCGGGTCCTATCTGCGCTGCCTTCGTGTGCTGATGGCGGGCGAGGGCTATCCGATGGTGGCCTCTCACGACCCGGCGATCATCGCCGCCGTGCCTGCGCTGGCCCGCGAATTCGGCAGGGGCGTCGACGACTTCGAGTACCAGATGCTGTACGGCATCCGCGATGGCGAGCAGCGCAGGCTTGCCGAGGAGGGCAACCACGTCAGGGTGTACGTTCCATTCGGCACCCAGTGGTACGGCTACTTCGTGCGTCGGCTCGCCGAGCGGCCCGCCAACTTGACGTTCTTCCTGCGGGCGCTGGCCGAGCGGCGGCACTGACGGCGCACCCTAGGGCGGTGGGGCAGACCCTCGTAGCCGCAGCAGCGTCCACGCCGCGATGGTCTGGGCGTCGGTGATGGTCCCCTCGACGATCATCTGCTCGATCTGCCCGCCGGTGAACCACTCGCTGCGCATGTCCTGCTCCTCGTGCTCGCGTTCATGGTCGCCCTCGGTGAGACCGGTGGCCAGGAACACCCAGCCGCGCTGGTTGCTCATGCCGGGGGCGACGTCTAGTTGGCCGAGCACCTCCATCGACGTGGCCCGCAGCCCCGTCTCCTCCCGCAACTCCTGCGCCGCCAGGTCGGCGGGCGGCGGCTCGTCACCGTCGAGCGTGCCGGGGGCCGTGCCCTGCGGAAACTCCCATCGCCGCAATCCGATCGGATAGCGAAACTGCTCGACGAGTTGGTAGCGACCGTCGTTGGCCGCGATCACCAGGGCGTAGGTCGGTTTGTCGATGACGCCATATATGCCCGTGCTGCCGTCCGGCCGTCGGATGTCGTCCTCCCTGACGATCATCCAGGGGTTCCGATACACCTCGCGCGAGCCGACGCCTTCGATGGGATCCACGCGACCAGTATCCCGCCTCGCGGTAATCTCGCTGACGTGCTGCTGGTCTCGTTGAATCCCTCGGCCGTCGCCGCCGGGCACGACGTCGCGGACGCGGTGCGCATCGACGGTGCGACGCTGAGCCGCAGCGATCTGGTGGGCGCCGCTACCTCGGTGGCCGAACGCGTCGCGGGCGCGGGCCGGGTGGCCGTGCTTGCCACGCCCACCGCGGCGACTGTGCTCGCCATCACCGGCTGCCTCATCGCCGGTGTCACCGTGGTCCCGGTTCCCGCCGACGTCGGGGCGGCCGAGCGTCGCCACATCCTCACCGACTCCGGCGCGCGGGCGTGGCTCGGCGAGGTGCCAGAGGAAGCCGAGGGTCTGCCGCACATCCCGGTGCGTCTGCACGCGCGGTCCTGGCACCGCTACGCCGAACCGTCACCGGACGCCACCGCGATGATCGTCTACACCTCCGGTACGACGGGCCCGCCCAAGGGCGTGCTGATCAGTCGGCGCGCGATCGCAGCCGACATCGACGCACTTGCGACGGCCTGGGCGTGGACGCCGGACGACACTCTGGTGCACGGCCTGCCGCTGTTCCACGTGCACGGCCTGATTCTCGGCCTGCTCGGGTCGTTGCGAATCGGAAATCGCTTCGTGCACACGGGAAGACCGACGCCAGAGGCCTATGCGGCGGCGGGCGGTTCGCTGTATTTCGGGGTGCCGACGGTGTGGTCCCGGATCGTCGGCGACCAGGATGCGGCCCGAGCCCTGTCGTCGGCCCGCCTCTTGGTGTCCGGCAGCGCACCGTTACCGGTGCCGGTCTTCGACGAGATCGTGCGCCTGACCGGGCATGCTCCCGTCGAGCGGTACGGCAGCACGGAGTCCCTGATCACGCTCAGCACCCTGGCTGCAGGCGAACGTCGTCCCGGCTGGGTCGGCCTTCCGTTGGACGGCGTGCAGACCAGGCTGACCGCCGACGACGGCGCGACCGTTCCGCACGACGGGGAAACCATTGGGCGACTTGAGGTTCACGGACCGATGCTCTTCGACGGCTATCTCGACCGACCCGATGCCACGGCCGAGGCGCTCGGCAGCGACGGCTGGTATCGCACCGGCGACATCGCGGTCATCGGCGACGACGGGATGCACCGCATCGTCGGCAGGGAGTCGGTCGATCTCATCAAGTCCGGCGGCTATCGCATTGGGGCCGGCGAGATCGAGACGGCGCTGCTCGGGCACGCGGGGGTAGACGAGGTCGCGGTCGTAGGGCTGCCCGACGCCGACCTCGGGCAGCGCATCGTGGCGTTCGTCGTCGGCTCCGCGACGCCGCAGGCGCTGATCGACTATGTCGCTCAGGAGCTTTCGGTACACAAGCGGCCGCGCGAGGTACGCATCGTGGCGGATCTTCCCCGTAATGCGATGGGCAAGGTTATGAAGAAGGAGCTGCTGAAGTGACGTTGCGTTTCACCGAGGTATGCGTCGACGCGGCGGACATCCATGCATTGGGCCAGTGGTGGGCCGACGCACTCGGGTGGCCTTCCGAGACCACCGAAGACGGCGACGTCGTCCTGCGCGCGGCCACCGGCCCGGACTGGTTGTTCCTCGCGGTGCCCGACGACAAGGTCGTGAAGAACCGCATCCACTTCGACTTCACCCCGGACGATCAGCAGGCCGAGGTGGATCGCCTCGTCGGGCTGGGTGCGCGGCACGTCGACATCGGCCAGGGCGACGAATCCTGGGTGGTGCTTGCCGATCCGGAGGGCAACGAGTTCTGCGTGCTGGCAGCCAAAGGCTGAGTGGCCCGGGGCGCGGGCCCACAGCAACTTGGATCCTCACGCACAGATCGTGGTGTCAAGATGGCCGCGTGCGTCGAGTGTGGGGCTTGCTGGTCTGCATCGGCATGCTGGCCGCGTGCAGTTCGCCTACCCCCGAGTCGCGCCCTTCTCAAACCCCGCCCATGGGGTGGAATTCGTGGAACTCTGGCATCCCCCTCACCGAGCAGACCGTCGAGGCCACCATCGACGCGATGGTGTCCTCGGGGATGCGCGACGCCGGCTACCGCTACGTCAATCTCGACGCGGGCTGGGCCGCGCGCACCCGTGACGCGGAAGGCAAGCTGCGCGCCGACACCGACCGATTCCCTCACGGCATCGCCGCGCTGGCGGCCTACGCGCACGACCGCGGGATGTATCTCGGCATCTACCACAGCCCGTTCAACGAGGGCTGCGGCCAGGACCCACGGATCGGCGGCGCCGGTCACGAACAGGCCGACGCACGCACGTTCGCCGAATGGGGCGTCGACTATCTCAAGTACGACTGGTGCCGATTGGACGCCGGACACACCGACCAGGTGAAGTACTTCGCGGCGATGCGGGATGCCTTGCGCGCCAGCGGCCGTCACATCGTCTACAGCATCAACCCCAACAGTTCGGGGGATCCCGACGCAGGTTCGGAGTACGACTGGTCTCACATCGCCGACGTGAGCCGCGACGCGATGGACTTGGTGCCCGCGTGGGGCGACAAGGCCCTGTGGGCCGAAGGTGTCGCCGGCGTCAGCCAGGCATTCACCGCTGCTGCTCCGGTCGCGCCGCACGATGGACCGAAGCACGTCAACGACCCCGACATGCTGGTGGTGGGAATCGGGTGGTCGGAGTTCGCCCAGGGCCACCCCACGATGTCTCTGGGTTCGCAGCGGCCCGACCTCACGGATACCGAACAGCGCACCCACTTCTCGTTGTGGGCGATGCTGGCCGCCCCACTCCTGGCAGGCAACGACGTTCGGTCGATGGACGAGGGCACCCGAGCGATCTTGACGAACCGCGACGTCATCGCGGTCGACCAGGACCCGTTGGTGCTTCAGGGGCTCCCGCTGCTCAACGACCCGCGGGTCATCGTGAAGCCGCTGGCCGACGGTTCGGTGGCGGTGGCGTTGTTCAACCCTGGTGCGGCCCCCGTCGCGATTCGCACCGATTCGCACGCGATCGGCCTCTCGGGCAGCGCCTGCTTCACCGTGCGCGACCTTTGGGCCCACACCGACGACACCACGACGGGCGACGTCGAGCAGACGGTCGCCGCGCACGGCGTCGCGATGATGCGGGTTTCGCGGTGTCGGTAGGCGTCAGTTCGCGTGCAGCGCGTCGTTCAGCGTGATGCCCGTGCCGTCGCGCGACACCACCTCGACCGCACCCGAGAGTGAATTGCGCCGGAACAGAAGGTTGTTCGCGCCGGAGAGATCCCGCGCCTTGACGGTCTTACCGTCGGACGTGCTCACCTTGGTGCCGCCAGTGACGTACAGACCCGCCTCGACGACGCAGTCGTCGCCCAACGAGATGCCGAGCCCGGAGTTGGCACCCAACAGGCAGCGCTTGCCCACCGAGACGACCTCCTTGCCGCCACCGGACAGGGTCCCCATGATCGATGCGCCGCCGCCGATGTCGGAGCCGTCGTCGACCACCACGCCTGCCGAGATGCGGCCCTCGACCATCGAGGTGCCGAGGGTGCCCGCATTGAAGTTCACGAAGCCCTCGTGCATCACGGTCGTCCCCGATGCAAGGTGGGCGCCGAGGCGCACCCGGTCCGCGTCGGCGATCCGGACACCGGTCGGCACCACGTAGTCGACCATCCGGGGGAACTTGTCGATCCCGTACACGGTCACCGGCCCGCGTCGGCGCAGCCGCGCGCGCGTCAGCTCGAACCCATCGACCGCACACGGTCCGTAGTTGGTCCACACCACGTTGGCCAGCACACCGAAGAGGCCGTCCAGGTTGGCGCCATGCGGGGCAATGAGCCGGTGTGACAGCAGGTGCAGCCGCAGGTAGGCGTCGAACGCGTCGGCGGGCTTGTCGTCGAGCGAGGCGATCTCGGTGCGCACGATGACGGTCTCGACGTCGCGTTCGTCGTCGCGGCCGCTGAGCGCGGCCAGGTCGTCGGTCACCTCGGCCACCGAAAGTCGGTTCGTGCCGGTGGGACCGTCGCCGCCGAGCTCGGGCTCGGGGAACCAGGTGTCGAGGATCGTTCCGTCGGCCGCGATGGTGGCCACGCCGACGCCTGATGCTGAAGTCACGTCGTCAAACGTTACTGGACTACCGTTGACGGCTGTGGCCCTCGACTTGCGCGCTGATCCGATCGCCTTGACTGCTGCGCTGGTCGACATCCCCAGCGAGTCGCGCAACGAGCAGCGGATCGCCGACGACGTCGAGGCCGCACTGCGCGGCCAGACAGAAGGTTACGAGGTCATCCGCAACGGCGATGCCGTGCTGGCACGCACCAACTTCGGCCGACCGTCACGCGTACTGCTCGCCGGCCACCTCGACACGGTGCCGGCCGCGGACAACGTGCCGAGCCGCCTGGTGGGTGACGAGCTGTTCGGCTGCGGCACCTCGGACATGAAGTCCGGTGACGCCGTCTTCCTGCACCTGGCCGCCACGATCGCCGAGCCATCACACGACATCACGCTGGTGATGTACGACTGCGAGGAGATCGAGTCCAGCGCCAACGGGCTGGGCCGCATCGAACGCGAGCTGCCCGACTGGCTGCAGGCCGACGTCGCGATTCTCGGTGAGCCGTCGGGCGGGTACATCGAGGCTGGCTGCCAGGGCACCATTCGCGTGGTCGTCCGTGCGGTCGGGACGCGCGCGCATTCCGCGCGCTCGTGGTTGGGCGACAACGCCATTCACAAACTCGGCGCCGTGCTCGACAGGTTGGCGTCGTATGAGCCGCGCAACGTCGACATCGACGGATGCACCTACCGCGAAGGACTTTCCGCCGTCCGCATCGACGGCGGCATCGCAGGCAACGTCATCCCCGACGCGGCGTCGGTCACGGTCAACTTCCGGTTCGCCCCCGACCGCAGCGTCGAGCAGGCCGTCGCGCACGTTCGCGAGGTGCTCGACGGGCTCGACGTCGACGTCGAACTGACCGACGCCGCCGCAGGGGCGCTCCCAGGTCTGACGAAACCGGCGGCCGCGGCGTTGGTGCAGGCCGCCGGCGGACAGGTGCGGGCCAAGTTCGGCTGGACCGACGTCGCGCGCTTCGCCGCGCTCGGCATCCCTGCGGTCAACTACGGCCCCGGCGACCCCAACATGGCGCACCGCGTCGACGAACGCGTGGAGGTCACGCAGATCACGGCGGCCACCGAAATGCTGCGCAAATATCTCGTTGACTGAGCGTTGAGATAGCGCTCAGGGTCACCGCTTCTCGGACTTTGGCGCCGTGAGCGCTATCTCAACGACAAATCGAGTTGACTGACGCCGTTACCATGGTGTCGAAAGGTCGAATCGACAAGAGGTGGGCTGCAGACATGCTGGGTGACGACATCTCCGGATAGCCGGAGCGCGTCCGATCGTCCATGCCAGCGGCCCGTGCCGCCGATTCACCGAGAGATCTCTCGCATGTCCATCGTTTCCTCCCATCTGTCCTTCGGCTGGCCTGACGACACACCGCTGTTCGTCGACCTGTCCTTCACCATCCCCGGCGGCCGCACGGGTCTCGTCGCGCCCAATGGAGCGGGTAAGAGCACGCTGCTCAAACTCATCGCGGGCGAATTCCGGCCGAGCGCAGGCAACGTCGTCGCCGGCGGCACCGTCGGGTACCTGCCCCAGACGCTGCCGTTGGACGCCGACCGCACCGTCGCCGACGTCCTCGGGGTCGCGCCCGTCATCGCCGCACTCGACGCCTTGGCCGCCGGCGACGCCTCCGAAGCGGTCTTCACCGCGATCGGCGACGACTGGGACGTCGAGGAGCGACTGCGCGCTCAACTCGACCGGCTTGGTCTGTCGCAGCTGGCGATGGATCGGCCGCTGAGCTCGCTCAGCGGCGGGGAAGTGGTCTCGGTGGGATTGGCCGCGCAACTGCTCAGGCGCCCCGACGTCCTGCTGCTCGACGAGCCGACCAACAATCTCGACGTCGAGGCCAGGCGCCGCCTGAATGCCGCACTGGAGGACTTCGCGGGGACGTTGCTCGTCGTCAGCCACGACCGCGCGATGCTCGACGGAATGGATCGCATCGCGGAGCTCTACCGAGGCGAGATCGTCTTCTACGGAGGAAGTTTCACCGAGTACGAGAACGCACTCGACGCGGCTCAACGGTCCGCCGAGTCCGACGTCCGCAACGCCGAGCAATTGTTGAAGCGCGAGAAGCGACAGCTGCAACAGGCCCGCGAACGCGCCGCGAAACGTTCGAGCACCGCCGCACGCAACGTCAAGGACGCGGGCCTACCGAAGATCGTGGCCGGCAAGCTCAAGCGCGATGCCCAGGAGTCGGCGGCCAAGTCCGACGACGTGCATGCCAAACGCGTCGACGACGCGAGGGGCCGACTCGATCAGGCCGAACGCGCGTTGCGCGATGACGACGTCATCGTGCTCGATCTGCCGGACACCGACGTACCTGCGGGCCGCACCGTCCTCACCGTACGCGGGCTTCAGGTCCGCGTCGGTGGGCGAGAATTGTTCGCGGACAACGGGATCGACCTGGACATTCGCGGACCTGAACGCATCGCACTGACCGGCGCCAACGGGGCTGGCAAGTCGACGCTGCTTCGAGCGATCACGGGCGACGTCGAACCGACGCGGGGCGACGTGCAGCGGGCAGACGGACGGATCGCGTATTTGTCGCAACGGCTCGACCTGCTCGACCCCGACCGCACCGTCGCCGAAAGTCTCTCCGCGTTCGCGCCGAGCCTCACCCACACCCGGCGGATGCATCTGTTGGCGCAGTTCCTGTTTCGCGGAGACCACCGTCTCCTGCCCGTCGGCGCGCTGTCGGGTGGGGAACGATTGCGGGCGACGCTGGTCTGCGTGCTCAACGCCGAACCGGCGCCGCATCTGCTTCTGCTCGACGAGCCGACGAACAATCTCGACCTCGTCAGCGTGGGCCAGTTGGAGTCGGCACTGAGTGCCTATCGGGGCGCCGTCGTGGTGGTCAGCCACGACGAAACCTTCCTGGATTCGATCGGTGTCGATCGCAGACTGCGCCTAGACGACGGTGTGCTGGTCTAGAGCGACGACTGCTGCGGGCGAGTCTGTGCCGGCTGCGGGCGCTCGGCGGTGGGCGGGGGCACCGGGGCCCGGCCTCCGTCGGTGGCGGGCCCTTGCCGGGCGCTCTCGGTCTGAGTGGGCGGCTGCTGATCGCGCTTCTCGGCCGCCGCGGCCTCCTCGCGCTTGCGTTCCTCCGGGTCGTCGGCCTTCTCTTCGTCGTCCTTGGCCGCCGCGTCGGACTCCTTGGTAGCGGACCCCGCCATGCCTTGGATGCCCTGCATGATCTGCTGGGGGAGCTGGGTGAGCCCCTGGGCGAGCCCCTGCACGGCCTGCGCAACGCCCTGCGCGACCTGGCCCACCTGTTGACCGACCTGGCTTGCCATCTGGCCCGCCATTTCGGGACCGCCGCCACTCGCCCCGGAACCCGCGCCTGCTCCGCCCGCGCCCGTTGCGCCGCCTGCGCCACCCGCCG
The DNA here is from genome assembly GCF_032161845.1 of Mycobacterium sp. GTDB lineage: Bacteria > Actinomycetota > Actinomycetes > Mycobacteriales > Mycobacteriaceae > Mycobacterium. The sequence continues at coordinate 10,703 of NZ_JAVRQA010000313.1, forward strand.
ACCCCGCTCCGCCCGTGGCCCCGGAGCCATCGAGCGCCTCAGCCGCGGCCCTGAGCTTCGCCGCACCCTCTTCGTCGCCCTGGGCGTACATTTGGTCCGCCCTGCCGAGCAATTCCTTGATCGTTTCGCTGGCGGCCTTGGTGGTCTGAAACGCGCCGGTGCGACTTTGCGAAACCCCGTCGAGTGCGTTGTTGACTGAAAACGCGATGTTGCCGAACGACCTCGCGACCTCCGCGGCCTGCGGGCCGCCGGCCCCGGTCAGTTGCGACAATCCGTCGGCGACCTGTGAGTGGATGTCGGCCAGTGGCGACAGCCCGGCGCTGTCGAGCGAAAACTCGCCGCCCATGTTGATCCTCCCCGCGCCGCGTGATGGTCCCTTCGACCGCCCAACTCCTGCATGTGATTCTATGGCCGCTTGACGCAGGTGTTCGACGGGAATCTGCACTCGTCGCGAACCTGCGTCGTGAAGCAGTCACATCACAGTGAGGTGTTGTCTTGATGCCAATGATCTTGAAGGGCGCGCTCATCGCGTTCCTCGTGATCGGCGTGGCCACGATAGTGCTCGTATTCATCCGGAAGTCGCGAGCAAACGGGTTCCCCACTCCGGAATCTTCTAGCCACTTCTGGCAGAGCGAGGGCGCGATGCCGCCCACACCGAAACCGACGTGGCTTGAGTCTGATTCCGACGACGCAGATGGCGAACGACGTCAGACCTGACGCCAGTCAGGCCGGACAGGCCGCTTCCAGCGCAGAAAGCTCCTTCTCGAACTGGGCGTTCAATTCCGCGTAGTTTTGCGCCCATGGCGGCGGTCCGGAAGTTGGTGTCGGCGCAGCGTCGTCCCGCGCCTGACGGACGACCGAAAGAGTCTGATCCGCCAGCGCTGCAACCTGTTCGGCGTGCGGAACGAGTCGTGGGTCGTGGATCTCACGGGCGTATGCCTTCAACTGGGACGCCCAATCCTCGTAGTCGGACATGGGAGACTCGCTCGGTTGGTCAGGGTCCGACTGGGTGCCGATTGCCTTGTTGTGCGCCTGGTTGTAGTCGATCAACTGGTGCACGGTTTCGCAATCCGACGCCGACCCGCCCGGGAGCACCCAGATGAACACGATCGCGACGATCGCCACGATCACCGCAAGGATGACCGCGGCCGCCAGCCGCCAACGACGCAGGGTCATCACCGCGGACGCGTCATGATTGGAGTGTGTGGGGCGCCAGTGTTCACCGGCAAGCCGCCGGAAAAGTTCACCGACCCTCCGCAACCGTCGGGCAGGTAATACGGCGTTCCTGCGTTGTTCGCCGAGAGCGTCGCGATCTCAGGCAAGGAAATCGGCTTCCACGTGTGATCGATGTTCTGTATCGGAGGTAGTGCGCTCAAGTCGTTGCCGCCGCCCATTGATGTATTTCGTTGATACTCGTACACATTGGCCACCCAACGTTGAACCTGAGGTTCGCCGTTGCCGTTCACGACGCGAGTGAGGTCGGTAGCCTCGGTTCCCGCCATGCGGAACCTGTAACCCTCCTGGTACTGCACGTACGGTGCATCGTCTTCGGTTATCCACGTCTTCCCTGGCACGTACATCCGAGTGGGAGGGCCAACCTTAAGTGGTGTGTCGTCGGCGAACGGCCGGTACTCGGGTTGTAGCGGTGCGTACGGTCCGGTGGGGCTTAGCGGAACCGCTTCCCACTGACCGAAATTCGGGTCGCCGACCCAGGTATTGGCAGGGTCGGCCGGTCGTCCAGGCGTGATTGGACTGCGCGGCAGCTCTTCCCCAGCCTGGCCGAAATCGCCGACCGCTTGCACACCGGACGGCGCGAACTTCTGATTTCGCAGCGCGTCGTATTCGCCACCGAGACTGCGGATCTTGCCGCCGATGACGGAGAGGTCGCCGTTGGCCTTGGTGACGATCTCGCTCACCTTGCCGAGGCCCTTCTGAACGATGGGCATCAGAAGCTGCTCGCGATTCTTGCCGGGTGGAACCGAGGCCGCGGCGTCGACGACCCACTTGCGGACCGCATCGAGGTTCTCGCGTCTGGCCGTGACGACTCGAGACGACGCGGTGACGTGCTGACCGAGCCGTTGATCCAAGGACGCCAACTGCGCGAACACCTTGCCGTGATCCTTGTTGGCCGTCTGATATGCAGCGGCCCCGGCACCAGTCCATCGCGATCGTGGTGCGGCTGACGCCACCGTGGTCTGAAGCT
>NZ_JAVRQA010000314.1:0-8420 GCF_032161845.1 Mycobacterium sp.
CACGGCCTCACCCTTGTCGTTGCTGATGATGTTCTTCGTGACGATGATGTCCGTGCCGTGGGCCTGCCGATACGCATGCAGGTAAACGTCGCAGTAGAGGCGGTCGCCGACCTTGATCGGCAGCAAGAACTTCAACTCCTGGTCGACCTGGACGATTTGCGCATCCTGGATGCCGATGTTGGCGTTCTCGAAGAACGCCGTCTGAGCGGTGTAACCGAAGACCGAGATGAAGGTCAGCGGCGCGGGCAGCGAATCGTGGCCGAGGTCTGCAGCGACACCCTCGTCGAAGTAGGCCGGATCCTCGTTCTTGACGGCGACGGCGTACTCACGCACCTTCTCGCGCCCGACTTCGTAGAAGTCGGGATAGCGATAGTGCATCCCGATGATGTCTGGAGACAGCGGCACGGATCAGTTCCCTAAGTCAGTCAACCCAGAGCCGAAGCCCGCGGGTCGTCCGTTAGCGCGATTCCTTGTGCGGCTGATGCGTCCCGCAGTTCGGGCAGAACTTCTTGAGCTCCAGCCGATCCGGATCGTTGCGCCGGTTCTTCTTCGTGATGTAGTTGCGGTGCTTGCACACCTCACAGGCCAAGGTGATCTTGGGCCGTACGTCTGTACTCGAGGCCACGTCTGTCGTCCTTCTTCATTCACTTGCGTTGTCGTCTTGTAGCGGTGGGGGGGCTCGATCCCCCGACCTCACGATTATGAGTCGTGCGCTCTAACCAGCTGAGCTACACCGCCATGGGCACCACACCAGCCCGACCGCATCCCGTCGCTGCGCTCGCCCTGGCCGATCCACCGGGCCCCCTAACGGAATCGAACCGTTGACCTCTTCCTTACCATGGAAGCGCTCTACCGACTGAGCTAAGGGGGCAGCTTCCCCTTGGAGGACGCGAGTCACGCCGCAGGGCCTTAAAGAGGGTACATTCTCGCCGTTACCCTCGCCAAACCGCTTCGTCGCGGCTGCGGTCCTCGGCTCAGTCTGTGGCTTAATCATTGGCATGGCCAGCCCAACCGACCAGGACCGTCTGTACTTCAAGCAGCTGTTGTCCGGCAGCGACTTCGCCGCGAACGACGTCATCGCCCAGCAGATGCGCAACTTCGCCTACCTCATCGGCGATCGCGAGACGGGTGACTGCGTCGTCGTCGATCCGGCGTACGCCGCCAACGATCTGCTCGATGCCCTCGAGGCCGACGGCATGCATCTGTCGGGAGTGCTCGTCAGTCACCACCACCCCGACCACGTGGGCGGGTCGATGATGGGCTTCGAGCTCAAGGGCCTCGCCGAGCTGCTGGAACGGGTCAGCGTGCCGGTGCACGTGAACACCCACGAGGCGGACTGGGTCTCGCGAATCACCGGGATCCCGCTCAGTGAACTGACCTCCCACGAGCATGGCGACAAGGTGACGGTCGGCGACGTCGAGATCGAGCTGCTGCACACTCCCGGCCACACCCCGGGCAGCCAGTGCTTCCTGCTCGACGGCCGACTGGTCGCCGGCGACACCCTGTTCCTGGAGGGGTGCGGACGCACGGACTTCCCCGGCGGGAACATCGACGACATGTTCCGCAGCCTGCAAGCGCTGGCAAAGTTGCCCGGCGATCCCACGGTGTTTCCTGGGCACTGGTATTCGGCAGAGCCGAGCGCCTCGCTGTCGGAGGTGCGGCGCACCAACTACGTCTACCGGGCCAGCAGTCTCGACCAGTGGCGCATGGCGATGGGCGGCTAGCCCACAGGCTGGCGTGATCCGAAGTGGCGCGTTGGCTCACCACCTGCGCTAAGTTCGGTGCTCAGCGCCCCAGGGGCACAGGATCGGAAGGACCCTGCGATGACGACACCGGCCGACTGGTATCCGGACCCCGAAGACCCTTCTGGCCTGAGGTATTGGGACGGCACCAGCTGGACCGAGCATCGTGCGCCCGCCCCGGTTGCTGCCGAAGCGGCCCCCGTCGCGGAAACGCCCGCAGAGCCGCCCGCCACGCAGGCCGACGAGTTTCCGGCCAGCGAACAGGCGACGACCGTTGTGCCGACGCGGCCGGCGGTCGATCCGGCGGGCAGTTCCGAACTCGACCCGGCGCAGGGCGGATCCCACCGCGTCCCCGACGCAACCGAAGAAGCGTCCGCCCCCCCGTCAAGCTCCTCGACGGAGTACTCCGCGACGCCCAGTCAGCCCTACGACACGCACCCGCCGACGTCGTACGAACCACCGGCGCCCGAGTCGACGCCATGGGACGCGCCGCTGCCGTCGTGGGATGCACCACCGGCCGGGCAGTCCTACACCCCACCGCCGACCCAGCCCACCCAGTCATATGAGGCAGCGCCCTTTGCGCCGCCACCTGGCCCTCCGGGGCCACCGGTACCGCCCTACGGACCATCCGGAGGCGGCCCCAACAAGAAGCTGGTCTTCGGAATCCTCGGCGGCGCAGCGGTAATCCTGCTGGCGCTGGTGTTGATCGTCGTCTTCGTGGTGATCCGCCACGACGAGCCGACCGTGACGTCGCAGGGCACGTCGTCCTCCAAGTCCTCCACCACGTCGAGCGAGACGACGTCGGAGAGCTCGTCGGAGACGTCCTCCGATGAGTCGCCCACGCCCACGCCGCCTGCGACCCCGAGCGAGGGCAGCGACGGCGACTACACCTTCTCGGTCGCGGGCACCGAGACCGGCGACACCATCACGTCCACTGTCAGCGACGCCGTCCAGAAGACGGCGACCGGCATGTTCTACGTCGTCTACGTCAACGTGACCAACACCGGCACCTCTCCGCTGACGTTCGTCGCGACGTTCCAGAAGCTCGCCGCGGCCGGAGAGACCTTCGCACTCGATGACGAGGCCACCGCGTTCCTGGGCGGCACCATCGCCACGGTGGCCCCGGGTGACAAGGTCGAGACGCCGCTCGTCTACGACGTGCCGGTGGGCACCGCGCCGGACACCGTTCAGTTGCGGGCCGACCCCGTGAGTCCGGGCGTCGAACTACCGCTGCAGTAAGGCAGACGAGCTCGGCCCCGTCACCGGGGGGATGGTGACGGGGCCGAGACATCAAGAGCTTGGGGGAAGCTCAGTGCCCACGTTAAGCGACGCAACTGAGCACATCCCCAGACGCACCTGAGTTGCACCTGAGAAAATGGGACGCGCGCGGTACCCTCTAGCCGGTCGCTAGCTACCAAAATATGTGCATCTGCATTGCTGTCAGCAAAGCACTATTGTCCTGAGCTAACACCAACCGACAGGTGAGGGCGCAGTGGACTGGATGCGGGATCGATGGAACGATCTGACGAACCTCGGCTCCGGCGGCTGGCTGGCAATCGCGGCATGGGCGGCACTGGTGCTCGGCATCGTCGTGCTCTTCTGGGCCAACCGCCAGCTCACGAAGAACCGCCAGCTCAAGACCGAGCAAGTCCGGCCACAAGTGACGATGTTCATGGAGCCGCATCCCTCCGATTGGCACGTCATCGAGCTGGTGGTGCGAAACTTCGGACAGACCGCCGCCCACGACATTCGGTTCACCTTCGTCAATCATCCGACGGTCGCCGCATACGAGGACTCCCCGGCGGACGGGCCGCCCGAAGTGGCCGAGCTCGACCTTCCCAGCGAACTCCCCTACTTGGCTCCTGGCCAGGAATGGCGAACGGTGTGGGACTCCGCAATCAGCCGAGAGGAATTGGCCGGCTCGATCCGGGATCGCTTCGACGGTGCCCTGACCTACTACGACCGACCGCGACCCGACGCAAAGGCGAAGAAGACCCGCCTGTGGAAGACGCGGGAATCCTTCGAGACGATGTTCCGCCTGGACTGGGGCACCCTTCAGCCGGCGCAGCGCATCGAGTTGATGACCACCCACGATCTGGCCAAGCGGGAGAAGCAGAAGCTGGAACTCCTGCGCAGCGTGCTGACGTATTTCCACTACGCCTCCAAGGAGACGCAGCCCGACGTGTTCCGCGCCGAGATCGATCGGATGAACAAGGCCGTGGAGGAAACCCAAGATCGTTGGCGCACAAGGCAGTTGGACCAGACCACCGAGTTGGACTTCCCCTGGATCCAAAATGGGGTGGCTGGCCGTCATTCCGCGCACTTGGGCTAAGTACGATCGGCTCGAACCGTATTCAAGGGAGAGTCGATGACAAGCACCGTTGCTTATGAGCAGACCGAGTCCGTCGCCACGATCACGCTCGACGACGGCAAGGTCAACGTGTTGTCGCCGGCGATGCAGCAGAACATCAATCAGGCGCTCGACCTGGCCGAGAAGGCTGCGAGCGACGGCGAGATCAAGGCCATCGTGCTCGCGGGCAACTCGCGGGTGTTCAGCGCCGGTTTCGACCTCAGCGTCTTCAACTCCGGCGACGCCGCCGCGGCGCTCGGCATGCTCTCCGGTGGATTCGAGCTGTCGATCCGGCTGCTGAGCTTCCCGGTGCCGGTCATCATGGCGGCGACGGGGCCAGCCATTGCGATGGGTTCGTTCCTGATGCTCAGCGGTGATCACCGCGTCGGGTCGCCGAGTTCGCGATGCCAGGCCAACGAGGTCGCGATCGGCATGGTCTTGCCGATCTCGGCGATCGAGATCATGCGAAACCGTTTGACGCGTGCGGCCTTTCAGCGTGCCGTCGCGATGGCGGCAGTGTTCACCGGCACGGAGGCCGTCGCCGCCGGGTGGCTGGACGAGATCGTCGAGGACGGCAACGTTCTGGCCCGGGCCCACGACGTCGCCTCCGACGCTGCCGCCGGGTTGCACGTGAAGGCGCACCGGGCCAGCAAGCTGAAGGCTCGCAAGGACGCGATCGCGGCAATCCAGGCGGGGATCGACGGGCTGCCCACGGAGTTCACGGCAAGCTAGATCTTCGTCTGCGAGGCCGCCGCACGAAGCGCACGCCTCCTGGCGGATTCACTTAGGCGCTGGGAGTGGTGACGTACTGCACACCGTCCTATGATTTGGACGAGGGGGCTGATCGATGACGCCGTTGGGGATTATTGGGCTCATCTGGCTTGGTTTTGGGCTGTTCACTATCGGGGTCGCAATTCGGGTCAAGCTGCGGCCGCTCTTGATGTGGATCATTGCGGGCCCGCTCTTCGGCCCGTTCAGCGTGTTCTGGCTCGGTGCCGGTATCGCACAGAAGAAACGACTGCGTGCCTACGATGACGGGTCGAGCCCTTACGGGGCCGGAGCCTTCTTCGGCAACGCGGGCTTCGGAGGTGGTTCGTGACGATGATTCTGCTGGTCATCGCCGGTCTTGTGCTAGTCACCGGATCGGTGTGCGTGTTGATTCGATTCGATCGAGTGACACGTCAACGTGCTGAACAACGGCTCGCCGCCTGGAAGGCTGCCGGTGAGGTGGGCCCACCGCCGGGCGACTACATCGGACTCGGTAGCGGGAGCTCAAGTTAGACGCTTGCACTACGTTCTGCGCCCGAGGGGGGCCGAGTCATCGCGTCACGAACTGTCAAGTACGCACTAGCTGCGGCACTTCCTGCCGCGGTCACCTGCGCGGCTTTCGGCCCGCTAAAGTGCAACGAAATCTTCGGCTGCATGGGCGGCCAATCCACGACTCAGACATTTCTACTGGTGGTGTTGTTGGCAGCAATAGCCGGTGTAGCGGCAATGGCTGTCATCGACGTGGCGATCACCGCTCGCTATGCGATGGTGAACCGGTCGCTGGCCAACCGTGCCTCCAGCCGAACCCCAAAGCCGCCGCGAGAAACGCCGTGACGGCGCCGGCGTCGCCCCGTCACTCCAGCGCGGCCGCAGCCGCCTCCCGAAGCGCGTCGTATGCCGAGCGGAGCCCGGGCAGTTCGCGTTCGATGCGATCGGCGAGCGCAGCGTCGTCGTCGGCCGACAGCGCCGAAATCGACTGATGGGCAGCGCGCGCGGCCGCGGCCGCCGTCAGTCCGGCATCCTCGGCGGGCGGGGCGTCGACCGTGCGGATGAGTGCGATCAGTGCTTGGCGCGCTCGATGCGCCCCGGACCGTGCCACCCGCAGGGCGCTCGCGGAATCCTGCTCCTCGGCCAGTGCTGCCCTGGCCCGCGTGACCCACTCGTCGTCGAGGGTGCCCGTCGCGCACACCGGGCAGGGCTGCGTGCCGTGCCGGTCGTGGAACTCCAGGCTGGTCTCGAGGAACTGGACGCGGTCCGCGGAGAGCACGTCCGCAGTGCGTTCCGCGTCGGCCTGCGCGGCGGCAGCGGATCGCAGTGCAGCACAAGCGTTTTGAACGGCGCCGACATCGGGCGCGGTCGAAGCCGCGGCGTGCTGCTTGCGGAGCGCCTCGAGGCGCGCTTGGTCAGTCAGCGTGTCGTCATCGTTGGCCATCGCCAACGACCTTAGGCGCTGACGGAGGCGCTCACCAGATTTCTTAGTTCGATCAGCACGCGCTCGAGTTCATCCACCAGCCACGAAGAGTTCCTCGCCTTGAACACCGCCAGGAGCGATTCGTAATACCAGAGGTGCTCGTGTGGGTCGTGTTCGCTGAAGCGTGCCCACAACGCTTCTCCGATGTCGCGGTAGTCCCGCAAAATGGCGCGGGCATTGTCGAGCTTGTCGGCCAGCGACACCAGAACCGTGGCCCCGCTCGCCGTCGCCAGATGTGCGATGTACCGCTCCTTGCGAGGCTTCCACGGCGGTTTGGGCACCTCGTCGGTGTCGCTGCACTCGGCGACGATGACCGCGACGTCGTCGCCGAACTTCTCGCGGATCTCGGCGAGAACCGGCGCCCCACCCTGGTCCTCGACGGCGTCGTGCAACAGGCCGGCGATGGCTTGAGTCTCGGTGCCGCCACCCTCGATCACCAGACTGGCCACCGAGAGCAGATGACCGACATACGGGGTGTCGCCACCCTTGCGGGTCTGCGTGCGATGCAGATTCGAGGCGTAGCCGAGCGCCTCGTCGAAGCGCGGGGACAGGCGTGGCGTGGACATACCTCACTGTGGCACAGACGTAGGACACGTCCGCCCCGCCGGGCAAACGGTGGCGGCATTCCCGAACCGCTGTCGGCGGTGCCCCCTAGGCTGGTTTCAATGTCGCTTCACCTCCACCGTGCCGAACGGACGGACCTCCTCGCAGACGGCCTCGGCGCCCTGCTCGCCGAACCCCTCGACGATCCCTTCGCGATGGAGTTGGTGCTGGTGCCCGCCCGCGGCGTCGAACGGTGGCTCAGCCAGCGCCTGTCCCACGTCCTTGGCCGCGGGGCGGGCGCCGACGGTGTCTGCGCGGGCGTCGAGTTCAGGAATCCGTATTCGCTTATCGCGGAGGTCACGGGCACCGCCGACGACGATCCGTGGTCGCCGAACGCCATGGTGTGGCCGCTGCTCGAGGTGATCGACGAGAGCCTTGAGCAGCCGTGGTGTCGGACGCTCGCGACGCATCTCGGTCACTTCGAGGTCGGCGATGAGAGGGAGCTTCGCCAGGGCAGGCGCTACGCCGTCGCGCGCCGGATCGCCGGATTGTTCGCGTCCTACGCCAAGCAACGTCCACAGCTGCTGGCCGACTGGCTCGACGGCAACATCGGAGATCTCGACGCCGACCTCGACTGGCAACCACCTCTCTGGCGGGCCCTCGTCGACCGCGTCGCCGTCGACCCGCCCCACGTAAGGCATGGGAAAACCGTTGCGCGTCTGCGCGAATCACCTCTTGCCCTGCCGCCGCGGCTGTCCCTGTTCGGCCACACCCGGCTGCCGATCACCGAGATCGAACTGATCGGAGCCCTTTCCACCCACCACGACGTGCACCTGTGGCTGCCGCACCCCAGCGACGACCTCTGGCGCGCACTGGCCGGCGTACGCGGTCCCATCACGCGCCGCGCCGACACCAGTCACCGGGCCGTTCACCATCCACTGCTCGCCACCCTCGGCAGGGACCTGCGCGAGCTGCAGATCATCCTGCCGACGGATCTGCACACCGACGAGTATCTCGGCAACGGCGAGTATCCGGCCAACCTGCTCGGCTGGCTGCAGTCCGACATCGCCGCGAATGCCGTTCAGCCACAGGGCAGGACACTGGCCAAGGGCGATCGCTCCGTTCAGGTGCACGCGTGTCACGGCCAGGCCCGACAGGTGGACGTGCTCCGCGAGGTGCTGCTCGGCCTGCTCGCCGACGACCCGACGTTGGAGCCACGCGACATCCTGGTCATGTGCCCCGACGTGGAGACCTATGCCCCCCTGATCAACGCCGACTTCGGTCTCGGTGAGGTGCTGCGCGGTGCGCATCCAGCGCACCGGCTGCGGATGCGGCTGGCGGATCGCTCACTCGTGCAAACCAATCCGCTGTTGAGCGTGGCGTCGCAGCTGCTGGCGTTGGCGGGAAGCCGGGTGACCGCCAGCGAGGTGCTCAACCTCGCGCAGGCCGCGCCGGTGCGGGCCCGCTTCGGCTTCACCGACGACAACCTCGAGGACGTCACCCGCTGGGTCCGTCAGGCGAACGTCCGCTGGGGATTCGACCAGCA
>NZ_JAVRQA010000315.1:0-19413 GCF_032161845.1 Mycobacterium sp.
ACCCCGCAAACGCCTCGGCTTCCGCACCCCCGCCGAAGAACTCGACCGACTACTCTCAGACCCGTCCGCATTCGTTGCAGCGACCGCTTGAATGCAAGGGCCAGACAGCGACCCGGGCGCAGAAATCGATGCGGAGGGAATCGGGGCGGCTCAGGCGGTCTGCGCCTGCTCGGTCTGATCGGCCTTCACGGCACCGCGGGCTCCGGCGCGGCCGAAGACCATCGACTCCTCGATGCGGTCGAACCGATGGTCGATGACGTCGAGTACGTAGTTGTGCCGGACGTTCCAGGGGCGATGGATACCCGACTTCGGCAGCGCGTGCGGGGTCCGTTGGATGTAGCCGGCCTTCAGGTCGAACGTCGGCTTCTCCCCCATTGGCACGCCGCCCAGGTGCGGGTAGGCATGGGTGTACCCATGAGAGTCCATGTACGCCAACAACTTCGCCACCGCACGCGCCGTCATGTCGGCGCGCAGCGTCCACGACGCATTGGTGTACCCGATGCACCACGCCATGTTCGGGACGTCCTCGAGCAGGTACTCCTTGTAGACGAAGCGATCGGTGGGCTTGACCTCGGTGCCGTCGACGACGATGGCGATGCCGCCCAGCGCCTGCAATTGCAAACCGGTGGCGGTGACGATGACGTCGGCGTCCACGCGTTGTCCGGACGCCAGCACGATGCCTGCCGCGTCGACGTGATCGACGTGATCGGTCACCACGTCGACACGGCCATCGCCGATGTGGTCGAACAGATCTCGATCCAGCACCAGACACATTCGCTGATCCCACGGCTCGTAGCGTGGCTTGAAGTGCAGGTCGACGTCATAGCCCTCGGGCAGCGCCGCGATGGTTCGATTCCTGATCAGCCACCGCCCGAACTTCGGGGCCTTGCGGAACAGGAAGTACGACAGCACCGAGAACGCAGCATTGCGGGCCCGAACGACGTTGTGGGACAGCCTGCGCGGCAAAAACTTCCGGATCGCCTGCACCATCGGATCGATTCGGGCCATCGACATCATGTAGGTCGGCGAGCGCTGCAGCATCGTGACGTGCGCGGCGGTCTTCGCCAGCGCGGGCACCAGGCTGATCGCGGTGGCGCCACTGCCGATCACCACGACGCGCTTGTCCGCATGGTCCAGCGACTCCGGCCAGAACTGGGGGTGCACCACGTCACCGGCGAAGTCCTCGATGCCAGGGAACTCCGGTGAGTACGGATTGTCGTAGTCGTAGTATCCCGTGCCGAAGAACACGAAGCGCCCCCGGTAGGACTTCTCCGCGCCGTCGGGGGTCGCCGTGCGCAGCGTCCAGGTGTCGGTCGACGAATCCCACTCCGCTGACTTGACGTGGGTGTCGAACCGGATGTTTCGGTCGATGCCGTGATGGCGAGCCGCATCGGTGAGGTAGTCCCGGATGTCGCCACCGTCGGCCACGTTCTCGGGCCTCGTCCACGGCTCGAAGGGCAGGCTCAGGGTGAAGATGTCACTGTCCGAGCGGATGCCCGGATAGCGGAACAGGTCCCACGTGCCCCCGATCCGCGAGCGTCGCTCGAGGATTGTGTAGGTGAGCTTGGGGTTCTTCTGATGGATGCGGTACGCCGCCCCGATCCCCGAGATGCCTGCGCCGATGATCAGCACATCCGAGTAGTCCGCTTGACCGTCCATCGAGAAACCCTCCCTTGGTCCTGCTCCGTACCAACTCACGATAGGGCGTCAGCCCTGCAGTGCGTCGACGATCCCAGCCAATGACTCCACCTGGATGGGGGCGGGCTGGTAGACGCACACCTGATCGCTGACACCCGCCACGCGATCGCGGATGTGGGCGGCAATCTCCTTCGGCGTGCCGCACGCGGCGATGGTGTGCAGCACGTCATCGTCGATCAGGCCGCCCATCTCCTGCCAGCGCCCCTGCTTGGACAATGCGTGCAGTTCCGGTTGCAGGTCACCCCAGCCGTGAGCCTCGAGCACCGGCCGGTAGGCGGGCGTCGACCCGTAGAACGCCAGCAGCTGGCGGGTCGACGTGTGCTGCGGGTCCTCGTCGCTCACCGAGACGATGATCTCCGGGATGACGGCGAAGTCGTCGCGGCTGCGGCCCGAGGCCGCAAGCCCTTCGTCGACCTTCATCATGGTGACGTCGTGCAGGAAGCGCTTCGACCCGAACGGCATGACGAGCAACCCGTCGGCCACCTCGGCGGTGGCGCGGGTCAGACGAGGCCCCAACGCGCCGACGTAGATCGGCGGCGGCCCGTGCGGGATGGACTTCGGGGTGAAGTTCGGCGTCATCAGGGTGTGGCGGTAGAACTCGCCATGGAACGCGAGGCGCTCACCGGTGGTCCATGCCTCGAAGATCGCCCGCAGCGCACCGATCAGTTCCGTCATCCTGGCGACCGGTTTGTCGAAGTCGGCGCCGAACCGCTTCTCGATCTGCGTGCGGATCTGCGTTCCGAGCCCGAGGATGAACCGCCCATCCGCGAGCAGCTGGTGGTCGATCGCCTGGTGCGCGAGGTGAATCGGATTGCGCGGGAACGCGATCGCCACGTTGGTCATGAGGTCGAGACCGCCGACCGTCGACGCCAGTGTCAGCGGGGCGAACACGTCGTGCGGCCCCTCGAACGTGAACACCCCGGTGGCCCCGGCGTCGCGCAGCGCCTCCGTCCGTTCGATCGCATCGGCCGGTCCGAACAGCGCTGTCATGACCTTCACGCGTGAGAGCCTAGTCAGGTGACCATCCCCGCAAGCCCCGACGTCGTCGTCGTTGGCGCCGGGTTCGCCGGACTGACGGCCGCACGCAGTCTGACCAGACTCGGGTACGACGTAAGAGTTCTCGAAGGCCGGGACCGTGTCGGCGGCCGGTCCCACACCACCACCATCGCCGGGGTTCCCGTCGACCTCGGTGGCACCTTCGTCGGGCCGACCCAGACCGAGGTGCTCAAGCTCGCCGCCGAACTCGGCTGCCCGACGACACCGACCTACAACGATGGCAAGAACCTGATCCGCTGGCGGGGTCGGGTGAGGTCCTACCGCAGCACCATCCCCAAGTTGTCCATCCTTGAGCTGCTTGACGTTTCGCGCATCCAGTGGCGGTTCGAGCGGCTCAGCAAGCAAGTTCCGCTCGGCGCGCCGTGGACGGCGCCGACGGCTCACCGCCTCGACCAGCAGACCATGGACGGTTGGCTACGGTCGGTGCACGCCGGCAAGAGCACCAGGGATCTGATGGCGATCATGGCAAGGGTGACGTGGGGCTGCGAACCCGACGAGGTGTCGATGCTGCACGCGGTGCACTACATCAAGGCCGCCGGAGGCATCGGCCCCATGCTCGACGTCAAGGGCGGCGCCCAGCAGGACCGCTTCCCGGCAGGCACCCAACAGATCGCGCTGCGGATGGCGGCAGATCTCGACGGGCGGGTGCGACTGGACAGCGTGGTCGAACGAATCGAATACGGCGCGGACGGAGCCACGGTGCACACCGCAGGCGAGGCGGTGGCGGCGCGGGCAGTCGTCATCGCGATCGCCCCCGAGCACCGCGCCGCCATCACGTTCGACCCGGAGCTGCCCGCAGGGCACGCAGACTTGGCGAGGCACTGGCCGCAGGGCAACTTGAGCAAGGCCTACGCCGCGTACGAAACGCCGTTCTGGCGCCACGACGGACGATCGGGCGAAGCGCTGTCCGACGACGGCCCGGTATTCATCACGTTCGACGTCAGCCCCGGCTCCTCGGATTCTGGAGAGGGACCTGGGGTTCTGCTCGGCTTCACCGACGCCCGCACGTTCGACCCGCTGGAGCCCGACGCCCGACGCGCCCGTGCCATCGACTGCTTCGCCAGCCTCTTCGGCGACCGCGCGCGGCACCCGATCGACTACGTCGACCACCGCTGGAGCGCCGAGCCCTTCGCGCCGGGCGGTCCGACCGCCGCGGTGCCACCCGGTTCGTGGACCACCTACGGGCAATGGCTACGCGAGCCGGTAGGTGGCATCTTCTGGGCAGGCACCGAGACCGCCGATCAGTGGACGGGTTTCCTCGACGGGGCGGTCCGATCGGGTCACCGCGCGGCCGACGAGGTCGCCGGGTACCTGTCCGCTACGAGCTGATCCGAGTGTTCTCGCGAACCGATTCGGCTAGTTCGCGGAGCTGCTGATTCACCTCGTCGGGCTGTTCCAGGATGGCGCAGTGCCCGCCGGGCATCTCGACGAAGGACACCAGGTTCGGCGCGTCACCAGCGATCCGGCGCGATGAGGCGATGGGCAGCAGGCGGTCATACTTACTGCCGATGACGAGGGTCGGCACGGTCAGATTGCGCAGCGAGATGTGTTTCGGGCCAAGCGAATCGACCAGCACCCTGGCCCAGCCGCCGCGCCCCGCCGGAGGAGTCTCGGCGAACAGGTCGAAGACGAAGTCGGCGATCGCGGGGTCGGCGTCGCGGCCCACCGCCAGTGCGGCCACGAACCGTCGGCTCTGCTGTATCGAGCCGGGCACCAATGGTGCGGACCCCAGCCTCTTCAGCACCAGGCCTGCGGCCCGCACCCGGCCGCCCACCAAGGGCGGCGGCACGGGAAGGAATTTGACGTTGCGTAGCAGATCACCGGTCGTGGTGTTGATCAGGGCGACGGCATCGGCGCACTGTTGCACCCGCTGTGGGTAGCGCTGCGACCACGACGAAATGGCGATACCGCCCATCGAGTGACCCGCGATCACGGCCCGCTCGCCAGGCGCCAACGTGGCGGCCAGCACGGCGTCGAGGTCGGCGGCCAGGAAGTCCAGGCTGTAGCTCCCGCGCTGCGAGGGCACTCCACTTCGACCGTGACCCCGGTGGTCGTAGGCGATGACCTTGTAGTCACCGGCGAGGTCGGTGATCTGATTGGCCCACACCCGAATCGCGCAGGTGATTCCGTGCGCCAGCACGATGGGATAGCCATCGTCGGGACCGAAGACCTCGGTGTGGATCTTCGTCCCGTCCGACGAGCGGACGTCTACCGACCGGCCAGGTGGCATCGCGTCAAGCACTGCCAACCGTCTCGAAATCGTCCTCACGTGCGCTCCGATCCGCCGCGGCACCTTTGCCGGCAACTTCCGAATCATAACTAACGCCGCGGTCAACGCGGCATCGTGACCACCGGCTTGATGGCCGAACCCGTCACCGCGGAGGTCCACGCCGCACCGAAGTCGTCGAAGGCGAACCGTGTCACCAACTTCTCCAGCGGCAGCTCACCGCCCCGCAACAGCTCCGCGAGCCGCGGGATGAACACCTGGGGATCACTGTCGCCCTCGACGACACCGCGCACCCTCAGGCCCTTCGCCAGGATCAAACCGACCGGCAGCTCGGCGTTGAGCGCACCCAATCCGACGAGGGCGAGTGTGCCGCAGGCCCGAAGCGTCACCAGAGCGGTCGCGATGACCGCGGGCAACGCGGTGGTGTCGACGGCGACCGTTGGGCCGCCGCCAGTCAGATCGGGGAGGTGCGCGGTAACGTCGTCTGCGCCGGGATCCAGCACCGCCGTCGCGCCCAATTCCATTGCCAGCGAGCGTCGTTCGGGTTTCGGGTCGACGGCGACGATGGCACCGCAGCCGGCGATCCTGGCACCCATGACGGCCGAGAGTCCGACGGCACCCGCGCCGAAGACCACCAGCGCATCACCGGTCCCGACAGGCGTGGCGCCGAGCACCGTACCGACGCCCGTCTGCACGCTGCAGCCCAGTGGCGCCGCCAGAGCTGGATCGAGGGGTTCGGTCAGCGCGATGGTGTTGGCGGGCCCGGCCAGCACGTGGGTGGCGAAGCTGGATTGACCGAAGAAGCCACCCCTCAGCGGTACGCCTCCCAGCCGCAGTGCGCTCGTCTCGTCGGCGTCGTCGCCGCGCAGGTTCAGCGTCGTCGACCGATCGCAGTAGGCGGGCTTGGCGGCGACACAGCTGGGACACCGCCCGCAGCTGGCGAAGGTCAACACGACCTGCCGACCCACGTCGATACGGGCCAGTGATCCGGTCGCGACCACGGTGCCGACGCCCTCGTGGCCGAAGACCATCGGCAGTTTTCGGGCCGGCCATCGCGCGGCGACGCTCACGTCGGTGTGGCAGATGCCGACCGCATCGACACGAATCAGCGCCTCGCTGCCGACCGGTTCCCTGACCTCGACGTTGACCAGTTGGGGAGCTGCGCCCTCGGAGAGCAGTACCGCGGCACGTGCGTCCATCACTTGGCGATGTTAAATGGTGACGATGCGCGCCATTCAGATCCCCCGGCTCGACGGACCAGAGGCGGCGGAGCTCGTCGACGTCGACGAACCGAGCGCCGGTGACGGCGTCCTGATCGACGTCCACGCCGCGGGTGTGGCGTTTCCCGACGCGCTCCAGACCCGCGGGCTCTATCAGCACAAGCCGGAGCTCCCGTACGTGCCTGGCGCCGAGATTGCCGGCATCGTGCGCAGCGCCCCCGCAGGTGCCCACGTGGCGGCAGGCGACCGAGTCGCCGCGCTGACGATGCTCTCCGGTGCCATGGCGGAAGTCGTTGCGCTACCGGCGGATCGGGTGTTCAAACTCCCCGACGCGGTGTCCTTCGAAGCAGGCGCCGGACTGCTCTTCAACGACCTGACGGTGCATTGCGCCCTGCGCACCCGCGGGCGTCTGGTGGCTGGCGAGTCGGTGCTAGTGCACGGCGCGGCAGGCGGCATCGGCACGTCGACGCTGCGCCTGGCCTCGGCCTGGGGTGCGTCGCGCACGATCGCCGTCGTCAGCACCGCGGACAAGGGCGACGTCGCCCGCGCCGCGGGAGCCACCGACGTGGTGCTCGCCGACGGTTTCAAGGACGCCGTGAAGGAACTCACCGGCGGCCGGGGCGTCGACGTCGTGGTGGATCCGGTCGGCGGTGACCGGTTCACCGACTCACTGCGATCCCTCGCCCCCGGCGGCCGACTGCTGGTGATCGGCTTCACCGGCGGGGAGATCCCGACGGTCAAGGTGAACCGGCTGCTGCTCAACAACGTCGACGCCGTCGGTGTCGGCTGGGGCGCCTGGGCCGCGACCCACCCGGGTTATCTGGCCGAGCAGTGGGCTGAACTGGAGCCTCTGCTCGCCTCCGGCGCCGTGTCGGCACCCGAACCCGTCGTCTATCCGCTCGAGCGAGCCGCGGAGGCCATCGCTTCGCTCGAGGACCGCACCGCCAAGGGCAAGGTCGTCGTCTCGCTTCGGGCATGAAGTCACGCTTCGGGCATGAAACAGCCCCCGGAGGATTCCTCCGGGGGCCGCATCTGGTCGCGATTCAGGGTTTCTTGGCGCGGGCGAGGAAGGCGACCGCCGCGACCACCGCGACGACACCGATCACACCCCACAGGACGAACGAGAACACCAGGGAGCCGGCGACGAACCCGCCGAAGCTCATGGAGAGGTACACCGCCCAGATCAGGCGGTAGACGCACCACGCGGCGAGGACCGCGCTGCTGATGCCCAGGTAGCGGCTCCGCTGGCGGTCGACGCGGTTGATCTGTTCCTCGATGGCGGCCGGGACGATGTTCATGGTCTGTCGTGCCTTTCGTGGGGCCTCGCCTCGGTGGCGTCGCCGTTGAAGCAAGTACACGGCGCCCCCACGGCTACCGATCCCAACATTCGACGGGTCGTCATGATCACAACGATGGCGGTTGGGCACCAGGTGCGCGATGATGCCGCCCATGCGCAATGTCTCGAGTGTGGTGTCCATGCTGGCCCTCGTCGGTTTGGCGGCTGCCACGGCATGCGCCCCCGCTGACGAGACGGCGACCAGCACGTCGTCCGCCTCTGCCGCGGCCGGGCAGTGCACCAAGGACGGTCTGACGACCTTGACGAAGGGGTCCATCACCTTCGGAACGGATCAACCGGCGTACCCGCCGTGGTTCGTCGACGACGACCCCGCGAATGGCAAGGGCTTCGAATCTGCGGTCGCCTACGCGGTTGCCGGCAAGCTCGGCTACGCCAACCAGGACGTGAAGTGGGTGCGGGTGCCGTTCAATGCGGCCATCGCACCGGGGGCAAAGACGTTCGACGCCAACCTGAATGAGTTTTCCATTACCGACGAACGCAAGCAGGCCGTCGACTTCTCGTCGCCGTACTTCAACGTGACGCAGGCAGTCGTCGCGGTGAAGTCGTCGCCGGCCGCCGCGGTGAAGAACCTCGCCGGACTCACCGGCCTCAAGCTCGGTGCGCAGGTGGGCACCACCAGCTACACCGCGGCGCAGGCGATCGACCCCGGTGTCGCGGTATTCAACAACAACGACGACGCGAAGGCCGCGTTGACGAACGGCCAGATCGACGCGTTGGTTCTGGACCTGCCGACGGCCTTCGAGGTGCAGAGCGAACTGACGGACGGCGTCATCGTCGGCCAGCTGCCACCCGGCACCGAGAAGGCCGAGCAGTTCGGCATCGTGTTGGACAAGGGCAGCCCGCTGACGGCATGCGTGTCCAAGGCCGTCGACGATCTCGGCAATGACGGCGAGCTGTTCAAGCTGCAGAAGACGTGGCTCAACGGCACTGGCGCCGCGCCGGTCCTTTCGTGACCACGGCCGCCCTTGACCGGGTGGCGTACCGGCAGTCCCGAGCCCGGCGGTCCACCCTGGTCGCGATGGTGTCCACCGTGGTGTTCGCGGCGGTGCTGCTGTTCGCGGTGACGTCGGCGCCGGGCTGGCCGCGGGTCCGTGACTCGTTCTTCAATCTCCGCATCGGCGTCGACAGCCTGCCCGCTCTGTTGGAGGGGTTGTGGCTCAACGTTCGGGTGCTGGTGGTCTGCCAGGTGCTGATCCTCGTCTTCGGACTCGGTTTGGCTGCGCTGCGAACGCTCCGCGGGCCCGTGTGGTTTCCGGTGCGGGCGTTGGCAACCGGCTACGTGGACCTGTTTCGCGGCCTGCCGCTGCTGATCTGTCTGTACCTCGTCGGGTTCGGCTTGCCGGGGCTGCGACTCTCGGGACTGCCGACGAACCCCGTGCTGCTGGGCGGACTGGCACTGGTGTTGATCTACTCCGCATACGTGGCCGAGGTCTTCCGCGCGGGTATCGAATCGATCCACCCGTCACAGTTGGCCGCTGCCAAGTCCCTTGGGCTCAACCATCGGCGAACCATGCGTCTGGTGGTGTTGCCGCAGGCGACGCGCAGGGTCACCCCGGCGCTGCTCAACGACTTCGTCGCGCTGCAGAAGGACTGCGGGCTGATCTCGGTGCTCGGCGCGGTCGATGCCGTCCGCGCGGCGCAGATCCAGGCCGCCACCACCTACAACTTCACCCCCTACGTCGTGGCGGGTCTGCTGTTCGTCGCGCTGGCGGTGCCGTCGGCACGGCTGGCCGACTGGGCGGCCAAGCGCGTGGCGACCAGACAGGGCGCGCTGTGACAGGAGCGACCGGGGATCCGGGTCCGGTGCTGTCGGTGTGCGGGCTGACCAAGGCGTATCACGATCGCCCCGTGCTCAACGGCATCGACCTCGACGTCGACGAGCATCGGGTCGTCGTCCTGATCGGGGCGTCCGGATCGGGGAAGTCGACCCTGCTGCGGTGCATCGACTTGCTCGAGGACATCGACGACGGCCAGATCCTGTTGGACGGCCGCGACATCAGCGACCCACGCATCGACGCCGACGAGGCGCGCCAGGCGATGGGCATGGTGTTCCAGTCGTTCAACCTGTTCCCGCACATGACCGCACTGGCCAACGTGGCACTGGCTCCGCGGGTGGTGCACGGGTCGACGCGGCGCGATGCCCAGGAACGCGGCCGCGAACTGCTGGCCAGGGTCGGCCTGTCCGCGCACGCAGATTCCTACCCGGACAAGCTGTCTGGCGGTCAACAGCAGCGGGTGGCCATCGCCAGGGCGCTGGCCTACGACCCCCGACTGTTGCTGCTCGACGAGATCACCAGCGCACTGGATCCCGAACTCGTCGGTGAGGTGCTAACCCTCGTCGGCGAGTTGGCGGCTGCAGGCCGAACCATCGTGATGGCCACCCATGAAATGGCGTTCGCCCGCGACGTCGCCGACACCGTGTGCTTCCTCGATGGCGGCCGGATCGTCGAATCTGGTTCGGCCAAGCAGGTTTTGACCGAGCCCCGAGAAGACCGCACCCGTCAGTTCCTGCAGCGCTTCACCAACGGTCGCTGAGACCCCGGCTAGTTCAGCCGGAGGACGACGGCGTAGCCGTCATGGTCACCGGTCGTGGTGGTCGCGTTGTCGACCGCGTTGTTCAAGGGGACCGTGCCAACGTAGGTCGCCTGGCCGGCGAGGATGAGCCGGGTGGCAAGTGCGGTACGAGCCATGTTGGACGACACGTAGGAGTGGGCGGGCAGGAAGTTGTAGATGCTCAGCACTTCGGTGCTGAACGCACCACTCCAGACGTAGCCGGTGCTCGTCTCCACCGGGTCGGGACCGAAGATGCGGCCGTGATCGTTCGGGAAGATGAAGATGTTGTCGGAGAAGCCTTGCAGGAGGCCCGACGGCTGCTGGCCGTAGATCACGTCGTCGATCTCGCCAAGGAAACCGGTGCTGTGAATCGGCTGGGCCGGAAATCCACCCCAGAACATGGCGACGTTGAGTTTCTGGATCGCCTCCTCGCGACTCGTCGACGTCGGATCGATGATGATGACGTTGACGGGTTCCAGGAGCGTCTTGCCGTGGTACGGCTGTCCGCCGTAGTCCGAGATCTGCCCATCGGGCTCGAGCATCCACTTGCCGATGTCGCCGTAGGCGGTCGGGGCCTCGTCGCCGGGCCCGGGGACCCCGGCGACCGCCGCCGGGGGGACGTGCGGCTGGGCCGAGTTGTAGTAGGCCGCAGCCGAGTTCAGGTTGGTGACGAAGCGTTCGAGCTCGCGATGAATCAGCTGCAGCGCTGCAGTCAAGATCGGGAACGGGCCGACCGGCGTGCCACCGGTGGTCGCCGTCGGCGAGAAGCCGAGGGCGTTCAAGACGCCTGACACCAACGTGACGACCGGATTGGCGATGCGCGGCGCCGCCTGTGCCGGTGCGGCGAAACCCGTCAGTGAGGCCTGCGCCGGAAGCGCGGCCGGCGACGCGTCGAGCCGTGACTGGCGACCCGTGTCCGGGATGGACGGCGGCTCGACGTCGGCGGGCTTCGCCGATGCACGAAACGTGGCGGCGAGGTCATCGGTCTTGGTGCGGACGAAGGACGTGGCGGGAACATCGTCGGCGATCTTCGGCCGGGCCTGCCGCGAGTCGCTTCCCCGGGAGCCGGCCGTAGGTTCGTCGCGCACACCCGTCGGCGAACCCGACCCGGTGCTGCCGTTGCCGAACACTGCCGCGAGTTGGTTCGAAATCTTCGAGAGCACTCCGGATAGCGGGTCCGGGTTGGTCGGGACGCCGCCGGAGAACACCATCTTCGGCACGTCCGGCGAACTCGGCTTGGGCGTCTTGCCGCCTGCGGCACCGCCAGGCGCGTCTGGATTGGTATCGGCCGTTGCGGAAGTGCCTGGCGTCGAATCCGAAACGGTCTTGGCGCCATCGCCGGGGCCGGTGGCGTTGGCCCCGTCGGTGGCGTTTGCCAGCCCCGCACCGCCGACCACGGCCGCCCCGACGCCCATCGCCAACGCCAAGGCGCCGACGCGGCCGACGTACTTCGCCGCGCCGAGCGTCGCCGGTCCGGTGGAGAGCCCCTGTTGCGCTGCGATGTAGGAAGCGCTGTGCCGTCCCATGGCCAATCCCCCGGTTTCCCCTGATGCGTGTACCTCTCGCGGCTCCCAGAGCAAAGGAACCGCGGGTCAATCTATCAGCTGAGCAGCCAGGGCAGAACGCCAAACAGCGGCTGGGGTTGCCCCCGGCGGCAAAGGGGCGAAGACATCACTGCGGCTCTTCGGCGCGCACCTCGTCGGCCGGGGTTCGTCGACTCCTTTGCTGAGTGATCTGGACCACTTTTCTAACAAATTCAAACACGAACACGCAAAACTCAACACTCTCGCCCCTAGTATCAGCCGAAACAGGTCATCATTGTTTGTTACTGTGCGTTCTCCGGCCATGAAAGGGAGTCTCGACGACGATGCTCGCCGCTGAACGACGAGGCGCCATCTTGCGTGCGTTGCAGTCCGGAGGCGCGGTCAGGGTCGCCGACCTGGCCGCCGATCTGGCGGTGTCGGAGATGACGGTGCGTCGCGACCTCGACACCCTCGACGCACAGGACCTGCTACGCAAGGTGCACGGCGGTGCGGTGACGCGCCACAATCGCGGTGAGGAGCCGCGCTCGGCGGAGAAGGCAGGCCAGCAACTGGCCGAGAAGACGGCCATCGCCGCGATTGCGGCGGCGACCGTCGAGGACGGCATGACCATCGCGATCGGCGCGGGCACCACCACCACCGAGCTCGCCAGGCACCTGCGAGCGCGGCCCTCGATCACCGTTGTCACCAACTCCATCAACATCTTCCAGGAACTGACCGACCCCATCGCCGACGGTGCGGACGCCCCCCTGGTCTACCTCAGCGGCGGGGTCCGCACACCATCGGACGCGCTGGTCGGGCCGGTCGCCGATGCCGCGATCGCGTCGTTCCGGGTGGACGCGACGTATCTCGGTGTGCACGGCTTCGACGTGGCCGCCGGCCTGACCACACCCAACATCGCTGAGGCGCAGACGAACCGGGCGCTGATCGAGATCGGCGGCCGATTGATGGTGCTCGCCGATCACACGAAGTACCGCGAAGTCGGCGCATGCGTCTTCGCTCGACTCGGGCAGGTGCACACGATGATCTCCGACGACGGTCTGACCGCCGACGACCGCGCGGTCATCGACTCACACGTCGGCGACCTGGTGATCGCCCCCGTGGCCGGGCGATGACCAGCATGGCGACCGCGACCGAACCCCTGCCGTGGCAGCTCGCCGACGGCCGGAACATGCTGTTCTTCTCGTTGCCGGGCCACGCGCCCGCCCCGGTCACCGATCGACGGCCACTGCCGGACCGCGGCGCCCAGCAATCACAGGTGCGTTTCGACCGCCAGACCGGACAGTGGGTGGCCATCGCCGCGCTGCGGCAAGACCGCACCTACAAGCCGAGCGCCGAGCTGTGTCCGCTGTGCCCGAGTGCATCAGGGACCAACAGCGAGGTGCCAGCGCCCGACTATGACGTCGTCGTCTTCGAGAACCGCTTTCCAAGCCTCTCCGGTGCCGACGACACGGCGTTCAGCCTCCCCTCCCCTGATACGGCAATCGGCGGCAACGACTTCGTCAGCGCACCGGGACACGGCCGCTGCGAGGTGATCTCGTTCTCGAGCAGCCACACCGAATCGTTCGCAGAGCTCGAACTTCCGCACGCCCGTCTCGTGGTCGATGCCTGGCGCCACCGAACGATCGACCTGATGAACCGGCCGGGAATCGAGCAGGTGTTCTGCTTCGAGAACCGCGGCGAGGAGATCGGGGTGACACTGACCCATCCACATGGACAGATCTACGGATATCCGTACCTGGCACCCCGCACCGCTCACCTGCTCACCGAGGCGCGCAGTCACTCAGAGCGCAACGGCAGCAACCTCTTTGCCGACATTCTCGCCCGCGAGCGAGCCGCCGAGATCCGGGTCGTCGCCCAAAACGACCTCTTCACGGCTTTCGTGCCGTTCGCCGCGCGCTGGCCCGTCGAGGTGCACATCTACCCGAACCGGTTCGTGCGCAACCTCGCCGATCTCGATGACGCCGAATTGGACGGGTTCGCCTCGATCTACTGCGAGGTGCTGCGACGTTTCGACAGGATGTATCCCACCCCCCTGCCGTATATCTCGGCGCTCCATCAATACCGGGACACCGCAGCGCAACGAGAAGGGTACTTCCACGTCGAGTTGATGTCGGTCCGAAGGAGTGCCACCAAGCTGAAGTACCTGGCCGGATCCGAGTCTGCGATGGACGCCTTCATCAGCGACGTGATGCCCGAGACGGTCGCCCAACGGCTGCGGGAGCTGGGCACGTGATCCGCTACGCAGCGCCGGGACGGATCAATCTGATCGGTGAACACACCGACTACAACCAGGGGTTCGCCCTGCCCATCGCGCTGCCGGACCGCACCGAGGTGCGCTTCCACCCCGATGGCGGCAACGCGGTCGTGGTCCGCAGCGATCGCGAGGACGGCGCGGTCACCGTCGCGCTGGACACCGCCCCCGGCGACGTCACCGGATGGGCCGCCTACGTCGCCGGCGTCATCTGGGCACTGCGGAGTGCCGGTCATCGGGTGAGCGGTGGCACGATGTCGATCTCCAGCGGTGTCGAAATGGGTTCGGGATTGGCGTCCTCGGCGGCACTGGAGTGTGCAGCGCTCGGCGCGCTCGCCGCAGCCACCGACTTGCGCATCGACCGGACTGATCGGGCGCGGATCGCGCAGCGAGCCGAGAACGACTACGTTGGCGCCCCAACGGGTTTGCTGGACCAGCTGGCATCGCTCTGCGGTGAGCCGCGGCGGGCGCTGATGATCGACTTCCTGGACGCCAGTGTCCATGCGGTGCCCTTCGATCCTGGCGCCTCCGGCGCGGCGCTGCTCCTGATCAACTCGCATGCGCCACACCAACACGCCGGCGGCGAGTATGCCGCCCGCCGTGCATCGTGCGAACGAGCGGCCGCCGATCTTGGCGTGGTGTCACTGCGCGAGGTGCAGGATGGTGGCGACGCCGTGCTGCAGGACGTCAAGGATCCAGTCGATGCGCGACGGGCCCGACACATCCTGACGGAGAACCGGCGGGTCGCCGATGTCGTTTCAGCACTTGCCAATTGCGACTTCGCCGAAGTCGGCCGGATCTTCACCGCGTCACATGCGTCCATGCGGGATGACTTCGAGATCACCACCGCCCACCTCGATCTGATCGCGGACACCGCGGTTCGGTCCGGGGCCCTCGGAGCCAGGATGACGGGCGGTGGCTTCGGCGGCTGCGTCATCGCCCTGGTGCCCGTCGACCGGTGGGAAGACGTGGGAGCCGCGGTGGGCCGGGCCGTTGACGGAGCTGGCTACAACCCACCGACGATCACCCTCACCGAGGCCGGCGCGGGAGCATCCATCACCGGCGAACGGGGGCGTCCGCAGTGAGCACCCCCTAGCCCGCTGCGGACGCCCCCAAGCCCGGTCATGCGTCCCGATCAAATCGTGGCTCGCGCGCAGCGTTTCGCGCCCAGTAGCCCACCACTGCAATCCCGGCCGGCATCGGTGAATTACTACTGAGGGTGACGAGCCTTGGCGGACGTCACCGCCCGCGATGGCGCACCAGGTTCGCGAGTTCCTCGCGGCTGCTGGTTCCCGTCTTGGCCATCGCGCGGAACACGTGACTCTCCACCGTGCGCACCGACAGCGTCAGCCGCTCGGCGATGGCGCGATTCGACGAGCCGGCGGCGACCAACATGGCGATCTCACGTTCGCGTTCGGACAGCGGTAGCTCCTCGCCGGCCTCGAGCAGCGCAGGCGTCCTCGCCCCACCGCATTCGCGAGCCAACGCCTCTGCCCGCGTCCAACACCCCAGCGCGCTACCCCGCTCGCCGTGGTGACGATGGGCGACGGCTGCGTGCGCGGCGGCGTCCACGGCCGCGAGCAGGTCACCGATGCCCTCGAAATCTCGCGACAACGCCGCCAATTCCGCGGCATCGGCAGCGTGCAGGGCTTCGGCGAGTCGTGCGGCAAGGCCGACGCGCGGGCCCTCCACGATCTTCTCGAGCTCACGCAACCGAGGAGCGCAGGAGCGGGCGCCGAACTGCGCTGCGGTCTGGAGGCACATCACCTCGACCGCGAACTGTCCGTTGGCGCCAGCCCTTTCGGCCGCCCCCAATAGGATCGACACCCCCTCGCTGACGGCACCTTGCCCCGCGGCTACCCACGCGCGGGCCAGGCTCCGCTCGTAGTCCAACGAGCGAAACGGGCGGCGAATCTCGTCGAGTGCGGCGAAGCCGGCAGCCGCCTCTCCGATCGCGCCCCGGATCGCGAGTACGGTCGCGCGAGGAAAGTGGTAGCGGTATCCCCAGCCGATGCCGTGGCCAGATGCCGACAGCGCGGGTGCCGCCAGTTCGAGCAACGACCGGGCCCTGTCCAACCGCCCGGCGCCGAGCGCAGCCCGGCCCGCCACCGCATCGCCGAGCAGGTGCGCTGCACCGGGAAGGTCGGCCGCCTGCTGGCGCGCCAGGTCGGCGACGTCGACGGCTTCGCGAATGCGCCCGGCCAGCAGCAGGGCGCTGACGTGTGCATCGGCGATGTTGAAACGCATCTGTGGCGCGTCGAAGGAGCGAGTGGCCACGGCATGTCCCGCATCCGCGACGGCCACCGCCTGGGCGGTGCACCCCGAATCGCCGGTCATGGCCGCGAGAGCCCAGGCGACTTCGGCCTCGACGACCGCGGGAAGCGCGCCCAACGCAAGGTTCTGCGACACCTGCATCGCCGTCGTCGGCCGGTCGAGCGCAAACCAGTACACCGTCAGAAACGCGTCGATGTAGTTGCGCGCCTCGGGTGACACGGTCTGCGCCGCGTCGTCGATGAGAGCCTTCGCGCGGGCGGGTTCGGCCAGCACCCACAGCATGTTGCTGGCCCGCAGAAAAGCGAATCGGGCTCGGTCGTCCTCGGACAGCTCGCTCACCCGAATTTCGGCGAACACCGCATCGGCCTCCTCACCACGGGTGAGCCACGAGAGCGCTTGCGCCCGAATGAAACTCGCCTCCGGCCCCGCCCCGGCCCGGCTCGCCGAGTCCGCGAGCCGATCGGCGAGCGGAAGGTCCGCCAGCCGTACCGCGCCATTGGCAGCACGAACCAGCAGATCGGGGTCGGGGGCGAGGTCGGAGTCGAGGCTCAGGGTGGCGCGGCGGACCACGACCCGGACGTCGTCGCGGTCTTCCGCGGAGGCCAGTTCCGTTGCGACCAGACCGCGTAACCGCCGCAGCCGAGTGGGTGCCGCCCGCTTCCTGCGCACTTCCCCGTACAGCGGATGCGCGAGGCGTACCTCAAGTCCCGTCCCGCCGACGATGGAGTCGAGTCTGACCAGACCACGTGTGTCCGCCTCCTCGACAGCCGCGGCACCGGTGATCCGGGTGAGCGCCGACAGTTCGATCGGCTCTCCGACTGCCAATGCGTCGATCACGTCCGAGACGGGTGCGGGTAGCTTCCCGATCCGGGACTCGATCAGTTCGATCAGGCCCGGCGCCACGATCGGGTCGCCCCTCCAGCGCCAGTAACCGTCCACGACTCTGAGCCGACCGTCGGCGACCTCCTGCTCGACGATGTTGCGCAGATAGAGGGCGTTGCCGCCAGTGAGAACCCAGAGTCGCTCTGCGGCATCCGGATCCACCGGTCCGCTCAGGGTAGCCGATAGCAGCGCGGCGCAGCGGTCGACACACAGCGGCTCCAGCTCGAGCCGATCACAGCGATCATCTCGCCAAATCTCCTGCACCGCAGCGGGAATCGGATCATCGTCGCGCATCGTAAGCACGACCGTCGCGGCGCCCCGCTGCACGACCTGCTGGACGACGAAGAGGGACAGCTCGTCGAGCAGATGCACGTCGTCGACAACCACCACGACCTTGCGGCCCCCCGCCGCTGCCGTAAGTGCGTCGATCACGCCGCTCACCAGCTGAACCGTGCCGACGGCATCCGACTGGACCCATGCGGTGAAGGCACCCAGCGGAAGCGCTCTGGCCGAGGACGTGCCAACCACCAACCGTCCCTCGCAGCCGCGTGAGATGGCGGCTGCCAGCGCCTCACGGGCGATGCGGCTCTTCCCGACGCCAGCCGTCCCGCAGACCACGATGCTGGAGATGTCCGGGGCCGCGATGACGGCCTCGACGGCCCGCATTTCCTCTGAACGGCCGGTCAGCGGCCATGACATCCCCACCACAGACCATCTCCTGCCCTTCTCAACATATAGCGCACCCGGGGGCTTGCGGCAAGCCCCCGGGTGTACCCCAAAATGACTGGCCTGAGCCCGACCGGCAGAGATGGGAGTCGTTGAGATGAGGGTGAACCGATTGACTCACAATGTGTTTGACGTGTTTGACCTTCCCGACCACCTTGCAGCCAAGGCCGATCCCGCGTTGATCGCCGATGACGAGCGGCACCTGGTGAAGGTCGCTGAGAGCCTCGACCAGACCATCGCCCAGCTGTCCGACCGGCTCGACACCGAACTCAGGGCGCCGAGTCGGATGGGCCAGGAGGCGGTGGAGCGGGATTTGGAGGTCCGCAGGCTGTCCGCGACCCTTTCCACGCTGCGCCGCTTCGGGGTGGACCTGTGCCTCGGGCACACCCTTGGCGCTGACCAGGCCGAGCCCGTATACGTCGGACGCGTCGGCCTCTTGGACGGGGCGGGTCGTCAGCTGGTGATCGACTGGCGCTCGGCGGCGGCCGAGCCGTTCTTCGGCGCGACCCATGCCAACCCGATGGGCCTAGTCCGTCGCCGCAGGTATCGCTGGACCGGCGGCCGGATCATCGACTACTGGGACGAGGTGTTCACGGCGGACGGCTTGGAGGGTCATGCCGCACTCGACGACCAGTCCGCCTTCATCGCGAGCCTCGGCGGCAGCCGATCGGGCCTGATGCGCGACGTGCTCGGCACCATCGCGGCCGACCAGGACGCCATCATTCGGGCAGGCTCCCGCGGCGCGCTCGTCGTCGACGGCGGCCCCGGCACTGGCAAGACGGTCGTCGCTCTGCACCGCACCGCCTACCTGCTCTACTCCGATCCTCGACTCGATCATCAGCGCGGCGGCGTGCTGTTCATCGGCCCGCATCAGCCCTACCTGTCCTACGTCGCCGACGTCCTGCCGAATCTCGGTGAGGAAGGTGTGCAGACCTGCACCCTGCGGGACCTCGTCGCCGAGGGTGCCGCCGCAACGACGGAGACCGACCCGGAGGTGGCCCGGCTGAAGTCGTCTTCTGCCATCGTCGAGGCGATCGACACGGCCGTCAGGTTCTACGAGGAACCGCCGACCAGGGGTATGACCGTGGCGACCGACTTGGCCGACCTCTGGGTGAGCGCCGACGATTGGGCCGAGGCGTTCCGAGCGCCGGAGTTCGGCACTCCGCACAACGAGGCCCGCGACCAGATCTGGGAGGTGCTGCTGGCGATCCTGACCGACAAGTACGACGGCGACGCTCCAGCTGCCTCCTTTCGAAAGTCATTGCTGGAGAACGAAGAACTGCGCACGACTCTCAACGGGGCGTGGACGCTGATCGAAGCGGCGGATCTGGTGGCGGACCTGTGGTCGGTACCGGCCTATCTGCGCAAGTGCGCTCCCTGGTTGAGCCACGAAGAGGTTCAGAAGCTGCAACGGGCCGATCCGCAACGCTGGACGGTCTCCGATCTTCCGCTGCTCGATGCCGCGCGACAGAGACTGGGCGATCCGGGTGCGTCCCGACGCAAGCGTCGACACGAGGCCACCCTCGCGGCCCAACGCGAGCAGAGGTCTGCCGTCGTCGACCACTTGATTGCGGCCGATGACTCCGAAATGCTCGTCATGTCGATGCTGCGCGGCGAGGACCTGC
>NZ_JAVRQA010000316.1:0-2755 GCF_032161845.1 Mycobacterium sp.
CGGACACCGAGAAGGCACCCGTCGACTCGGGAAGCAGCTCGCCCTGGTCGAAGAAGAAGATGACGGCGTCATTGGTGATGGCGAAGTTCTGGTACTTCGATGGATCCAAGCCGACCCCGGGAGAGATCGCCGCGGTCTCGCCGAACTGCTTCGTCGCCTCGGCCTGCACGACGGGGAAGATCAGCGGGAAGGGCGCGGTCCCCTCCCTGAACAGGTTGTCGATCGTGATCGGCTTGCGGTACGCCTGGTCCCAGTTGAACGCCTGGTAGAAGGTCTGCGGGTGGGTGCCGCCAACACTTTGGTAGGTCTTGAACACCAGGGATTGGGTGCCTCGCGGCGGCATTGCCGAGTTGTACTGCGTCATGGTCGTGTCGAGTTCGTATGGCATGTCCCGCGGCGAGCCGGACTTCGCGACGTTGAGGAATCCGTCACGCGTCTGCTGGACGTATGCGGAGACCGCCTTCCCGTCCGGGAAGTCGAGCGGGTAGACGATGTCCAGCGAGTAGGCGGGGTCGCTCTTCTGGATCTGGCACGTCTGACCAGGTGCCGACGTGCCAAGGGTGGGCCCCGGAGTCGGCGAGCCAGGGGTGGGGGTGGTCGGCGCGGTGGTGGGGCTAGGGGCCGCGGAGGTGGCGAGGGCGGTGGCCGGGGTCGGAACGACGGGCGGGGCCACCTCGACGGGCACTCCGTCGAGGTCAGAGCACTTCGGCGGCGCCGCGGAAGCCACTACGACGCCCGACCATCCGATTGCGACTGCTGCCGCAACGGCGAGGGCCAGGTGGGGCATGCGCATCTATAGAACCTCCACGGAAGAGCGGCACCGTCACCGCGGACGCCACAATACCGGGATCATCTCGACGGTCGGCAAATATAGGCGACCGCGCGACCGGCCGCACCGCTCCCGATTCTGGTGATGACCACCGACAGTCTTTGCGAACCACGCAGCCGCAGCCGTGGCCGCAGCACGTCCGGATCGACGTCGACGCCGCGCACCAGAATCTCCACTGCCCCGACGTCCCGCGTCGAAAGGGCTTGGCGCAGAATCCGTTCGCCGTAGTCGACTTCGTCGAGGACCTCGAATCCCCGCACGCCGTCCGGCAGCTCGTCGCCAGACAGGTATGCGATGTTGCGATCGAGTTGCCACAGACCGTGTCGCGCGCCGTAGTGCCGCACCAGTCCCGCTCGCACCACCGCGCCGTCCGGGTCGACGATCCACCGCCCCGCGGGGCCGACGGCACAGTCGTCACCATCGGCGTCGGTAATCTCCTCGCCTCGGTCGAGAACCGTCGCACGGCGCGTCACCCCTGGCTCGGCAAGGCCGCGCGACCAGAGGCATGCCTCTCGAACACCGCCTGCCGCCGACGTCACCTCGATCTCGCCGGCGAATCCGAGTCTGCGGATCTGGTCGAAATCGATTCCCGGAGCACACTTCACGACGAACTCGCGAGACGCGTACACGTCGAGCAGAGCGTCCAATGCCGGTGTGTAGTCCCGCGGGTCGAAGCGACGGCGCCCGCCGCTGCGTCGTGCCGGGTCGGCGACGACGACGGCATCGCGCGTCACCGGCCGCAAGGCGTCTGCAAGGCATAGCGTCACCTCGTTGCCGACACTGGCCAGGTTGTGGCGCGCCATGGCCAGCCGAACGGGGTCGACGTCACTACCGACGACCCGGGCAGCCGAGTCCCGCAGCGCCGCGATCTCGGTGCCGATCGAGCAGGTGACGTCGTGCACGGTGGCGCCGACGAGGCGCCGTACCCTATGTGCCGCAACCGATCTCGCGGTCGCCTGCTGCAACGCCTCGTCGGTGAACAGCCAGCCCGACGGGTCGGGGAACTTGGCGCCGGCCCTGCGGCGCAGCAGTGTGGTCTCGATCAGCACCGGGGCGCGGTCGCCGAAATTCGCTCGCGCCGAGGCGATGTCGGCTATTCGCGTCGCGTCGGTCAGCTGATATGCGGCCACCTGGTCAAGCGCACGCGCGCCGACTTCGCCGCTGAGATACGCGACGTCTTCGAGCGTGAACGCTAGGACGGCTTGACCCCGGTCACCATCACGTTGTAGAACCAGCCCTTCGGCACGACGTGACGCCACACGTTGGCGTCCACCCAGGACAGGCCGATCCAGCCGCGGAACGCGAACTTCGCCCAACCCCAACCCAGGCGGCCCGCAGGCACCGACGCCTCGAACGTGCGCACCGGCCAGCCGAACATGGCGGCGGTGAACTCCTCGCTGGCGGTGGCGACCTCGACCGCTCCGGCATTGGCGGCCATGCGTTCGAGGTCGCTCGGCTCGAAGGTGTGCAGATCCACCACGGCTTCCAGCGCCGCGGCGCGCGACGACTCGTCGAGTTCTTCCTGGGGACGACGCCAGCCGGAAAGGCCAGGCAGCTTGGTCACGTTGGTGGCGACGCGCCACGTCAGGGTCGAGAGCTGACGGGCGTACACGTTCCCCGCCGTGGTCGGTTCTCCCGCGAAGACGAACCGGCCACCCGGCTTGAGGACGCGGATGACCTCGCGTAGAGAGAGCTCCACGTCCGGGATGTGGTGTAGCACAGCGTGTCCGACGACAAGGTCGAACGTGTCGTCCTCGTACGGGATGCCCTCGGCGTCGGCGACACGTCCGTCGACGTCCAAGCCCAGTGAGAGGCCGTTGCGCGTGGCCACCTTGACCATGCCCGGCGAGAGGTCGGTCACCGAGCCGCGCCGAGCGACACCCGCCTGAATCAGGTTGAGCAGGAAGAAGCCGGTTCCGCAGCCCA
>NZ_JAVRQA010000317.1:0-2687 GCF_032161845.1 Mycobacterium sp.
TACCCCCGCGACCCGGCGCCGGGGCCATCCGATGCCGACGCCCACCGTGCAGACACTGCGCGCGATCGTCGCGGTGCTGCGGAAGGTGGCCGCCACGTCGTTGGGCGGCGGGCGGCTCGACCCGGCCGAGGCGATGGCACAGTTGCAAGGCGCCGCACACCGCCAGACCTCGGTCGTGATCGGCTACGTCGACGCGGCGGGTGTGGCGACCCAGCGCGTGGTGGCCCCGATCAACGTCCGCGGCGGTCAGCTGAGCGCCTACGATCCGGCGTCCGGGCGGGTGCGGGAGTTCGCGATCCACCGCGTGACGTCGGTGGTGTCGGCCGACCCTGGATAATGGACGGAATGACCGACGAGCGTCGCGCATGACCGACGGCCCCCTGATCGTGCAGTCCGACAAGACGGTGCTGCTCGAGATCGACCACGAGCTCGCAGGCGCAGCCCGTGCCGCCATCGCCCCGTTCGCCGAGTTGGAACGCGCGCCCGAACACATCCACACCTACCGGATCACTCCGCTGGCGTTGTGGAACGCCCGCGCGGCAGGCCACGATGCCGAGCAGGTGGTCGACGCGCTGGTGTCCTTCTCGCGTTACGCGGTGCCACAACCGTTGCTCGTCGACATCGTGGACACCATGGCCCGCTACGGGCGGCTGCAGCTGGTGAAGAGCCCGGTGCACGGCCTGGTGCTGGTCAGCTTCGACCGCGCGGTCCTCGAGGAGGTGCTGCGCAACAAGAAGATCGCCCCGATGCTCGGTGCGCGCATCGACGACGACACCGTCATCGTGCACCCGAGCGAGCGCGGCCGCGTCAAGCAGATGCTGCTCAAGATCGGCTGGCCCGCAGAGGATCTCGCCGGGTACGTCAACGGCGAGGCCCATCGCATCGAGCTCGAGCAGAACGGTTGGGAACTCCGGGACTACCAGGAGATGGCGGCCGACTCGTT
Organism: Mycobacterium sp.; assembly: GCF_032161845.1. Lineage (GTDB taxonomy): Bacteria > Actinomycetota > Actinomycetes > Mycobacteriales > Mycobacteriaceae > Mycobacterium. Next base: position 944 of record NZ_JAVRQA010000317.1, read on the forward strand.
CTGGCTCGGCGGCTCCGGCGTCGTCGTGCTGCCGTGCGGGGCGGGCAAGACGCTGGTGGGAGCGGCGGCCATGGCCAAGGCGGGCGCCACCACCCTGATACTGGTGACCAACACGGTGGCCGGAAGGCAGTGGAAGCGCGAGCTGATCGCCAGGACCTCGCTGACCGAGGAGGAGATCGGCGAATACTCCGGCGAGCGCAAGGAGATTCGACCCGTCACGATCGCCACCTATCAGGTCATCACGCGACGCACCAAGGGCGAGTACCGCCACCTCGAGCTGTTCGACAGCCGCGACTGGGGCCTGATCATCTACGACGAGGTGCACCTGCTGCCAGCACCGGTGTTCCGGATGACGGCCGACCTGCAGTCGCGCAGGCGGCTCGGTCTCACCGCGACGCTGATCCGCGAGGACGGCCGCGAGGGCGACGTGTTCAGCCTGATCGGGCCGAAGCGATACGACGCGCCGTGGAAGGACATCGAGGCACAGGGCTGGATCGCGCCCGCCGAGTGCATCGAGGTCCGCGTCACGATGACCGACAACGAGCGGATGATCTACGCCACGGCCGAACCCGAGGAACGGTACAAGCTGTGTTCGACGGCGCACACCAAGATGGCGGTGGTGAAGTCGATCCTCGATCGCCATCCCGGCGAGCCGACGCTGGTGATCGGCGCCTACCTCGACCAGCTCGACGAGTTGGGTAGGGAACTCGACGCCCCGGTCATCCAGGGCTCGACGAAGACCGCGGAGCGCGAGGCACTGTACGAAGCGTTCCGGCAGGGAGAGATTCAGACGCTGGTGGTGTCCAAGGTCGCGAACTTCTCCATCGACCTGCCCGAAGCCAGCGTGGCGGTGCAGGTGTCGGGAACCTTCGGGTCGCGGCAGGAGGAGGCGCAACGGCTGGGCAGGCTCTTGCGCCCCAAGGCCGACGGCGGCGGTGCGGTGTTCTACTCGGTGGTGTCCCGGGACAGTCTCGACGCCGAATACGCCGCGCACCGGCAGCGATTCCTCGCCGAACAGGGCTATGGCTACGTCATCAAGGACGCCGACGATCTGCTCGGGCCTGCGATCTAGACTTCGCGCGCGATGTCGCAAACACCGTGCCGAGCGGCTAGCCTCGACACTCATGACCGGACGACCGCGCACCAGCGCCTTCTCGCCGACCACGATGGCCGCCAAGTTGGCACTCGCCGGTGTAGCCGTCAGCCTCGGCGCGTTGGCGCTCGCGGGACCGGCCGTCGCCGATCCGGTGGACCCGAACGATCCGTCGCTGCTGATCTCCAACCCGGGGGCACCCGCCCCACCTGGACAGCCCGTTGCGGAGGCCGCGCCACCCGTCCCTGGCGACGCGGGCGGCGGCAACTTCGACCCGTCTCGGGCGGTAGGCCACGTCGCGGACGACCAGGCGCACTACGGCAGCGGGTCCGGTCCACTGGGCTTCATCCGGGACGCCTGGCACCAGGCCAAGGACCCGATGAACTTCGCGGGCACGCCCGACGGCGAGATGCCGACGTCGGCGCCGCCGCCCGGTGCAGGACCCGCGCCGAAGCTGCCGCCGGGATACGTGTCGATGAACGCCCCGGGATCCGAGACGCCGATGCCGGCAGCCGATCCCAACGCTCCCAAGCCCGCCGCACCGCCGGGATACATCCGGATGGACGACGGGCGGCTCGCGCCCGACCCGGCAGGCCCACCCCCGGCAGTCCAGGCCAACGGAGCGCCCGTTCCGGCACCGTACGTGCCGGT
>NZ_JAVRQA010000318.1:0-3884 GCF_032161845.1 Mycobacterium sp.
CCCGTTCCCGCTACCGACCAGCAGCAGTGCGAGTAGTCCCCGATCTGGCCAGCGCCTGCGGCGAAAAGGGCTTCCCGCAACGCATCCGCGTCGGCGACGGGGACGTACACCACCCACGTGTCGAGCCGACGATCTTCGCGCGCAGGCTCCAACGGCCCCTCCACGGTCAGGCCGAGCGTCTGCGCAAGCGCGTCGGACACCCCGGGTGAGGCGGCGTCCGCATTGGTGTGCGCGGTGAACAGCGCGCTACCGCCGCGAATGAGCCGGTGCAGCAGTGCTCCCTTCGCGGTGCTCGCGGCGATGGTGTCGACTCCACGTAGGAGCAGCGGGTGGTGCGCCAGCAGCAGACCGCGTTCGGGCACATTGGCGACGACCTCGGCCGTCGCATCGACGGCGATCGTGATGGAGTCGACGGCGTCGTCGGGGTCTCCGCACACCAGTCCGACCGAGTCCCAATCGGCGGCCAGATGTGGTGGGTAGGCGTCATCAAGCACGTCGATGACATCGGCAAGCCTGACGCTCACTGCGTCACCTCCACGACGGCATCGACCAGAGCCGGCCATTCGCTTCTGACCGCCACCCGCAGATACTGTCCCTCGAGGCCGACGAAGGTGTCGCAGCGCCGCACGGCGATCCCCTTGGCGTGCAACTTCTTTCGCACCAGGTCGGCGTCGGCGACGCTGACCATGAGGTACGGAGCGCGGCCGTCGACGACGTCGAACCCGGCGGCGCAGAACGCTGCCGCCATCTCGGCCCGCATCGCTGCCAGGCGGGCGGCACCCGTCGCGGCCTCGGCGACGGCGTCCGGCGAGCAGCACGCCGCGATCGCCTCCAGTTGCAGCGTGCCCAGCGGCCAGTGCGGGCGCTCGCGCGCCAGTCGGGCCAGCACGTCGGCGGGCCCGAGCGCGTAACCCACGCGAAGGCCCGCCAACGCCCATGTCTTGGTGAGGCTGCGCAGCACCACGACACCGTCGCCAGCATGCGCGGCAAGCGATTCGGGTTCGCCGGGAATCGCGTCCGCGAACGCCTCGTCGACGACCACGACGCGCCCTGGCCGGCACAGCGCAAGGATCTCCTCGCGGGCGTGGAGCACGGACGTCGGATTCGTCGGATTTCCCAGCACGACGAGGTCGGCGGCGTCTGGAACGTCGGCGCCCGCCAATACGAAGGGCGGGCCGAGGACGACGTGGTGCACCGGCACGCCCCCGGCAACCAGAGCAGCCTCCGGCTCGGTGAACGACGGCGCCACCAACGCCGCCAGCCGGGGTTGCAGTCGTGGGAGCAGCGCGAAACCCTCCGCGCCGCCGGCGAGGAGGAGTACCTCGGCCACGTCACGACCGTGCCGGAGCGCAGCGGCCCGGGTCGCGCGTGCGACGTCGTCGGCGCTCGGGTAGTGACCGAGGTCGGGCAGCCGCGCGGCGAGGCGCTCGACCAGCCAGGACGGCGGCTGCCCAGCGCGCACGTTCACGGCAAAGTCCAGCATCCCGGGCGCTGCGGCCTGATCACCGTGGTAGCGGGCGGCATCCCGTGGCTGACCCACATCACGACAGTAGTGCGCCGACGGCAGGCCCAGGCATGGGGACTACCAGCGACATCGGGGACAATGATGGCGTGAGCCCCGAACTGGTGATCTTCGACCTCGACGGCACGCTGACCGATTCGGCAGAAGGAATCGTGTCCAGCTTCCGCCACGCGCTCGGCGAGGTCGGCGCACCCGTTCCGGATGGCGACCTGGCGGGCCGCATCGTCGGTCCACCGATGCACCTCACGCTGACGGCCATGGGCCTCGGGGGTCGCGCGGACGACGCGATCGCCGCCTACCGGGCCGACTACACGACCCGGGGCTGGGCGATGAACAGGTTGTTCGACGGCATCCCGGCGTTGCTGGCCGATCTGCGTGCCGCAGGGGTGCGGTTGGCCGTCGCCACGTCGAAGGCGGAACCGACCGCCAGGAGGATCATCGAGCACTTCGGACTCGGCGATCACTTCGAGGTGATCGCTGGAGCAAGCCTCGACGGCGCGCGATCGTCGAAGGCAGACGTCGTCGCGCATGCGATCGCCCAGCTGGAGCCGCTGCCCATGCACGTGCTCATGGTGGGCGACCGTGCTCACGACGTGGAGGGCGCCGCAGCGCACGGGATCAACACCGTCGTCGTCGAATGGGGCTACGGTGCAGCCGATTTCGTCGACTACGTCTCGGCGATGCCGTTGAAGCACGTGGCCACCATCGGCGACTTGCGCGAGGTGCTCGGTGTCTAGCGCCAGCCCGTTGCACGTGACCTTCGTCTGCTCGGGCAACATCTGCCGGTCACCGATGGCCGAGAAGATGTTCGCGCATCAGATCGAGGAGCGCGGCCTCGCGCACGTCGTGAAGGTTTCCAGTGCAGGCACGGGCAGTTGGCACGCGGGTGGCCCCGCCGACGACCGGGCCAATCAGGTCCTTCGGGCGCACGGCTATCCGACCGAGCACAGCGCCGCGCAGGTCCACGACGACCACCTGGGCGCCGACCTGATCGTGGCGATGGGCCGCAACCACACCCGGATGCTGCGCGATCTCTTCGACGCGCCTCCGGACCGGATCCGCATGCTCCGCTCGTTCGACCCGCGGTCGGGGGCCCACGCCTTGGACGTCGAGGATCCGTACTACGGCACGGCGGACGACTTCGAGGAGACCTTCGCCGTCATCGAGACGTCGCTGCCGGGGCTCCACGCGTGGGTCGACGCACAGCTTGCCGAGCGGGGAATCGCGAACTGATGGCGCGCTTCGGGTTCCTGCTGCGGCCGCAATGGCTGGCGCTCTATGTCGTGGTGCTCGGGTTCGCCTATCTCTGCTTCACGGTGCTGGCGCCGTGGCAGCTCGGCAAGAACACGAAGACCTCGCGCGAGAATGACCAGGTGACCAGTTCGCTGTCCGCCGAGCCCGTGCCGGTCACGACGGTGCTGCCGCGCCAAGATTCGTCCGCCCCCGACGCCCAATGGAAGCGGGTCACCGCGACGGGGCGCTACCACCCACAGTCGCAGGTTCTGGCACGGCTTCGGATGGTCGAGGGCGAGCCTGCCTTCGAGGTGCTGGTGCCGTTCACCGTTGACGGTGGCCCCACCGTGCTGGTCGACCGCGGCTACGTCCGACCCGATCCCGGCTCGAAGGCACCAGCCATGGCCGACTTGCCCGGCGGGACCGTGACCATCGTGGCGCGACTGCGGGATTCCGAACCCGTCTCGGAGGGGAAGAACCCATTCCGGCAGGACGGCTGGGAGCAGGTGTATTCGATCAACACCGCGCAGGTTGCGGCCGTGACGGGCGTTCCGCTGGCCGGCTCCTACCTGCAGCTCGTCGACAATCAGCCCGGCGGCCTCGGCGTGGTAGGCCTGCCCCACCTCGATTCGGGGCCATTCCTGTCGTACGGCATCCAGTGGATCGCCTTCGGCATCGTCGCGCCGCTCGGAGTCGGCTACTTCGTCGTGGCCGAAGTGCGACAACGACGTCTGGAGAGGTCCTCCGCCGACGCGGCGGCTCCGGCCTCGGAGCTGCCGCCGACTACCGAGGAGAAGCTCGCCGACCGCTACGGCCGACGGCACTGACCATCACCGCGACGACCGTCGCGACGGCAATCACGGTGCGCGACAATGCGACCGACCTCCGCAGGTCGTCGACGCCAGGACCCCGGCCATCGCCGAGCGCGGGCCTGAGCTCGAGTCCGTGGGCATATTGCGTGGGGCCGCCGAGGCGCACGCCCAGTGCGCCGGCGAATGCCGCCTCCACCACGCCTGCGTTGGGACTGGGATGGCTGGCGGCGTCGCTGCGCCATGCGCCCAGCGACGTGCGGGCCGAACCACCGACGACTGGCGCGCATGCGGCCACCAGCAGACCGGTCATCCGTGCG
>NZ_JAVRQA010000319.1:0-13029 GCF_032161845.1 Mycobacterium sp.
TCCCGCACCAGTGCGTCGAGTTGGTCGTGCTCCCCCTCGGCCACCTCGAACAGAAGCTCGTCGTGTACCTGCAGGAGCATCCGGGACGTCAGGCCTGCCTCGCGGATGGCGTTGTCGGTGTTGATCATCGCGACCTTGATGATGTCGGCGGCACTGCCCTGGATCGGTGCGTTCAGAGCGGCCCGCTCGGCGGCCTCCCTGACGTTGCGGTTGCTGCTGTCCAACTCCGGCAGGTACCGCCGACGCCCGAACACCGTCGAGGTGTAGCCGTCCTTGCGAGCCTGGTCGACCACGTCGCGTAGATAGTCGCGGATGCCGCCGAAACGCGAGAAGTAAGCGTCCATCTGCACCTTGGCTTCCTCGGTCGAGATCTTCAGCTGGGCGGCCAGCCCGTAGGCGCTCAAGCCGTAGGCCAACCCGTAGGACATGGCCTTCACGCGGCGCCGCAGTTCCGCGGTCACCTCGTCGATGGGCACGTCGAATGCGCGGGACGCCACGAACGAATGCAGGTCCTCGCCGGTGTTGAACGCCTCGATGAGCGCCTCGTCGCGCGACAGATGAGCCATGATCCGCATCTCGATCTGGCTGTAGTCCGCGGTCATGAGCTCGGCATAGCCATCGCCGACGATGAAGCCGTCGCGGATCTGCCTGCCGGCCTCGGTGCGAATCGGGATGTTCTGCAGGTTCGGCTCGGTCGACGACAGCCGTCCGGTCGCGGCGATGGTCTGGTTGAACGTGGTGTGGATGCGCCCATCGGAGCCCACCGCGTTCAGCAGTCCGTCGACGGTGACCTTGAGCCTGGTGGCGTCGCGATGCGCGAGCAGATGCTGCAGGAAGGGGTGTCCCGTCTTGTCGAACAGGCCCTGCAGCGCGTCGGCATCGGTGGTGTAACCGGTCTTGGTGCGCTTGGTCTTCGGCATCTCCAGTTCGTCGAACAGCACGACCTGCAGCTGTTTCGGCGAGCCGAGGTTGATCTGCTTGCCGATCACCGCATAGGCGGCCTCGGCGGCGTCGCGGATCAGGTTGGCGAACTGGCTCTGCAGCTGGCCAAGGAGGTCGAGGTCGACGGCGATCCCCGTCGCCTCCAGCTGGGCGAGCACCCGTTGCACCGGAAGCTCCATCTGGCCAAGCAGGGCCGACGAGTCGATCCGCGCCAGCTCCTCGTCGAGGGCGTTGGCGAGATCGGCCACCGCGGACGCCCGCAACAGCAGTGTCTGGACCGCCTGATCGTCGACGCCGTCCTCATCGTCGAGAAGTGAGAGTTGTTGCTGTTCCGGGTTTTCCGCTCGCAGCTCGCGCTTGAGGTACCGCACGGCGAGGTCGTCGAGTGCGAAGCTGCGCTGACCTGGTCGCACCAGATACGCGGCCAATGCGGTGTCGGAGCTGACGCCCTTGAGGTCCCAGCCGCGACCCGCGAGATCGTGCATCGCGAGTTTGGCCTCGTGCAGCGACTTGGCCGGTCCGGGGTCGGCGAGCCAGGCTGCCAGCGCCGCCTCGTCCTCGGGCTCCATGGCGGAGGTGTCGAGGTAGCAGCCCTCACCGTCGGCTGAGACGATGGCCAGCGCCGTCGCATCGGAGTCGAAGGCCAGGTGATTGCCCACTACGGCGAGACCGAATCGCTGGCCGCTGCTGTGCTCGGCGAGCCAGGCCGCCAGTTGGCCACGCTCCAACACCCCGCCGCGCACGTCGAAGCCCTGTTCCACCTCGGGGTCGGCGGACGAGAGGGTCTCGAACAGCCGGTCACGGAGGACACGGAACTCGAGGTCGTCGAACAGTCGGTGGATCTGGTCGCGGTCCCACGGCATCATCCGCAGCGTGTCCGGCGTCTGAGGCAGCGGTACGTCCTTGACCAGTTCGGTCAGGTCGCGATTGAGGATGACGTGAGAAAGGTTGGCGCGCAACGACTCTCCGACCTTGCCCTTGACGGTGTCAACCTGGTCGACGAGCGCCTGCAGCGATCCGTACTCGACGATCCACTTGGATGCCGTCTTCTCCCCCACACCAGGGATGCCGGGCAGGTTGTCGCTCGGGTCGCCGCGCAGCGCCGCGAAGTCCGGGTACTGAGTGGGAGTCAGGCCGTACTTCTCGACGACGGCGTCCGGGGTGAACCGGGTCAGCTCGGACACGCCCTTACGCGGGTAGAGCACCGTCACGTCGTCGCTGACGAGCTGTAGCGCATCGCGGTCACCGGTGACGATCAGAACGCGATAGCCCTCGGACTCGGCCTGGGTGGCCAACGTCGCGATGATGTCGTCGGCCTCGAATCCGGCCTCGGCCAACGCGGTGATGCCCAGTGCGACAAGGACTTCCTTGGTGATGTCGATCTGGCCGCGGAACTCGTCGGGAGTCGCCGACCGGCCCGCCTTGTACTCCGGGTACTTCTCGGATCGGAACGTTTGACGGGACACGTCGAAGGCCGCTGCGATGTGTGTGGGCTGCTCGTCGCGAAGCAGGTTGATCAACATCGCCGTGAAGCCGTACACCGCGTTGGTGGTCAACCCGCCCTGCGTCTTGAAGTTCTCGGCAGGCAACGCGTAGAAGGCGCGGAACGCCAGCGAATTGCCGTCCAGAAGCATCAATGTGGGCTTGGTGTCGGTCTTGGCAGGGCTCACGCCCTCACTCTATTCACCCCCACCGACGCGGATGAGACGCCGTGCCATCTGCACCAGGACCGCGGCGGCGGGATTCGTCGGGCCGGTCGACCGCCAGGCCAGCACCAGACGCCCGCGCATCTCCGGGGTGATCGCCAGCGCGTGAAGTCCCGGTCTGGACCGCGCCACGGAACTCGGGACGATGGCGACGCCGAGACCCCGCTCGGCCAATTCGGCAAGGGCCATCGGCGATGACGCCTCGAAGGCGATCCTCGCCGACACCCCCGCCGCTGCGCACGCCTGGTCGAGCCGGGCTCGCACGCCGGTGCCGACCGGAAGGGCGATGAGGGATCGCTCGGCGAGCGCGGCCAGACCGATGGTCGACTCCCCCGCCAACTCGTCGTCGTGACACACCGCCGCCTCGATCGCCTCATCGGTGACGACTTCGACGTCGAGACCTTCGGAAAGGCTCTCGGATCCGACGGACACGATCGCCACGTCGAGCACACCGGTGCCCAACCGATCGATCAGGACGTCCGAGTTGTCGGTGCTCAACGTGATCTCGACGCCGGGGTGCGCGGCGTGGAAGTCCGCGAGCAAGCCGGGAATGTCGACGTCGTGAGCGGTCACCGTGCCGATGGCAACGGTCCCGCTGGCGAGTTCGGTGAGCTCGTCGACAGCCCGTCTCACGTCGGCGACGGCTGTCAGCGCGGCCTTCGCATACGGCAGCGCCGCCGCACCGGCGCCCGTCAAGCGAACGGTCCGCTTCGAGCGGTCCAGCAAGGGCTGACCGAGTTCGCGCTCGAGTTTCTGGATCTGTGCGCTGACCGCTGGCTGCGCGACATGGAGTTGCTCGGCGGCCCTGGTGAAGTTCGCCCGTTCCGCGACGGTGACGAAGTATTCGAGCTGGCGCAACTCCATAAGCAAGGACAATACTTTGTCTCGTAATCATGTATTGGACGTATGAAACTGCTGCGCCGACGCTAGAAGGCATGACTGATACCCAAATTCTCGTCGCAGGAGCAGGAATCGGTGGGTTGACCACGGCACTGGCCCTGCACGAACGAGGCATCGCGGCGATCGTCGTCGACAGCGCGACCGATCTGAAGCCCCTCGGGGTCGGGATCAACCTGTTGCCTCGAGCGGTGGCCGAGCTGGACCGTCTCGGCATGGCCGACGAGGTGGCGCGCCATGCCGCGGCTCCCAAGGCGATCGAGTTTCACGATTCGCGCGGTCGGCTCCTCTTTCGCGAGCCGCGCGGCATCGACGGCGGATATCGCGGGCCACAGCTCTCGGTGCATCGGGGCCGGCTGCAGGCGCTGCTGCTGGCCGCCGTGCGGGACCGACTCGGGCCCGACGCGGTGCGCACCGGTCACCGGTTGACCGGATTCGACGAGTCGGCGGACGAAGTGCTCGTCCACACGACCGCCGGACCTCTCTCGGCCGACGTGTTGATCGGCGCGGACGGCATTCACTCTGCGGTCCGAGCCCAGTTGCATCCCGTCGGCGATCCCCTGCTGTGGTCGGGGATGCGGATGTTCCGTGGTGCGACGAAGGCCGCGGCCTTCCTCGACGGCGAGACGATGGCCATCATCAAGGGCGACGGCGTCGACGTCATCACCTATCCCATCGGGGACGGGCTGATCAACTGGGTGGTCCAGGTCGACGAAGCCGCGCCGGGCGCGCTGCCGGGCGATGCGAATTGGAATGCGCCAGCCGCAGCGGACGTCGTCGTCGGACACCTCGGCGACTTTCGGGTGGACTGGCTCGACGCGGCGGGCCTGGTCCGCGCTGCCGACGTCGTGCTCGAGTACCCGATGGTCGACCGCGACCCGTTGCCGTGGTGGTCGGATCCCGATGGCGACGGCCGGGTCACCCTGCTAGGTGATGCCGCCCACCCGATGTACCCGGTGGGCGCGAACGGCGGCTCACAGTCGATCATCGATGCCTTGACGCTGGCCGATGAACTAGCTCGCGATGCACGGAACGGCCTGCGCGAGTACGAGACTCGACGCCTAGTCGAAACTGCCGACGTGGTCGCGGCGAACCGCGAGATGCTCAGGGGCGGCGCCAAACCCGACGAACTCGCCGACGTCACCGCCAAGTACCGCCGCGACACCCGTGCCGATGGGAGCTAGACCGTGACGACCTATGTTCTGATCCCCGGCGCGTGTCACGGCGCCTGGTGTTTCGACGATCTCGCGACCTCGCTGCGGTCACACGGTCACCGGGTACTCGCCTACACGCTGACTGGCGTCGCCGAACGTGCACATCTGGCGGCTGCCGGGGTGAACTTGGCGACTCACGTCGCCGACGTCCTTTCCGCTCTCGCAGTGGAGCCCGACGCCACCGAACTGGTGCTCGTCGGGCACAGCTACGGCGGCATGGTGATCACCGCCGTCGCGGATCGCATCCCGGCACAGGTAGATTCGCTGGTGTACTTCGACGCATTCGTCCCAGAGGATGGCGACTCCTGCTGGACGTTGAACACCACCGAACAGCGGGACTGGTACACCGACGTCGACGACACCGGCTACGGAGTTCGGCCTCTGCCCTTCTTCGACGACCGTGCCACCGCCCATCCCCTCGCATCCCTCATGCAGCGGATCCGGCTTACTGCCGACCTGAGCCGATTCCGTCGACGCGTCTTCGTCTACGCACAGAAGTGGCCGAACGAATCACCTTTCGCCGCAACGTATGCCAAGGTGCGCAGCGACCCGGCGTGGACGACCCACTCACTGGACGGCGCCCACAAACAGATGCGGGACAACCCCGAGGACCTGGTCCGAATCCTGCTCAACGTCGGTCACTGAGCCTGACCCGTACGGATCCAGTCGATGGTCATGTCCACCGGGTTCTGCGGGTCGACGAACACGGCGAGGGTGGCGCCGGGCTGTATCCGTCCGGCGTGCATCTGCGCGACCACCTCGTCGAACACCGCACCGTAGGCCGGCGTGCCGTCCTCGCGTGCGACCCTGCCCTGCACCCGCAGCACCGGCGACATGCCGAGGTAGGAGCCAACGGTCCAGATGCCTTCGACGGTCACGCTGGCGCGCAGGCCGGCACCGTTCGATAGCTGCGCGTGCCGCAGCATCTTCATGCCGAGCTCAGTTGCGTCAGCAGCCTCGTGGATCCGATTGGGGATGTCGCCCAGCTGGCCCAGGTACGACGACGGACGGCCCTGCGACTCCAAGTACTGCTTGTTGGCGTCGTACATCCGGGCCCAGTCCTTGAAGGGGTTGGGCATCGTGATCAGTCCCGGTCAGTAGCCGAGGAACTTGCGGAACTGCTGGCCGACGGCCATCGACTGGCCCATCCGCTGAACCCAGCCGTCGAGCGCGGCCTTGGTATCCGCAGGATCCCAGCCCCGCTCCTGGGCCAGGGTGATCATTCCGGCTTCGTCGTTGATCCCGCGGGCCTGAGCCTCGCGCGCGAGCTCGCCGTAGTCCTGCAGCGAGATGCCGTTGATGGGCTGCCAGATCGGATCGTCCGCGGCCACCGAGCGGGTCGATGGCCCGCCCAAGATGGCCGGGTCGATCGGACCGGCGCCCTGAACGTGCACGGCGCCCGGACCTTGCTGGGCGAACGCCTGCTGCGCCTGCTGAGCGGCTTCCTTCGCCTTGTTGAAGAATCCCATCGCTGTCTCCGATCTCCGGGTCTCGGACTGAGATGTCCGGGACGCTACTCCGCCGCTAGTGCACAGGGGTCTGATCGCTACCGATCCCAACTTCACGAACCCCACGACAACTGGAACACGTTTCAGTTTCCGGGCGTCGATCGATTACGCTTGCCGCGTGCCAGGATCTACGGACGCCCAAGCGCAACTACCGGCCATCGACGGGTGGTTCGCCACCGACGACACCGGGGTTGCCCACCTCATCGCAGGCAAGTGCACACAGTGCGCGACGTTCGTGTTCCCACCGCGCGAGAACAACTGCCCCAACCCGGCATGTGACGGCGACCAGCTCGACCAGGTGCCGATGTCGCGGCGGGGCACGCTGTGGAGCTATACCGAAAACCAGTACGCCCCACCCCCGCCGTATCCGTCGCCGGATCCGTTCGAGCCGTTCGCCGTTGCCGCGGTGGAACTGGCCGAAGAGGGAATCATCGTGCTTGGCAAGGTCGTCGAGGGCACCCTGGCCGCCGACCTGAAGGTCGGCATGGAGATGGAGCTGACGACCATGCCGCTCTATACCGACGAGGATGGCTTCGTGCGGACCGTCTACGCCTGGAGGATCGCCTCGTGAGCACCCCGGACCCGTCGCTTCGCTCCGGCCCGCCGTACACATCCCCCGAGTCGCTTCGCTCCGGCCCGCCGGAACCGCTCTACATCCTCGGCGCCGGCATGCACCCGTGGGGCAAGTGGGGCCGCGACTTCACCGAGTACGGCGTCGTCGCCGCCCGCGCCGCACTCGCCGAGGCCGGCCTGGACTGGCGCCAGATCCAACTCGTCGCCGGTGCCGACACCATCCGCAACGGCTACCCCGGCTTCGTCGCCGGCGGCACGTTCGCCCAGAAGCTGGGCTGGAACGGCGTCCCCGTCAGCTCGAGCTACGCCGCCTGCGCATCGGGCTCCCAAGCTTTGCAGTCCGCGCGCGCCCACATCCTCGCCGGATTCTGCGACGTGGCCCTGGTCATCGGCGCCGACACCACCCCCAAGGGTTTCTTCGCCCCGGTCGGCGGCGAACGGCGCAATGATCCCGACTGGCAGCGCTTCCACCTGATCGGTGCCACCAACCCGGTGTACTTCGCCCTGCTCGCGCGCCGCCGGATGGACCTCTACGGCGCCACCCTTGAGGACTTCGCCCAGGTCAAGGTGAAGAACGCCCGCCACGGCCTACAGAATCCGAACGCCCGCTTCCGTAAGGACGTCACCACCGCCGACGTGCTGGCCTCCCCCGTCGTCTCCGATCCCCTGCGCCTGCTCGACATCTGCGCCACCTCCGACGGAGCCGCCGCACTGATCGTGGCGTCGAAGTCGTTCGCCGAGAAGCACCTCGGCTCCCTCGAGGGCGTGCCGTCGGTGCGGGCGGTGTCGACGGTGACCCCGCGCTACCCGCAGCACCTGCCCGAACTACCCGACATCGCCACCGATTCCACCGCCGTCGTGCCCGCACCCAATCGCGTCTTCAAGGACCAGATCCTCGACGCCGCCTACGCCGAAGCGGGCATCGGGCCAGAAGACCTCAGCCTGGCCGAGGTGTACGACCTGTCCACCGCACTGGAGCTGGACTGGTACGAGCATCTCGGGTTGTGCGCCAAGGGCGAAGCCGAAGAACTCCTGCGCAGCGGCGCCACCACCCTCGGTGGCCGCATCCCCGTCAACCCGTCCGGCGGCCTGGCGTGCTTCGGTGAGGCCATCCCCGCCCAGGCCATCGCCCAGGTCTGTGAACTCACCTGGCAGCTCAAGGGTCAGGCGACCGGCCGGCAAGTCGACGGCGCCACCGTCGGCATCACCGCCAACCAGGGCCTCTTCGGCCACGGCTCCTCAGTCATCGTCGCCCGCTAGCGCGCAGCTGAAACTCAGGCCACGCCGAGGTAGGCCGCGCGAATGCTGTCGTCGGCCAACAGGTCTCGGGCATTGCCCGACTTGGTGACCGACCCCGTCTCCAAGATGTAGGCGCGGTCGGACCGGCTCAGCGCCTGCTGGGCGTTCTGCTCGACCAACAGCACCGTGGTGCCCTGCTTGTTGATCTCGGAGATGATCCTGAAGATCTGCGAGATGACCATCGGCGCCAGGCCCATCGACGGTTCGTCGAGTAGCAGCACCTTGGGCCGTGCCATCAGCGCGCGGCCGATGGCGAGCATCTGTTGCTCCCCACCCGACAGCGTGCCGCCGACCTGACTGCGCCGTTCGGCGAGGCGCGGAAACGTCTCCAGCACCCAGTCGAAGCGCTCACGGTGCTCGGCTTTGGTCGGGAACTTGCGTCCGTAACAACCCATTTCGAGGTTCTCGACCACGGTCATCCCTGGAAAGACCCCGCGTCCCTCTGGTGCCTGGATCAGCCCGTCGGTGACCCTGCGGTGGGCCTTGACCTTCGAGACGTCCTGGCCGTCGAACCACACCGAACCCGACGTGAGCGGCCGCAAGCCGGAGATCGCCCGCATCATCGTGGTCTTGCCAGCACCATTGGATCCCAGCAGGGTGACCAGTTCACCTTCGTGCACTTTCAGCGAAACCCCGTGCAGCGCTTGGATTCTGCCGTAGTGCACCACGACGTCACGGACCTCGAGCAGCACCGGACGCCCCTCGGCGTCGCTGTTGTCGGTTACCTCAGTCGAGCTCGTCATCGGGCACCCCCAGGTATGCGGCGACGACCTTCGGGTCCTCGCGGATCTCGGCAGGCAGACCGTCGGCGATCTTGCGCCCGAACTCCAGCACCACGATCCGGTCGGTGACACCCATGACCAATCGCATGTCGTGTTCGATGAGCAATACGGTGTACCCGTCGTCCCGGATCGCCTGGATCAGTTCGATGAGTGCCGACTTCTCGCTCGGGTTGAAGCCGGCGGCAGGCTCGTCGAGACACAGAAGCTTGGGCTCGGTCGCCAAGGCCCTGGCGATCTCGAGCCGGCGTTGATCGCCGTACGGCAGGTTCTTGGCCTTCTCGTCGGAGCGTTGGGAAATGCCAACGAACTGAAGCAGCGCAGCGGCCTTCTCGATTGCCGACTTCTCCTCGCGCCGGTGGCGGGGCGTCCGGACCAGGGCGCCGGGGACTGACGTCTTGTGCCTGGCATCCGTGCCGACGACGACGTTCTCCAGCGCCGTCATCTCGCCCCATAGCCGAATGTTCTGGAACGTTCTGGCGATGCCGCGCCGGGTGATCTGATGCCGCTTGATCTTTCCCAGCGGAGCGCCGTCGAAGGTCACCGTGCCCGAGGTGGGTCGGTACACCCCGGTGATCGCGTTGAAGCACGTCGTCTTGCCAGCGCCGTTGGGGCCGATCAACCCGAGGATCTCGCCACGCTTGATGTCGAACGTCACCGCATCGAGTGCCGTCAGACCGCCGAACTTCACGGTCAGATCCGTGGTCTGCAGCAGTGTCTCGCCCTCGGCCGCCTTCACCTCGCGGTGCAGCGCCGCCATCTCCTCGTCGATCACGGGTTCTTCACTCATCATGCGGCCGCCTTCGAATCGTCGGCCTTGCTCAACAGCTTGCGCGCCGACGTGGCGTACGCGAGCAACTGCTGTCGCACGGGGAACAGGCCCTGCGGACGGAAGATCATCAGCACCACCAGAGCGAGCCCGAAGAACAGGTACTTGAGGTCGCCGAGGTTGACGCCGAGCAGTTCCACTCCGAGGAGTCGGTTGGGTAGGTAGACGATGATGAAGGCACCGAAGATCACTCCGAGCTTGTTTCCCTGACCACCGAGCACCACGGCGACCAGGAAGAGCATCGAGTTGATGATGTTGAAGTTCGTCGGCGCGACGTATTGCACCTGACCGGCGTACAGCGCTCCGGAGAGCCCGCCGATGCCCGCACCGATCACGAACGCCCACAACTTGAAGCGGAAGGTGTTGACGCCCATCACCTCTGCGGCGTCCTCGTCCTCCCTGATGGCCACCCAGGCGCGACCGACCCGACTGCGCTCCAGATTGCCGACCAGCAGCAGGATGCCGATCATCAGGGCCAGCCCGAGCCAGAACCACCAGGTGCCGTAATTGGCGTGACCCGTCGAGTTGCCGCTGGAGAACACACCGTTCGGCAACCGTTCGCTCTCCCCCACCCGCGGGTAGGCGATCTGGTTGAGGCCGCGCGACCCGTTGGTGATGTCGTTGAGGTTGTCGGCGAGCAGCCGGATGATCTCGCCGAAGCCCAGTGTCACGATCGCCAGGTAGTCACCGCGCAGTCGCAGCGTGGGAATGCCGAGAATCAAGCCCGCCATCGCCGTCACCGCCATGGCGATGGGCACGCACGACAGCCATGCCCAGTCCTTGCTGAAGAACCCGGTGGCGCTGATCTGGTTCCAGGGGCTGTCGGGGCTGGTGAGCAACGCGACGGTGTACGCACCGACGGCGTAGAAGCCGACGTATCCCAGGTCGAGCAGGCCCGCCTGGCCGACGACGACGTTGAGGCCGATCGCAATGATCGCCACCATTGCGAACGCCGCCATGGTGCCGCCGAAACTGATGCCCGGCGTGTCGACGAATCCCGGTGTGTACAACGGCAACAACGCCAACAGCCCAAAGCCGACGACACCGAAGATCCACTTCGCCGGTCTGCTCAGGTCCGACCACCACTGCCGTAGGCCGTCGCCGGGTGCCAGCAGTCGCTGCGCCGTCGTCATGCGTTGACCGCCCTGGGGTCCCGCCTGGTGACTCATGCTCGCGCCTTCCCGAGGCTCTCACCGAGGATGCCGGTCGGTCGGATCAATAGGACGAGAACCAGCAGCACGAATGCCACGACGTCACGCCACTGCGTACCGAACAAGGCCTGGCCGTAGTTCTCCATGATGCCGAGGATCAGGCCACCCAACAACGCACCGCGCAGGTTGCCGATGCCACCGAGGACCGCGGCCGAGAAGGCCTTGATGCCGAGCAAGAAACCGCCGGAGTAGATGATGCCCTGCGGCACCTTGAGCGTGTACAGCAGCGCCGCGGCGCCAGCAAGCAGACCACCGATCAGGAACGTGCTCATGATGATCCGCTCGCGGGAGACCCCCATCAGGGTCGCGGTCGTCGAGTCCTGCGCCACCGCGCGAATACCGCGGCCGAACTTGGTGCGGTTGATCGCGATGTCGGTCAACACCGCGAGCACCAACGCGGAGACGACGATCACCAGCGTGACGTTGGAGACGGTGGCGCCGAATACGGTGAACTGAGTCTTGGGCTGCACCAGAATGATCGGTTGCTGGGCGTTGGACCCGCCGTAGCCCTTGATGATGTGCGGAAGGATGAAGTGCACGAACTCCTGAAGCACGAACGACATGCCGATCGCAGTGATCAGGAACGTCAGGGGCCTGGCGTTTCGACGCCGGAGCGGCCGGTAGGCGATGAACTCCAAACCGACTGCGGCCGAACCTGATACCAGCATCGCGAAGATCATCGCGATCGCGAGATAGGCGACTGTCAGCAGGACGCCCTTGTTGTAGGCGTTGCCGCTCGGCGTGAACCCGAGGATGAGGTCGAGGCAGAAGTAGGTGCCGAACATGCCGAGCATGAAGATCTCGGAGTGGGCGAAGTTGATCAGCCGCAGCACGCCGAAGACCAACGTGTAGCCGACGGCAACCAGCGCGTAGATGGCGCCCCACGACAGACCGTCGATCGTCAACTGCCAGAAGCCGTTCAGCAGACCGTCGACGTTGAAGTTGATGTTGGCG
The DNA here is from genome assembly GCF_032161845.1 of Mycobacterium sp. Lineage (GTDB taxonomy): Bacteria > Actinomycetota > Actinomycetes > Mycobacteriales > Mycobacteriaceae > Mycobacterium. The sequence continues at coordinate 11,913 of NZ_JAVRQA010000319.1, forward strand.
GCCAATAACACCGGCGGCGGCTCCTTGCAGGTAAATGGATACGAGGCGCGCCCGAGCCGTGCGGCTTCGGACGCGCCTCGTGTCAGCGACTACTGAACCTTGAAGATCCAGATCAGGTTGGTGGTGAGCTCACCAGTGGGCGCCCACTGGTAATTACGCGCCACGCCCTGACCGTTGTAGTTCTTCACGTAATCCAACAGCGCCGGGCGGGTGATGGCGCCCGAATCGATGCCCTTGAGCATGATGGTCCCGAGGTCATAGCCCTCAGTGCTGTAGGTGCCCGGCTCCTGGCCGAACTTCTTGGTGTACTCCTCGGCGAACGTACCCGTGGCCGGGCCGCACGGGCAGGACAGAATCGAGCCCTTGGACGACTCGCCCGCCTGCTTGACGAACTCCGGGTCCTTGGTGCCGTCGGCGCTGACGAACGTCGCCGTGACCCCGCCATCCTTCAACTGCGAGACGAACGGCGCAGCCTCGGAGTAGTAACCGCTGTAGAAGACGGCGTCGGGGCTGACTCCCTTGATCTGCGTGACGGCAGCGGAGAAGTCCTTGTCACCCTTCTTCACCTGGATGTTGCAGGCCGAATCAGCCACCGGCCCGAGGGTCTCTCGGATCGGCGTCGCCAAGCCGAGGCCGTAGTCGGTGCTGTCGTCGACGACGCAGACCTTCTTGTAGCCCAGCGTGTTCTTCAGGTAGTTGGCCACTGAGGGGCCCTGCACCCCGTCGTTGGCCAGCCCGCGGAAGAAGGTCTTCCAGCCGTTCTCGCTCAGCGTCGGGTTGGTGGCCGAGGCAGTGGCGGCGACGAGGCCGGCCTGATCGAACACCGTGCCGGTCGCCTTGGTCTCGCCGGAGAAGGCGGGACCAACCAACCCAATCGTGTACTGGTCGTCGACGATCTGCGGGGCGACGCCGGTGGCCTTCTGCGGATCACCCTCGGTGTCGAACGGCTTCAACTGCACCTGGCAGCCGGGATTGGCGGCGTTGTGCTTGTCGATGGCGAGCTGCACGCCGTTCTTGATGTTGATGCCAAGCGCGGCGTCGGGGCCGTTGAGCGCACCCGCCATGGCGATCGACACCGGCGGGCACGTGGCCTTGCCATCCCCGGCGGGATCGGCAG